>SYJA01000052.1 GCA_005798555.1 Actinomycetota bacterium
ACAGTAATGTGTGGAGCTGACCGGTACTAATAGGCCGAGGACTTGCCTCATTTCCTAAAATTCGCGTCCACTGTGTGGTTCCCGAGATTCGATCGGGAGCCAAAAACCCAAGGGAGAAGTCTCTTGGTACCGAGGCACCAGTGTCTTGGTTGGCTACATTGAAATCTCAATAGAGTTTCGGCGGCCATAGCGAGAGGGAAACGCCCGGTTCCATTCCGAACCCGGAAGCTAAGCCTCTCAGCGCCGATGGTACTGCGCGGGTGACTGCGTGGGAGAGTAGGACGCCGCCGGACAATCTTTCGCTAAGGGCCACTCCAACGAGTGGCCCTTAGCATTTAACCAGCAAATATAAAAAGGAGAACGACGTGGCTGACAGGCGAACCCCCCGACCGAGTGGGTCCGGTGGCGGCTCGCGTCCAAGTCGGGCATCAGGTTCCGGCAAGCCCGCTGGTGGTAAGCCTGCAGGTGGTAAGCCCGGCGGTGGCAAGCCTGCAGGTGGTAAGCCCGGCGGTGGCAAGCCCAGGGGTAGTAACCCGGCACGAGGCAAGCCCGCTTCGGGTCGGCCGGCTGGTGACCGGCCGCGTTCTGACCGGCCGCGGACAGATTCTCGGGGCAGCGATAAGCCGCGTTCGGATCGGCCACGCGATCCACATATCCCCGATGAGATTGCTGCGGAGCAGTTAGACCGCTCAGTGCTCCTAGAACTTCGCACATTGCCAGATGGGCTGGCTGAGATAGTGGCTCGCCATCTGGTCGCAGCCGACTTAGCGATGGCCGATGATGATGTGGAATTGGCGATGGCGCACATTGAGGCGGCGAGGCGCCGTGCGGGCCGGGTGGCCGCGGTGCGTGAGGCGGCCGGGGTGGCCGCGTACAAGGCGGGCAAGTTTTCGGAGGCAATTTCCGAATTGCGCACGGCTCGACGCATGACCGGGTCGAATTCATTCATCCCAATGATCGCGGACTGCGAGCGCGGGCTAGGTCGTCCACAAAAAGCCTTGGATCTAATTCGAGCCACGAATACCAAGACGCTCGACGATGAAACTAGATCTGAGTTGCTGATAGTTGGGGCGGGCGCACGTGCTGATCTTGGGCAGATAAGCGCTGCCATCATCACTTTGCAGGTGCCCGAGCTCACGAAGTTGCGGCCAGGTACGGCGCGAGCTCGTTTGCAGTATGCCTACTCGGATTTCTTAGCTCAGGTTGGCCGAACCAACGAGGCCTGGGAGTGGATGGAGCGCGCTGCTGCCTCCGACATTGACGGTGCCACTGATGCGGCGGAGCGGTGCGAAGAATTTGCTGGCATTGCCTTTACTGAGGAGATTGGGTCTGATCCAGCCAACGACTGATTCCCATCACGTTGGCCTGCACGCTGGAAAGATCCTCATACGTCCGTACCCGATCTGGGTCGCCGTAGAAGCCAGGATGCCGGGCTTGATCACGTTCTTTAACTAGGGCTACCGCATGGTCAATATCGGGGGACTGGGAACGCGCTTCACGAACCGCCTCAACCCAGTAGTGGAGTTCAACCGCGGACTCCTGGAGAACCTCGTGCACTGCGGTGACCGGGCCATAATGCGAAAAGAGCAGGCGCTGCGCACCCGCATCGCGCATTCGAGCCAACGAAGTGAGTGCAAGATCTAGGTCGAAATCAGGGGGCGGGGTAGCTGGGCGGACCTGTGCGGTTTGCTGCACGTAGACACCGGCTGCATCACCGGTGTAGAGGTCGCCAGATTGCGAGTCAAGTAGGCCAACATGATGTGATGCATGGCCGGGATTGTGGAACGTCTGTAAAAGTCGGCCGTCGCCAAGATCAATAGTTCCGGAGTCGCCGAGCGAAACAATTCTTTCGACCGGGGTGGGTAGGAGGTCACCGAAAAGGCGATCCATGTCCGGTCCGAAGACCCGGTGCGCACTGGCCACCAGCTTCGTCGGGTCAGCAAGGTGGCGAGCGCCCTTTTCGTGAACGACGATGGTGGCATTGGGAAAGGCGGTGGCCAGATCGCCAACTCCGCCGGCGTGATCGAGGTGAATATGGGTTACCACGATCGTGGCTAAGTCGGTTGCCTCAATGCCTAGTTCCCTGAGTGATTCGATGACCATGGGGGCCGAACGCGCAGTCCCGGTTTCAACGAGGCAGGGCTTGCTGGCTCTAATAAGGTAACTCGCAGTGATCCCTGCGTGACCGCCCATTTGGGTGTCAATCTCGAAGACCTCATCGCCAAGGGCGGTGATTATCGGTTTTCCCACCGTCCCATTGTGAAGTGTTGGGTCGTCCACAGCAAGCCCACTAGGTGCGCCCGGAACGCACAATGAGGTAAAACTCATCGGGCGGTTAGGCAGTACGACCGAGCAGCGACAACTGCCAAGTGGTGATGTGATTGCAGTGTTTTCGGTGGTAGTTGATCGGCCCGTTCGTGAGCAGTGGGGTCGGACGAAAGTTGACACCATTGCCTGTCAGGCAATGCGGCCGGTGATCATCGCCCGGTTGGCGCTCGTGGACCCGGGTCAATGGGTAAAGGTTGCGGGAGTGCTGCGGCGCCGTTGAGTCTTGAGCAGATGGGCGTGGCACCATAGGGGGGTGTCGGTCGAGCCCAAATCCGGTGAGCCAGCCGGTAGTCCGTACGAGTGGTATCAGCGGGCCCAGGAGTTGCTCGCCGCTGGCAATAGCGCCGCTGCGGCGCAGTTGCTCGAGTATCTACTCGAAGCAGAGCCCGGCTCCCGATCCGTTCTTGAGGCTTACGCTCGGGCAGTATTCGATGCCCGCCATTACGACGATGCGGTGGCTGCCTTTGGCGCCCTATTGGCGGTGGCGCCCGATGATGACTACGCGCATTTTGGAATGGGCATGTCGCAATGGCGAAAGCAGGAGTTCATCTTGGCGCGCGATCATCTTTCCATGGCATTTGTCATGCGTCCTGATCGCGCCGAATACGGCAAGGCGTTGAGCCAGGTGAAGGCCACCTTGCGGGCCCGGGTGGCCGATCAACTACCGCTGACCGGCCCCATTGCCGGCGTCCCGAGTGACAGCGCCTTTGGGATTGAGGAAATATGAGCCAGGAGTTGGCTGACTTATTCGACCTGTTGCTTTTTGACCTCGATGGTGTCGTATACATCGGGCCGCACGCGGTTCCCGGTGCAATCGAGGGTATTCGGGCCGCCCATGAGCAGGGGGTGCGTTGTTGTTACATCACCAACAACGCATCGCGGCCCCCGGCGGAGGTGGCCGAGCACTTGCGCGAGTTGGGGATCGATGCGGCAGCAGCTGAAGTCGTAACCTCAGCACAGGCCGGGGTGACCTTGCTGGGGGCGCATGTGCCGGCGGGTAGTCGCATCTTGGCAATCGGTGGTCCGGGAGTTTTTGCTGCCTTGCGCGAGCGCGGGTATGTACCGGTGGTGTCCGCCGATGATGAGCCCGCCGGGGTTTTACAGGGGATTGGCATGGATCTGAGTTGGGCGGCTTTAACGGAGGCAACCTTCGCGGTCACCGCAGGATTACCGTGGATCGCCACTAATCTCGACGCCACTCTCCCCACCACACGGGGCCTGGCTCCTGGCAATGGCGCCATGGTCGAAGCCGTCGCCCATGCCACCGGGCGGCGGCCGATCGGCGTTGGCGGCAAGCCTGAACCAGCGCTACTTAAGGAAGCTATTGCCCGGTCGGGGGCGTCGCGGCCATTGCTGATCGGCGATCGCCTCGACACCGATATCGCTGCCGGAAATCGGCTGGGTATCCCCACTTTGTTGGTGCTGACCGGTGTCACCAGCGCCAGCGAATTAGCCTTCGCGGCCGGAGCCGAGGTCCCTACGTATGTCGCCCCCGATCTGTCCTGCCTACAACCTGGGACCTCATGGGGCGACCTGCAGTGGGATAAGCGGTAACGTGCACTTAAGTTTGTGCGCCGGGGCCAGATCAGTACTTGGAGGATCCAATGTTTGAAGACCTTCGCGGTTACCTGCAGATGGCGAGTGGGCTTACCGAGGTAACCGCTTCGAAGGCCAAGGAAATCGCCCTGGGGTTGGTGAACCAGGGCATGAATATGTCCGCCAAGGCACCCGATGTGGTTGGGCAGGTACAAGAGCTCGCGGATGACCTCGTGAGTACGAGCAAGGAAAACCGCGAAATGCTGCTCGGCTTGATTCGAGCAGAGGTTGACCGCGCAGTGGGACGAATGGGTTTTGTTCGCGAGGATGAGCTCGCGGCTCTTAGGCGCCATGTGCAGCGGCTGGAGCAACAGCTCTCTGATCTTAAGTCTAGTTCCAGCGCGCCGGAGCCGGCAGCTCCTGCTGCAGCTGCCGGTGCACCCGCCGGTGCAACCAGCGATATTCCTGTGAAGAAGAAAAAGAAGAAAGTAATTGTCGTAAACGAAGGAGCAAAGGGTGTCTGATGAGGATCTCGACATTGACAATGTATTGGTTCTCGAAGAGGTCAATACCGAACTTGCTCTGGCGGTTTGGGAGCCGACCGGCGACGCTGGCATTGACGCAGCCTTAGCTGAACTCACCAGACTCGAAGATCTGCCCTCGGGTGACCGCGTCGCGGTATATGAAAGCGTGCATCGGCAATTGCACCAGCGATTAGCCGATCTCAGCACCGGTCCGTAACCAGCAATGGTGCTGCGCCGGCTCGATGCCGAGCTAACAAGGCGGGGCTTAGCTCGTTCGCGAGATCAAGCACGTGATCTGATTACCTCGGGGTATGTGCAAGTGCGCGGCACGATTGCACTCAAGCCAGCAACCCAAGTTGATGGCGATGTGTCAATTGTGGTCAATGACAATGACGACGACGCCCACTATGTATCGCGCGGGGCACATAAGCTGCGCGGTGCTCTCGAGGCGTTTCCCGATTTTGATATTTCCGGCAGGGATGGGCTCGATGCTGGTGCTTCAACCGGCGGCTTTACGCAGGTGCTCTTGGAACGTGGCATAGCGCGGGTGCTGGCAGTTGACGTCGGGTATGGGCAGTTGGCCTGGCCACTTCGCGTCGACCCTCGAGTGCACCTGATGGAGCGCACCAATGTCCGCACCTTAAGTGCTGCTGAAGTGCCGTGGCTGGCCGCCGTCGTGGTGGCGGACCTGTCCTTTATTTCCCTAAGAGTTGTCCTGCCGGCTTTGGTGTCCTGCTCCACGCCATCCGCCGACTACCTATTGATGGTGAAGCCGCAATTCGAAGTAGGGCGTGAAGCTGTAGGCGAAGGAGTCGTCCGGGACCCGCAATTGCGGATCGATGCGGTTTCATCGGTGGCCGGTGCCGCCGTCGAATTGGGAATGCGCGTGAAGGGAGTTGCCGCGAGCCCGCTACCTGGGCCGGCTGGAAACGTCGAATACTTCTTATGGCTGCAACATGGGGATCAAGATCAGCGCGATACGCTAGTGAACGGCCTGAGCGCGGCTGCCCTTGCTGTCGCGATCCGCACCGCCGTCGAGGAGGGGCCAGTATGACTGCTTCTGCCACGCGGGTGCTCTTAGTCATCAACCCGCGCCGCTTACAGGCGCGTGCGGCAGCGGCGCAGGTCGCAAAGGCGCTGAATACCGAAGGCGTAAAGGTCGTCATGGCAACCGATGATCTTGACCAGTGGCGCGAGGCTGGTGGTGGTGATTTTGCCATCCCAGAAGTCGAAGTAGTCCCCGCAGATGAGCACAGCGCCGATGGGTGCGATGTGGTTGTCGTGCTCGGGGGTGACGGCACCATCCTGCGGGGAGCTGAGCGCGCCCGGGCCGCAGGTGCGCCGATCCTAGGGGTCAACTTGGGCCATATTGGGTTCCTAGCCGAAGCCGAGTCCGAGGATGTCAATGCGGTTGTCGATGCCTTGATCAATCATCGGTGGCACGTGGAAGAGCGAATGGCAATTGACGCTCGCATTCTGGTTGCCGGCGAACTTGTCGCCCAGACATGGGCTCTTAACGAGATTAGTATCGAGAAGCTCGTCCGCGAGCGGATGATTGACCTCGTCGTCGAGGTTGATGGTCGGCCCCTTTCCCATTGGGGATGCGATGGAGTGGTGGCTGCCACGCCGACCGGTTCCACCGCCTACGCATTCTCCGCTGGCGGCCCGGTAGTTTGGCCTGAGGTGGCGGCGTTGCTCGTGGTGCCCTTGAGTGCACACGCACTTTTCGCCCGCCCGTTGGTGGTCTCGCCTCGTAGTGTCATAGCTTTTGAGATTCAGTCACATAGCTCGGCAGTTTTATCCGCTGATGGCCGCCGAATGTTTGATGTCGCGGACGGTGCGCGCATCGAGGTGCGTCAACACCGCCAACCGGTGCTGCTTGCCCGACTTGCCGCGGCACCCTTCACCGACCGGCTGGTTGCAAAATTCGACCTACCAGTGCAGGGCTGGCGCGGCGGCACCAGAGGCCCTGCGTGATCGAGAGTTTGCGGATTCGCGGGCTGGGCGTAATTGACGACGCGGTTATCAATTTCGGTGCGGGCCTGACCGCAATAACGGGTGAGACCGGCGCTGGGAAAACCATGGTGCTGACCGGCCTCAGCTTGCTCGCAGGTGGCAAGGCTGATTCCCAGATGGTTCGTCATGGCAGTGATCGCGCGGAGGTCGATGGCGAGTGGTCACTTATTGAGTCCAATTCGGAGCAGGTATTAGCCAGGTTAGGTGACGCCGGCGCCGAAATCGACATTGAGCAGGGGTCGGCGCAGGTGCTGCTTGCCCGGGCGGTAGCGGGGGAGGGTCGAAGTCGGGCATTTGCTGGCGGGCGCACCGTTCCGGTGGCAGTGCTACAAGAGGTCGCGGTTGAGTTGGTCGCGGTGCACGGCCAAGCTGAGCAATTGCGACTGCGCCAATCCGGTAAGCAACGCGAGCTATTGGATCGTTATGCGGGCGGGCCTGTTACCAAGTTGCTGGCCGAATACCAGCCCAAGTACACCCAGTGGCGGCAGGTGCACGCTGAGATTCAGGAGTTGACCGCACAACTGTCGGCCCGGGCGCAGCAGGGGGCCACCCTCGCCATCGGAATCGCCGAGATTGCGGCGGTGGCACCACTACCGGGTGAGGATCTGGATCTAGATAGGCAGTCGGCGCTGTTGGTGCATTCGGGCACCCTGCTGGAAGATATCGCTACGGCGCATACCGCCCTGGTCGGTACCGACGACACAGTCGGTCGGCCTGACGACGCCGACGATGCGAATGTGTTGTCCGTGCTGGCCGGTGCGACCAAAGCTTTAGACCGGGCGGTGGAGGTTGACCCCCAGTTATTGCCTGTTCGTGACCGTTTTCGCGAAATCAGCAGCATTGCCGCTGACGCGGCCTTGACGCTATCCACCTATGCGACACAGATAGATGCGGATCCGGCGCGGCAGGCCTGGGTTGAGGAGCGCCGAAGTGCCCTTGGCGCCCTGCGGCGCCGTTATGGCGGGACCGTGGACGAAGTGCTGGCTTGGCTGGCACAGGCCAAGGAGAAGGTAGCCGAAGTCTTCGGTGATGAGGATCGACTGGTATTGCTGGGGGAGCAGGAGGTGGCCGCTCGGTCATCGGCTATCGAGTTGGCGCGCAGCTTGTCGGCGGCGCGTAGTAAGGCCGGCAAGCGATTTGGCACCGAGGTAACCAGCGAGTTGCAGGCTTTGGCAATGCCCGATTCAGTGCTTGCGGTGAAGGTGGAAACCGCGGCCCAGATCGAGGACTTTGGGACGTGGGGCGCAGATGAGATCGAGTTTTTACTCCAGCCCCATTCGGGTACCGGTCCGCTGCCCATCGGCAAGGGTGCCTCCGGTGGTGAGCTCTCAAGAGTCATGCTGGCCATCGAAGTTGTCTTGGCCGGGGTCGATCCGGTACCGACTTTCGTGTTCGACGAGGTTGATGCCGGGATCGGTGGGCGCGCCGCTGTCGAGGTGGGTCGCCGGTTGGCCCGACTGGCGCGCACCGCGCAGGTGATTGTGGTCACCCACCTGCCTCAGGTGGCCGCCTTCGCGGACCAGCACGTGGTGATCGTCAAGAGCGCTGATGGGCAGGTCACCTCATCGAGTGTGGGGCCGGTCACCGGCGGGGAGCGGGTCACGGAGTTGGTGCGCATGCTCTCGGGTCTAACTGATTCGCAGGCTGGCGCAGCGCACGCTGAGGAATTGCTCGCACTGGCGGCAACTGAGCGGGCGGGCAAGTAACCGCCTGCGCGCCACGTGTTTGCCTGAGGCCCGGGCACTGATAGTCTGATGTCCCGTGAGTTCCGTGAAGCAGACCAAGCATCTGTTTGTCACCGGTGGCGTAGCTTCATCCCTCGGCAAGGGGCTCACCGCATCGAGTTTGGGTAGCCTGCTTTCGGCCCGCGGCCTGCGCGTGACAATGCAGAAGTTGGATCCGTATCTCAACGTTGATCCAGGTACCATGAATCCATTCCAGCACGGTGAAGTTTTCGTCACCGATGATGGCGCGGAGACCGATCTCGATATTGGCCACTATGAGCGATTCCTCGACACTGAGTTGCATGGTTCGGCAAATGTCACAACCGGTCAGGTCTATTCGACGGTGATCGCCAAGGAGCGGCGCGGGGAGTACCTAGGCGACACCGTGCAGGTAATTCCGCACATCACCAACGAAATCAAGTCGCGGATTCGCCGGATGGCCGGCCCCGATGTCGACGTGGTGATAACCGAGGTGGGCGGCACGGTTGGCGATATCGAATCCCTGCCATTCTTAGAGGCCGTACGGCAGGTCCGCCATGAAGTCGGCCGCGACAATGTCTTCTTCCTGCATGTCTCACTCCTGCCTTATATCGGACCTTCTGGTGAGCTGAAAACCAAGCCCACCCAGCACTCGGTTGCCTCATTGCGCAATATCGGTATCCAGCCCGATGCGATCGTGCTACGCGCAGATAGACCAGTGCCAACCGCCATCAAACGCAAGATCTCATTGATGTGTGACGTCGATGAGGAAGCCGTCGTTGCGGCAGTCGATGCTCTCAGCATTTATGACATCCCCAAGGTGCTGCACAGTGAAGGCCTAGATGCCTACGTTGTTCGACGGCTCGATCTGCCATTCCGAGACGTTGACTGGACTCGTTGGGATGACCTCTTACAGCGAGTGCATCACCCTGGAAGGCAGGTGACGATCGGCTTGGTGGGCAAGTACGTCGATCTACCCGATGCCTATCTCTCCGTCACTGAGGCAATGCGGGCCGGTGGGTTCCATAATGATTGTCGGGTCGAAATCCGCTGGGTGACCAGTGATGACTGCGTGACTATGGAAGGCGCGCGGGAGCAACTCGAAGGCTTGGATGCGATCTTGGTGCCTGGCGGATTTGGGGTCCGAGGGATCGAGGGCAAACTGGGTGCACTTCGATATGCGCGCGAATCGGGGTTGCCGACCTTGGGTATCTGCCTTGGCCTGCAGTGCATGGTAATCGAGTACGCGCGCACCGTCGCTGGCCTTGCTGACGCAAACTCACTCGAGTTTGACGAGGCAACGGCCTACCCGGTGGTTTCGACCATGGCCGATCAGCGTGATGTGGTTTCCGGCGAACGGGATATGGGTGGCACCATGCGCCTAGGGCTGTACCCGGCAAAATTGCTTGACGGCTCGCAGGTAGCGCAGACATACGGGCTGCCCTATATCGACGAACGGCACCGCCATCGCTATGAGGTGTCGAATGCCTACCGCCCAACCCTCGAGGAAGCCGGCCTGGTTTTTTCCGGCACTTCACCCGATGGTCGACTCGTTGAATTCGTTGAACTCCCAGCAGATGTGCATCCCTACTATGTAGGTACGCAGGCACACCCGGAGTTTAGATCGCGCCCTACTAGGGCACATCCACTTTTCATCGGCCTAGTTAGTGCTGCCCTTGTCCGTGCCGAAAATCGTGCGGCGCAATTCGTTAGATGATCGGTGCCCGGGACGAGAATTGGGCTGGCAGTGTCGCTGACGTCGGCGAACCGCGAACGGTTGTGGCTTCTGCGGCCAGGTTCGCCGGCCGCATCTGGTCAGTCCGAACCGATACCATGGATTTTGACGGGCAGCTGATTGACCGTGACATCTTGTTGCACCTCGGCGCGGTTGCAATCATCGCAATCGATGACCTGGATCGGGTGCTGCTGATTCGTCAGTATCGGCATCCGGTAGCGATGGCCTTATTCGAACCACCGGCCGGCCTACTTGATGTTCGAGGTGAGCCACCGGAGGTGACAGCCGAGCGTGAATTGGCCGAGGAGGCGGGATATCAAGCCAGCAACTGGCAAGTCTTGGTGGACTTCCTGAACAGCCCAGGGGGCTCAAGTGAGGCAATCCGGGTGTACCTGGCCCGGGGACTAACGCAATTGGCGGGCGGGCGCCCAACCACCGGCGAAGCCGAGGAGGCCTATCTACCGCGGGTCTGGGTGCCGTTGGCAGCGGCCCGGGACCTGGTGCTGAGCGGGGCGATCGCAAGCCCGTCGGCGGTTTGCGGGATATTGGCGGCCTGCGCGGCCAAGGAGTCAGGCTGGACAAACCTACGGCCGGCAACCGCGCCTTGGCCGCTGCGCGACCAATTGCTGGCACAGGGGCGGGTGCATCTGCCGTAGCGGGCCCTACGCTGAGATGGCCCGACCATGTGCGGGCCCTACGATGAGAAATGGCGGCAGGTGCTGCCGCTGCCGGGCAAGTCGGGGGCAGCTTCCGGAGTTCAACTTGGAGGCACTGTGAAGGTCGGGGTACCACGGGAGATCAAGACACATGAGTATCGGGTTGCGATCACCCCGGCGGGAGTGCACGAGCTAATTGGGCATGGACATGAGGTATTCATCGAGGACAATGCGGGCTCAGGTTCATCCATCAGGAACGAGGATTACCTAGCCGCTGGCGCCAAGATATTGGCCACCGCCGATGAAGTGTGGGCGATTTCCGATCTGATCTTGAAAGTCAAGGAGCCAATCGAAGCCGAGTACCACCGCATTAGGTCGGGGCAGATCGTCTTCACGTATCTGCACCTCGCGGCCTCACGCGAGTGCACCGACGCATTGGTGAATTCCGGGTGCACGGCAATCGCATACGAGACCGTTGAGTTACCCGATGGGTCACTGCCGCTGCTGGCGCCGATGTCCGAAGTCGCCGGCCGGTTGGCTCCGCAGGTCGGCGCGCATGCGTTGATGCGAGCTCATGGTGGTCGTGGGATTTTGATGGGTGGTGTTTCGGGGGTTTACGCGGCAAAGGTTGTTGTTCTTGGCGCTGGAGTCGCTGGGATGAACGCTGCGGTAATTGCGCTGGGCATGCAGGCCGAGGTGCTCTTGCTGGATAGGAATATTGCTCGCCTGCGCCAGGTGGATGCCATCTATCAAGGGCACATGCAAACTATCGCATCGAACTCCTATGAGGTCGAGCGTGCTGTCATTGATGCCGATTTGGTGATTGGGGCCGTGCTGGTCCCGGGTGCCAAAGCGCCAAAGCTGATAAGCAATGAACTGGTGTCACGCATGAAGCCGGGATCAGTGCTGGTGGATATCGCGATCGATCAAGGCGGCTGTTTCGAGGATTCGCGCCCGACCACCCACTCCGACCCCACCTACCTGGTCCACGGGAGTGTTTTCTACTGCGTTGCGAATATGCCGGGGGCTGTTCCGTATACCTCAACCTACGCCCTCACAAACGTCACCTTGCCTTACGCCGTGGCGTTGGCCGATAAGGGCTGGAAGCGGGCACTGCGTGATGACCATGCGCTTGCGCTTGGTCTAAATGTGCATGCCGGGCAGATCACCTACGGCGCCGTTGCTGACTCGTTCGGGGTTGCTCGAGTGACACTAGATGAGGTGCTGGTCTGAGTTCGGGCCTGGCATCGGCAATATCCGGCTACCTCGACCACATCACGATCGAGCGCGGTCTATCGGGCAACACCATTTCGGCTTATCGGCGCGATCTGGCCAGATACTTTGATTGGTGCACCTCTCGCGGGCTACTGGACGTGGCTGCCATTGGGTCCAACGACGTAGCGGACTTTGCGGCGTCTCTTCGCACGAGTTCGCAGTTCGGTAGTGCCCTATCGGCTGCGAGTGCTGCCCGCACCGTGGTTTCGGTTCGTGGCTTTCACCGGTTTGCCCTGCTCGAGGGATTGACCCCTTTGGACCCAAGCTGCGATGTGCAGCCCCCGAGTACTTCGCGCAGATTGCCAAAGGCACTTGATTATTCCGATGTGGTGAAATTGATCGAATGCGCAGGTGATCTGGATTCCGCTACTGGCCTACGCGATCGCGCTTTGCTGGAACTGCTGTATGGAACGGGTGCTCGCATCTCGGAGGCCGTGAATCTGGAAGTTGACGATATCGACTTGGTGAATCGCACGGTGACGGTTATTGGCAAAGGTGATAAGCAACGCAAATTGCCACTCGGTGACTATGCGGCACGCGCGATTGACGCCTACCTGATACGTGGCCGCACTCTTTTCGCGGTGAAGGGCCGCGGGACGGCTCGGGTGTTCTTGAACACCCGAGGAGCGCCCCTTAGCAGGCAAAGCGCGTGGGCGATATTGAAAGCGAGCGCAGAGCGCGCAGAGCTCAGTTCGCGGATTAGTCCGCATACTCTGCGTCACAGTTTCGCTACCCATCTCCTCGAAGGTGGCGCCGATGTGCGGGTTGTGCAGGAACTGCTCGGGCACGCATCGGTCACCACGACGCAGATATACACGCTGGTTACCGCTGATACCCTTAGGCAGGTCTATCTCACCAGCCACCCAAGGGCGCTATGACGACAACTACTCGAATGCGTGGGGTCGCAGCCTTGCTGAGTGCGGCACTTGGGTCTGGGCTACTCCTCGGTTTCGCCAGTTCGGCAACAGCGGCACCCAAAGTGATCGAGGTGCTTGCGACAACAGGGCAGGGGGGAGTCATCTCGGCGGTGCAATTCGGGCCGCCGTCGGCTGCCACGCAGGTGGTGGTGATCGGGCAGATGCACGGTGATGAGCCGGCCGGCCGCCGGGTAGTGCGCGAACTGGCCGACCGGTTGGCAGCGGGGCTCCAGTTGCCGGCGGATACCGCGATTTGGCTGGTCAGCACGATGAATCCAGATGGCGCACGTGCCGGTACGAGGGTAAATGCTGCCGGGGTTGACCTCAATCGAAATTTCCCGCAGGGCTGGCGTCAACAGGGCCGCGCCACCGCGACTTGGTCCGGCCCAAGTGCGGGTAGCGAGGCCGAGACGGTGGCAATGCGCGAATTCTTGGATCGGGTCAAACCGGCGGCGGTGCTCGCCTTTCATCAACCCTTCGCGGTTGTCGATATCACCCATCCGGGGAGTCGGGCCGCGGGTCGGATGCTCGCTGGCTGGCTGGGGCTGCCGGCCCGGGTTGTTGGCTGCCCCGGGCCCTGTTACGGCACGTTGACCGGGTGGGTAGCTGAGCACCATTCGGCTATCGCGCTGACCGTGGAGCTGCCACCGCGGGTTCGCGCGGCTGGTATTGAGCGGTCGGCCACGGCCGTGCTCCGATTGACCAGGTGGCTGGCCCGGTAGGCTCTTGGTCAGTCCGGGAGTCAGGTGTCCCAGAGCCAAGGAGAGGGTCCGCATGAAAACCGAAGACCCGAACTTCGAGCGCGAAATGCGAAAGATCCCCGAGCCCGCGCCGCTCACCGGCCACGGCCCAGCCCGGGTAATCGCCATGGTCAATCAAAAGGGCGGGGTCGGCAAGACCACGTCCACGGTGAGTTTGGGCGCGGCACTCGCCGGCTATGACCGCAAGGTGCTGCTCGTGGATTTCGACCCACAGGGGGCGCTGTCGGTGGCCTTAGGGCTGAACCCGAATGAAATGGAAATAACGGTCTACAACCTGTTGACGCAGGTTGACTGCCACGTCGGCGATGTCATCGTCTCAACCGATGTGGACAACCTCGACTTATTACCGAGCAATATCGATTTGGCAGCGGCCGAACTCCAGTTGGTCAGTGAAGTTGGCCGCGAACATGCTCTCGGCCGGGCCCTTGAGCCGATCATGGGGGAGTATGACGTAATCCTCATCGACTGCCAGCCCTCCCTTGGCTTGCTGACCTTAAATGCCCTAACTGCGAGCAGCGGCGTGATCGTGCCAATGGAGTGCGAGTATTTCGCCCTGCGCGGGGTCGCACTCCTTAAGGACACCCTCGACAAAGTCACCGCCAGGTTGAACCCAGGCTTGCAAATAATTGGGGTCCTGCCAACTATGTACGATCCGCGCACCTTGCATAGTCGCGAGGTTTACCAAACCGTGGTGCAGGCGTTTGGCGATTTGGTATTCCAGACGGTCATTAACCGCACCATTAAATTTCCTGACGCCGCCGTAGCCGGTGAGCCGATCACGCAATTTGCGCCGGGAAGCACCGGCGCCAAGGCCTACGAGCAATTGGCGCGGGAGGTTCTAGCCAGGTGACCGCGCCGACTGACACGGTCGAGACGGTAGCTGAAGACGTCGCCGGTGGGGGTTTGGGAGTAACCGGCGAATTCTTAGTGCGCGTCGGCAACTTCGAAGGACCTTTTGATCTGCTGCTCTCGCTTATCTCCAAGCACAAGCTTGAAGTCACCGAGATCGCGCTCCATCAGGTTACCGACGAATTCATTGGCTATATCCGGGCGAAAGGCTCGGAGTGGGAGCTAAATGAAGCCAGTAGTTTCTTGGTTGTTGCCGCTACCTTGCTAGATCTAAAAGCTGCTCGACTGCTGCCAAGTGGTGAGGTGGAAGACGAAGAGGATCTAGCATTGCTCGAAGCCCGCGATATTTTGTTCGCGCGACTCCTGCAATACCGGGCCTTCAAGCAGATCGCCGCGATCTTCACTGAGCGCTTCGACTCGGCCAGCAGGCAGGTACCCCGCACGGTTGGCCTGGAGCCAAAGTTCGCCGCCATGTTGCCTGAAGTGCTACTTGGGCTTGGGCCAGAGCAGTTCGCGGCGCTGGCGGCTCGTGCATTAGACCCAAAGCCCGTTGAGTCAGTATCGGTTTCGCATTTGCATCTGCAGCGAGTAAGTGTTCGTGAGCAGGCTGACTTCATAGTTGCTCGATTGAGGCGGCATCGAGTATCTACCTTTCGGGCATTAATTGCCGACTGCGACGCTACCTTGTTGATTGTGGCGCGCTTCTTGGCGCTCTTGGAGTTGTATCGCGAGATGGTGGTGGCATTCGAGCAAATCACCCCACTCGGAGACCTAACCGTCCGCTGGACTGGTACCGATGAGGGCCAGGTCGCCGTCACCGATGAGTTCGACGTCGAGCGGACAATTGACGATGTACCTTTGATTGAGGTGGTTGGCGATGAGTTCTGAGACGATGACAGAGCCAGATGAGGTGCAAGACGGGTTCGGCTCGCCGTCTATTGCCTCGGCGGTTGAGGCGCTCCTGCTGCTCACCGATGAGCCAATGAGTGTTCTGGCATTGGCGGAGGCAATCAAGTGCCCAGCCGATGATGTATGGGCGACAGTGCACGAACTTGCTAGGCAATACACCGAACAAGGGCGCGGGTTTGATCTGCGCGAGGTCGCAGGCGGCTGGCGGTTTTACACCCGCGCCGACTGCGCCCCGGTGGTCGAGCGCTGGGTACTTGACGGTCAGCAGGCGCGTCTTACTCAAGCCTCATTGGAGACCCTCGCGGTTATCGCATATCGGCAACCGGTATCCCGAGGGCGCATCAGTGCCATTCGTGGAGTTAACGTCGACGGCGTCATTCGCACTTTGATGAGCCGCGGGCTAATCGCCGAGGGTAATGATCATGGTGAGTCCGGCTCCATCCTTTATGTCACCACCTCGCACTTCCTTGAGCGCCTCGGGATTGCCTCCCTTGACGACTTGCCGCCACTTGCTGAGCATCTGCCGGATTTGGCCGACCTAGACGAAGTCCTTGATTCGGTAGCCACGGGCGACTAGTGAGCGTCATTGACGATGGCGTACGACTGCAGAAGGTGCTGGCGCAGGCCGGGCTCGGCAGCAGACGTGCCTGCGAGGAGCTCATCGCCTCGGGGCGAGTTGAGGTAGACGGCCAGATCGTCGTAGAACAAGGCACGCGGGTGGATCCACTCACGGCAGTGGTTCGCGTTGACGGACAACGGGTGCCAACCGCCCCTGACACCGTTGTCCTCATTTTCAACAAGCCCAAAGGTGTGGTTTCGACCATGGCTGATGATCATGGCCGCAGGTGTGTCGGTGATTACGTAGCCGATAGACCAGAGCGCTTGTTCCATGTCGGAAGGCTTGATGTTGAGACCGAAGGCCTACTCATAATCACCAACGATGGGCTATTGGCGCAACACCTAGGGCACCCGGCACATGAGGTGGCCAAGACCTATGTGGCGACCGTAGCTGGTGTGGTAGAGCGCGATGGGCTACGCACCCTTCGGGTGGGCCTGGAGCTCGAAGATGGAATGGCCGCATGCGATACGGCCCGAATCATGCAGTCCCTGCCGGATCGAACTTTGGTTGAGCTGGTGATCCATCAGGGTCGCAATCGCATAGTTAGGCGGATGTTCGATGCCATCGGGCACCCGGTGCAGGCCTTGGTCCGCACCCGGGTGGGGCCGGTTGCCCTTGGTCAACTTCGCCCCGGGTCCCTGCGGGTGCTCGAGGGCAATGAACTGCACGCTTTGTACACGCAGGCGGGTCTGTAGGCTATGTCGATGCGCGGAGTTAGGGGTGCGGTCTGCCTACAGGCCGATGATCCTGTTGAAATGCGCGAGGCTGTCGCCGAGCTGCTCAGTGCCATGCTCGAACGCAACCAGATCACCGCGGGCGATGTTATCAGCGTTATCCTGACAGCGACCGCGGATTTGGTGAGTGCGTTTCCGGCGGCTGGTGCCCGCGACTTTGGTTTCATCGATGTACCGCTGCTGTGCGCTCAGGAGATAAATGTCGAAGGGGCGCTGCCCAAGGTGGTGCGCGTTCTCATGCATATCGAAAGTGACCGCGCTCGTGGCAGCATCGAGCATGTCTACTTACGTGGAGCCGAAGTCCTCCGGTCGGATCTGAACCCGTGAACTCACCTAGAGATACCGCGGTCATGGGCCCGGTACTTGTAATCGGCACGGGACTGGTCGGTACCTCAATTGCACTTGCTTTGCGTCGAGCTGATGTCGAAGTCTATCTTGAGGATGAAGACCCGATTGCGTTAAATACGGCGATTTCGGTTGGCGCCGGTTCGGCTTTGCCGGTTGACGCCGTGCCAAACCTCGTGGTGGTGGCGGTGCCCCCACGGCATGCCGGGTCGGTGTTGGCGTTGGCTTCGAAAAGGTTCACGGCAGCCACCATCACTGACGTCACTTCGGTAAAGGCTCAAGCCCTTGCCGATGCGGTTAACGCGGGTGCCGATTCGAGTCGGCTGATCGGTGGCCACCCGATGGCCGGCCGCGAGGCTTCTGGGGCGGCAAGTGCAAGGGTCGATCTACTTGATGACCGGCTCTGGGTTTTGACACCAACAGCGGACAGCGCGGCTGAGTCGTTACGTGAGGTGTATCAACTCGTTTCCACGTGTGGTGCCTATGTTGTTGAAATGACACCGGATGAGCATGACCGCGCGGTGGCGCTGGTTTCCCATGCTCCACAGCTTTTGTCGAGTGTGTTGGCAGCCCAACTCACGGACGCGAACATCGACTATGTGCGCATCGCCGGTCAGGGGCTGCGCGACATGACCAGAATTGCGGCTTCGGACAGTGCGCTTTGGACCGACATTCTCAGTGTCAACGCTAAGCAGGTCGCAAAGGTGCTAAGTAACGTGGTGCTTGATCTGAGTGCCACAATTGCCGCGCTGGAGGCAATTGCAACCGGTGATGCTGCGCAATCTGCAACGGTCAACGCCACGTTGAAAACTGGTGCCGAGGGTCGCTCTCGCATTCCAGGCAAGCATGGTGCGGCGCCGGTCGAAATCTCCCTGGTGGGGGTCATGCTCGCTGATAAGCCAGGGGAGTTGGCCCGCCTCTTCACGGCTGCAGGGCAATCCAATGTCAACCTTGAGGATGTGCGCATTGAGCACTTGCTAGGTAGGCCAAGTGGTTTAGTCGAGATTTCAGTACGCCCGGACAGCGTGGCAACTCTGGCGGCTGCACTGCGGGAGCGAGATTTTGATGTCCGAAGCTAATGATCTAGTCATAGCGGTTGATGGCCCCGCGGGTTCGGGTAAGTCAAGTGTCTGCCGAGGGGTGGCAGGTGCGCTCCGAATGCGTTATCTCGACACGGGCGCGATGTATCGTGCGATAACTGTGGCAGTCCTGGCCGCCGGTGTTGATTTGGACGACGAAGCCGCAGTAACGGCGGTGGCTGAGCAGGCTGTTATCACCAGCGGAACCGACCCCGAACACCCCGAGATCTGGCTAGGTGACATGGAGGTTAGTGAGGTCATCCGCGGCTTAGAGGTAACAGCCGCCGTGAGCCCTGTCAGCGCGGTGCCTGGGGTCCGGCATCGACTGGTGGAGGTGCAGCGATCACAGGTGCAGGCCGCCCGTGAAAGTGGTGTCGGGATAGTCGTTGAGGGTCGAGATATTGGAACTGTCGTGTTGCCGGATGCTGACCTCAAGGTCTTCCTTGTTGCCGATCCTGAGATTCGGGCCAGGCGTCGCGCCTTGGAGAACAGTGCGGATGGCCAGTTGGAGCAGGCCTCTGTTGCCGCGACCCAGGAAGCGCTGCTCAAGCGTGATGCCTATGACGCGGGCCGGGAGAATTCGCCCCTGATGAGAGCCGAAGACGCGAAGGTGGTCGACACCACCGACTTCACCCTGTCTGAGGTCATTGAGCGAGTTTGCGCACTTGCCACGGGTGTGCGGTAGTGAGTGAGCAAGACCTATCGGCGCTGGTGGGGAGAGCCGCTCACGCGCGAAATGTTGGGGCGTTGCTCACGAAGGCTGCCTATCGCGTGAATGTGCACGGTCGCCACCACCTGCCGACAAAGGGGGCGGTCGTACTCGTGGCCCCGGGCCTTAATTTGGTCTCGGCCAAAATTGTGGCCTCGGTAGCCCGCCGTCCAGTTCACACCATTGCCCCTAGCGCGTTACCTGCATTGGGCGATATTCCGGTGGTCGCACCGGGGATTGAGGCGACTAGGTGGGCACTTGAACTGCTGGCGGCCGGTGCTGCGATCATGGTGACAGCAGATGCCCCACCGCTTGGATTTTTGTTGGCAGCGAGGCCGTCCTCGGTAATTTCGGTAGTGGTGATCGGCGGTTCGGGAAAGGTGGCTGCCGACCCGCCACGGTTACGGTCCCAAATCGAGGTTTACTTCAGTGCGCCGCAAGAGATAGGGCTGGCTCCCGGGGCCAGTGGTGAGGTGGATCCGTGTTCGCTGCGCGTTGTTCAGGGTCTCGGTGAAAGCGTGCGTCAGTTGGCGGCTGACGCACTGGCCGAAAGTGGAATGCGGTTTGGCCGACCGGTAACAAGACCGGCATCAGGAAAGGTGCACTGATGAGCGACCAGTGGGTTGCCGTGGGAGACGATGACGAAATGGGCCCGGCGCCGATTTCGGATGAGTCTGCTGATGAGTCTGGTGATGAGCTAGTTGCCGACGAGGTGGCGCTGCAGGCAGCACTTGCTGCGGCGCGCGGTGAATTCGGTGATTTCGACAGCGCCTTGGCAGAACTTACTCAGCCCGGTGACGGTCAACCTGGCCTCCCGGTACTTGCCGTCGTCGGGCGCCCCAATGTCGGAAAGTCGACCCTCGTCAATCGAATAATCGGGCGCCGCGAAGCGGTCGTCGAGGATGTGCCTGGAGTAACCCGCGACCGCGTCACCTACGAGGCTGAGTGGAATAGCAAGCGCTTCATGGTTATCGATACCGGTGGTTGGGATTTAAAGGTGCGGGGGCTGCAGGCGCAAATTGCCGCGCAAGCGGAGCGAGCCGTCAGTGATGCTGATGCTGTCGTGTTCGTGGTTGATGCGCGGGTTGGCGCGACTGACACTGATGAAGCCGTTGTCAAAGTCCTACGTCGTTCAGGTAAGCCGGTACTACTCGTTGCTAACAAGGTCGATGATCGGGCGACCGAGATCGAGGCGACGAAGCTTTGGTCACTCGGCCTTGGCGAGCCGCTACCGGTGTCGGCGCTGCACGGCCATGGTTCTGGCGACCTGATGGACGACATCGTGAAGATGTTGCCCGCGGTCGGGCAGGGCACATCACGTGCGGGTGGGCCAAGGCGAGTTGCGCTCCTTGGCCGGCCAAATGTTGGCAAGTCCTCGCTCCTAAATGCCTTGGCCGGCTCCGAACGCGTTGTTGTTGATGCTGTTGCCGGCACCACAGTTGACCCGGTTGACGAATTGATCACCCTTGATGACCGTCTTTGGTGGTTTGTCGATACCGCCGGTATTCGCCGTCGATCTAAGGACGCAAGTGGCCACGAGTATTACGCAACCCTCAGAACCCAAGGGGCTTTGGATCGTGCCGAGGTTGCCATAGTTTTGATCGATGCATCCGAGGTACTGAGTGAACAAGATGTGCGGATCATTGCAATGGTAAACGAGTCCGGGCGCGCACTCATCCTGGCTTTCAACAAGTGGGATCTAAGTGATGAAGATCGCCGAACCTACCTTGAGCGGGAGATCGATCGTGACCTCGCGCAGGTTGCGTGGGCACCACGAGTAAATATCTCTGCACGGACTAAACGCCATATCGACCGATTAACCCCAGCACTCAAGGCAGCACTGGAGGGTTGGGAGACTAGAATCTCCACCGGTCGGCTAAACCAGTTCTTCACTGAGCTGACGCAGGCGCATCCACATCCGCTGCGCGGCGGAAAGCAGCCGCGAATCTTGTTTGCAGCGCAAGTTTCGGTTGGTCCACCTACTTTCGCCCTATTCACCACCGGGTTCTTGGAGGCCGGTTATCGACGATTCATTGAGCGCCGGCTCCGTGCGGACTTCGGTTTCGTCGGTACCCCGATTCGTATCGTGATGCGAGTGCGCGAGAAACGATCCCGTCGATGAGGGCGCCGGGTGGGCGCCTGTAGAGTTTGGAGGCCACGGGCTGTGGCGCAGTTTGGTAGCGCGTCCGGCTGGGGGCCGGAAGGCCGCAGGTTCAAGTCCTGTCAGCCCGACTCACGGGGTCGCAGCGTTAGCCTAGAATGTCGCCGATTAGAAGAGTTGCACCACGATGCTCAGGATGAGGCAGGCGAGGGCGACCCACCACATCAGCACTCCGATGGCCACCACGCGAAGTGGGGCGCGATATTCACCTGCCGCGTAGTGCAAGGTGCGTTTGGCAATATCTGCGAGCGGGGTGGCATCACGTCTGGCATCACCGGAGGGGTCGCGCTGCGACCAGTAGGCGCGCTCATTCGACATTCCAAGCATGATGAACGCAGCGGCGAAAATGGCAAGGACGACTGCGAAAATTAGCAATGTGAGGGCGGCCATAGACATATGCGCACCCTAGTGTGTTGAGTGTCAGCGGCTAACAGCACTGGTGGTAGTGCGAGCAATCAGCCTTGGTTCGAGGTTGACGTGAGCCGGGGGCCGGCTTGGATCGCCGATCCGTTGGAGCAGTAAATCCGCGGCATCTGCGCCCATGCTTGCCAGCGGCTGGGCGATTGTCGTCAGTCCAATTGACCGAAGTGCGCCTAGGGCCATGCCGTCGTAACCAATCACCGACACGTCCTCGGGAACCTGCCGCCCGTTTTCGGCAATTGCCGCCAGCGCGCCAACGGCGGCCAAGTCATTTGCCACGAAGATGGCACTGTGCTTGCTGGGGGAAGCCAGTGCAAGGCGGGTTCCGCGATAACCACCATCATCGGTGAATGCACCCTCGTAGCAGGCAATATTTGCCGTCAACCCGTGACTGTTCATTGCCGCCTCGTAGCCTGCGCGACGAAGTAGCGCTACTTGGTTGCTACCCCCGGTGATGTGGGCTATCCGGCGGTGGCCTAGGTCATATAAGTGGTTAACCGCCATGCGGGCGCCGCAGACATCGTCATTGCTGATGGAATCCAAACCCAAAATTCCGGTCTCGGCCCTACTTATGATTACCGTTGGACACTCGCCGTCGACGGCCGCCCGGGCGCCAGCGGGCATTCGATGCCCAATGATTATTAGTCCTTCGACTTGGAACTCAAGTAGTTTCTCGATTTCCCCGCGTTCTAGATCCGCGTCCGCACTTCCGGTAACTAGCATGGTGTGGTACCCGCTGGCTCTTACCTGGCGCTGCACGCCATCGATGACTTCAGCCGAGATCGGGTTATGCAGATCTTGGACGAGGACACCAATGGTGAAGCTGCGCCGATCGGCCAGATTGCGGGCTGCGGCGTTGGGTCGATACCCCAGTGCATCGGCCGCCGCCCGGATCGAGGTCAAGCGCGCGGGCGAGACTCGATCAGGTGCACGCATCGCCAAGGAGACTAGGGATTTTGAAACACCAGCGCGCGCGGCGACATCCTTAATCGTTGGCCTTGAGGGCGCCATTGTTAGGTGATTTCGGCTAGCTTGACCGGCCTGCCTTGCTGGGCTGAGATCGCGGCAGCCATGGCAATAGCAACCGGTGCCCGGCCCTCGGCTCCTGAAACCGGGGACGGTCCACCGGTGCGAGCGTAATTGGTAAAGGCTAGCCATTCATTTACGAATGACTGCTCGTATCGCTCCAGGAAGAAGTTAGGCAAGTCCGAAAGCTGGGAGAGACCTGTTCGGTAAATCTGCGCGTTGTGGACCCGCTGATTATCGGAGATTGCCATGCCGCCCGTGCCGAGCACTTCGATTCGTTGGTCGTATCCATAGGCGGCTTTTCGGCTGCCATCGATGGTGGTGATGGCTCCACTGGCATGCGTGAGTACGGCAATTGCGGTGTCAAAGTCGCCGATCTCACGAATTTTGGTATCGAACAGTGCTGCTCCTTGGGCCCAGACTTGAACTACCGGGGAGCCAATGATGAAGCCAGCCATATCGAAATCATGGATAAGCATGTCGACCCAGATACCGCCACTGGCCTTGAGGTACTCAAGGGGCGGTGGGGCGGGGTCTCGGCTGGTAATGCGTGCCATCGTTAGTTGCCCGAGCTCACCAGAACTCGCCGCTTGATGCACCGCCGAGTGACCGGGATCGAATCGCCGATTGAAGCCCACCATGAAGGGCACATTGGCATCGGCCACGGCGCTGAGCGCGTAATCGACTTCGGCCAGTGACATGCTGATGGGCTTCTCGCAGAACACGGCCTTGCCCGCAGCGGCGGCTTTGCAGATCAACTCAGCATGAGTCGGCGTTGCAGTGCAGATGGCCAAGGCATCGACACCGGGTGCGCCGAGTAGATCCTCGATGCTGGGGGCGGCCACCACGCCAAACTGCGTTGCGACCTCCTGGGCGGTACTGGCTGAGATGTCGTAGATCGCCGCGAGGTAGGCCTCTGGCACCTGGTTGGTGATGATGCGGGCATGCATTCGGCCAATTCGCCCGACACCGGCAACCGCAATGCCAAGTTGTCTCGTGGTGCTCATCTGCTGCCCCTCTGGCCACTTTTTGCGTTGGCTATATAGTGTGGCACGCTTGATTGGACCGTTCCAATTTGGGGGAAATTCATGCCGGGCCTAATGTCGCGAGTGGCCTCCGCGCCGATCTCCTGGGGGATCTGCGAGGTCCCGGACTGGGGCGCCATGCTTCCTACGGATCGGGTCTTGGGGGAGATGGCCAACTTGCAGCTGCCAGCCACCGAGCTCGGTGCCCCCGGCTTCTTGCCCGCGACGCCGGAGGCCGTTAAAGCTGAGCTCGCAGAGTTCGACATGACGCTGATCGGGGGGTTCACCCCGCTGGTCCTGCATGATCGGCGACTGCGGGACGCCACCATTGCCACGGCCCGGGCCACCGCGGCCCTGTTCGAGCGCGCGGGGGCCACGGAGTTCATCTCAGCGGTTGTCATGGATGATGCCTGGTCGGTGCCGCGTGCCCTTGACGCCGACGAGACTCAACACATGATCGAGGTGTTCGGCGTCATCGACGAGATTTGCGGTGAGCACGGTCTGCAGCAGGTATTGCACCCCCATGTCCAGACCCTTGTTGAGACTGCGAGTGATGTTCGAAGGGTGCTAGATAACTGCGATGTCAAATGGTGCCTTGATACCGGACACCTTGCGATCGGCGGAGTTGATCCAGTTGCATTCGCTCGAGAGTCGGCTGATCGTGTTGGTCATGTGCACCTAAAAGACGTAAACATGTCGATGGCTGCTCCGGTACTAAGCCACGAGATGACGATCATGGCCGGTGTGCAAAGTGGGCTCTTCACCCCCCTTGGCCAAGGCGATGTCCAGATCCTGGAAGTTATCGAGACTCTGGAATTGGCTGGCTACCGTGGCTGGTATGTCATTGAGCAGGACACCGCGATCACGGGTGCGGTGCCGGAACTTGGTGCTGGTCCGATTACGGCCGTGACGCAATCCTTGGCCTTTCTTCGTGATGTGGTCGCTCCGCGGGTAGACCAAAGGTAAGCCCGACATGCCACTGGATCTGATCACCGTAGGTCGAATTAGTGTTGATCTTTATGCCCAGGAGGCAAATCAATCCTTCACCGACCCACAAACCTTTCGTAAGTCCATCGGGGGAAGCCCGACGAATGTGGCTGTTGCCGCGGCGCGACTTGGCCTAACGTCCGGCGTTGTCACCAAAGTCGGTGGGGATCCACTTGCACCCTATGTGCTGGCAAAGCTTCGTAGTTTTGGCGTCGATACTTCATTCGTGGGAGCTGATCCCCTGGGCCAGACCCCGGTCGTTCTGGCTGCATTGGATTCACCGGGGGATCCAACAATTATCTTCTACCGCGGCGCCGCGGCGCCCGATACCACCATCGATACCACTGCTGTTCCGTCTACTGACATTTCGCAGGCCGGCGCGCTATGGATTAGCGCCGGTGCGCTAGCCACGGGCGCCACCGCCAGTTCTTGCTTTGACTGGCTCGAGCTGCGTGAGCGAAAGATGCACACTTTCATTGATCTGGATTACCGGCCGAGTCTTTGGGCTGATGCTGCGGCTGCACGGGTGGCCGCCCAGCGGGTAATTGAGCTGTCAACGGTAGTGGTAGGCAATATTGCTGAATGCGAAATGGCAATTGGGATACGTGATCCCGAAGCCATCGCCGAAAACCTTTTGGGCCGTGGTGTCATAGTGGCTTGCATCAAGATGGGAGCCGATGGGGTGCTACTCGCAACGGCGGCAGAGCGGGTCCGAGTAAAGCCGTTGCAGATCCAATTGGTGTGCGGGCTGGGAGCCGGAGATGCCTTCGGTGGTGCCTTGGTCTATGGGCTCAAGGCTGATTTGTCCTTGACGGAAATCGGTGAACTTGCAAATGGTGCAGGTGCTTATGTGGCATCGCGATTGATGTGCGCTGACTCGATGCCCGAACTGCAGGCGCTTAGTGACTTCATCTCAGTGCACCGAAAGGGATCGCCGGCATGAGTGAACTACCGCAATCAGCATATCTGGAGTTGGTCCGGACCCGAGTCCGCGAGCCACGAGCTCTGCAGCGGGCCCTGAGCGGGCGTGCCAGAAGGCCGATAGCCGGGCCCGATGGGCGGCTCATGCTGCTCGCGGCAGATCACACAGCGCGCGGCATGCTCGCCGCCGGCGGTGACAAACTTGCGGTGGCAGATCGGCTCACCCTCCTTGATCGACTCATGCGCGGACTGGCGGTCCCCGGTGTCGACGGGGTGCTCGCGAGCGCCGATATTCTTGAGGAGCTTGCCTTCCTAGGCGCGCTCGAGGGCAAGCTGGCGATCGGCACCATGAACCGCGGTGGCGTCATCGGCACCAAGTGGGAACTCGATGACCGGCAGAGTGCCTATGACGTCTCACATATCGCAACAATGGGGCTCGACGGTGGCAAGACCCTGTTGCGCATTGAGGACACCGACCCCGGCGTACCCCCAACCCTTGAACTCGTGGCCCGGATTACCACCGACTTAGCCGATTTGGGCCTCATGTCCTTGATCGAGCCGCTCCCTTACCTAAAGGATGAGCACGGTGCCGCCTACCTGGACCCGGCCGAGGAGAAATTGATCAAGGTGGTGGCCATCGCCTCGGGACTGGGTGCGAGTTCGGCGTTTACCTGGCTGAAAATACCGGCCACGGAGCATCCTGAGCGGGTGGCGGCGGCCACCAGTTGCCCGATTTTGCTATTAGGCGGTGACCCGGGCGCGAACTGGGAGCAGGTCTTCGCGCGTTGGGAAACCGCACTCGCGGTGCCAAATGTTGTCGGACTGGTACCGGGTCGGGCTTTGCTCTACCCCAGTGTCCTAAGCGTTGAGGAGGCAACCGCGCGCGCGGCGAACTTGGTGCATGGGGTGGCGCGATGAGTTGGTACCGGCCAGCAGGGTCCCTTGCCACCCCGACAACCCAGGTCAGCATCGATCCGCGGGCGGCGGGCTGGACTTACAGCGGAATCGAGGTGTTCGAGGTCAACCCGCTCCTGCCGTTCACTAGGTTGCTGGACGGTATCGAAGGGGTGCTCGTGCCACTTTCGGCAAGTGACTTAGTCGTAGTGATTGACGACGTCACCTATCCGATGACCGGGCGCAAAGGGGTGTTCGATGCCGTAAGTGATTGGCTGTATGTTCCGCTGGGGTCAAAGCTTTCGGTATCTGGTGGCATGGGTGAGGTTGCACTTTGCACCGCTCGTGCGACGAACGTGCACCCGGCTTGCTATACCAGCGCGAGTGAGGTGGTTGTCGAGGTTCGCGGTGCTGGCCGTGCTACCCGCCAGGTGACCAATATTGCAACTCCGGATTCGTTTACGGCGGCCGACAAGATCAATGTATGCGAGGTCATCACGCCCGGTGGCAACTGGTCCTCGTGGCCGCCCCATCGCCATGACGGAATCACCGGTTGCCCCACCAATAACGAAGAGATCTATTACTTCCGCATTGGCAAGGGAGATAGTGCGCACGGGGACAGATCGGGCCAGGGATTTTTTCACGTCTATACCGTCGATGGTCATGTTGATGAAACGGTCACCATTCACGATGGTGACGTCTATCTAGTGCCGCAGGGGTATCACGGCCCGACTATCGCACCGCCTGAGTACCCGATGTATTTCCTCAATGTGCTAGCAGGTCCGGCGCCGGAGCGAAGTATGAGTTTTTGTGATGACCCTCAACATCATTGGATTAGAGCGAATTGGGAGTCGCAGGCGCAGGACCCGCGCTGCCCGGTCACCTCATCGGCTGGGAGGGTGCAGCGGTGAAAGACATCCGGATCGCGGTTCTTGGTCTTGGCTGGATGGGGCAGGCGCATAGCCGGTCGGCCCTGCGGATCCCCTCGCTATTTCCCGAGCGCGACTGCAATCCGCGGTTAGTGGTCTGCGCCGACACCGACGCCGGTCGCCGCGACCGGGCTACGGCAGATTTTGGTTTCGAGCGCTCGACCCCTGATTGGCAGGTTGCGGTGGCCACCGATGATGTCGACGCGGTTTGGGTCACCGCCCCGAATATGCTGCATCTACCCATGATTGAGGCGGCCACGGCCGCGGGCAAAGCGGTTTTCAGCGAGAAACCGATTGGTGGTAAACCGGAGCAGACGGTGCAGGCTTACGCACATGCGAAAGCGGCGGGTGTTGCCACCGGGGTTGGTTACAACTATCTCTGGTCGCCACTCGTCATCCACGCCCGCGAACTAATCAGCAGCGGGGCCCTTGGTGAGATCACGCACTACCGGGGCCGATTCCTGTCAATGTACGGAAGTGATGAACTTGGCCTGTTGACCTGGCGGTTCAAAATGGACGAAGCCGGATACGGAGTATCCAGCGACATCTTGAGTCACTCCGTGGCGATGGCTCAGTACTTGGCGGGTGGTATCAACGAGGTAGTCGGAATGCGCAACACCACGATCCCGGATCGTCCGCTTCCGACGGGCGTCGCGAGTCACTACGGTCGCGGCGCGCCAGGTGACGCAACGGGCGCGGTCGAAAACGAGGATTTTGCCTCAATGCTGTGCCGGTTTGCAAATGGTGCGACCGGAACCTTCGAGGTTAGTCGCACGGTTGTTGGCCCAGAAAGCCAAAATGCCTTCGAGGTCTACGGCACGAAGGGCGCGCTTTCGTGGAACCTCGAGCAGATCAATGAACTTAAGTACTACCGCAAGGATGACGACCTCAACACCGGTTACACCACTATTTTTGGTGGTGATCGTTTTCCATTCCACGGCGCCTTTGCGCCCGGCCAAGCAAATAGCATTGGTTTTGAGGATCTAATCGCCATCGAAGATTTCGCATTCATGCAGTCGCTGGCCACTGGCTCAGGGTTTCAACCCGGCTTCGCCGAGGCTGTTGATGTCGTCAGTGTTCAGCAAGCGTTGATTGATTCCTGGGATTCGCGATCTTGGGAGACGGTCCGCGATCTGAAGGTGGGGCTGTGATGAAATCGAATAACGGGACTTTGCGGGTTACGACGTCCGAGGCGATCGTGCGCTACCTAATAGCGCAGCGCATTGTGATCGAGGGCCACGACGAACCGCTATTTCCTGGCGTGTTTGCAATCTTCGGGCACGGCAATGTCACGAGCCTGGGCCATAGCTTGGAGATGCACCGCGATGAGTTGCCCGTCTGGCGTGGGCAGAGCGAGGAGGGCATGGGCCTTGCTGCCGCGGCATTCGCCAAGGCCATGCGCCGCCAGCAGGTCATGGTCTGCACCTCATCCATTGGCCCGGGGGCCACGAATCTAGTCACCGCGGCGGCTGTGGGCCTGGCCAACCGCCTGCCGATGCTCATCATCGCCGGGGATACCTTTACGTCGCGCCTCCCGGATCCGGTGCTGCAGCAAGTCGAGCACTTCGGCGCACCGTCTACCACCGTAAATGATGCGTTTCGCCCGGTCGTGCGCTACTGGGATCGCATCACGCACCCGGCCCAGCTCGCCACGACGCTGCCGCAACTGGTGTCAATGCTGCTTGATCCGGGGGAGTGCGGGCCGGCATTTCTTGGACTGCCCCAAGATGTAGCGGCCACCGCCTATGAATATCCGGCGGCCTTCTTCGATACTACGGTGCGAACGATTCCAAGACCGCGCCCGGATCTGGAAGAACTAGCCGCCGCGACTGATCTACTGCGGACGGCCCAGCGGCCGGTGCTCATCGCCGGCGGTGGCGTGCACTACTCGCGGGCTGAGGCAGAACTGGCGGACTTCGCGATGGCACATGGGATTCCCGTGGTAGAGACCATCGCGGGTAAATCGTCCCTGCTTGGCGACCACCCTCGTTATGTTGGGCCAATCGGAGTTACCGGTGCGAGTGCCACCAACGCCCTTTGTGCGCAGGCGGATGTCATCCTCGCGGTCGGCACCAGGCTGCAAGACTTCACCACCGGGTCATGGACGTTATTTGCGCCATCGGCTCGAATTGTGTCGATAAATGCGGCTCGATTTGATGCCGGCAAGCGGGTGGCCAAAGCCGTTGTCGGTGATGCGCGCGCCTGCCTCGCGGATTTAAGCGAGGGACTGGCGGGCTGGTGTGCGCCGTCCGGTTGGACGCAGGCCGGTGTTCAGGCGCGTGCGGATCTCCAAGTTCTGATTGGCAGTAGGGCTGCGGCTGACGGGGTCTCGCCGATGAGTTACGCCGAGGTTGTTGCTGCGGTTCATGCGGTCGCGACTCCTGAGGATTATGTGTTGACCGCCGCCGGGGGCCTGCCGGGTGAATTGAATATCAACTGGATGAGCAAGGGGATCGCGACCTTCGATTGCGATTATGGCTTCTCGTGCATGGGGTACGAGATCTCTGGTGCTTGGGGCGCTGCCTTCGCACGCACAAAGGGTGACGTCTTCGCGTTGGTTGGCGATGGCTCGTACTTGATGTTGAACAGCGATATCTACGCCTCGGTGCTCTCGCGCAAGAAGTTCATCTTGGTGGTCTTGGACAATGCGGGTTACGCCGTGATCGAAAGACTCCAAGTTGGTAAGGGTGGTCGTTCCTACAACAACATGTTGCGGGATTCCCGGGGTGGGGGCAGCGAGGCGCGCGTTGATTTTCGTGCCCACGCGCAGGCTCTGGGCGCCCACGCGGTGAAGGTCCAATCCTTGGACGAACTCGCAAGTGCCTTGCAAGCTGCCCGATCCCATGACCGCACCAGCGTAATCGTCGTTGAAGCCCGCGAAGGTGATTGGACTCCCGGTGGTGCTTTTTGGCAGGTGGGGATTCCGGAGACAAGCCAATTGCCTGCGGTTCTGGCAGCACGGGCGGAATTAGATGCCGGCCTGTTGGCTCAACGTCAGATCTAACCATTCGAATTTAGCAGGTACCGCGAAAATACCGATCCGGAATCGGTAAGCACATGCACCGGTTTGACGGTGAGCGCCGGCAGCGCAGGTGTCGAGATCAGGTGATCGGTGCCGCCTACCAATACCGGGCTGATGGTGAGCAGGAGTTCATCAAGCAACGAGGCTGCGATTAGTGAGCCCAGGAGCTTGGGACCGCCCTCGCAATGAATGCGGATAAGGCCTTGGTCGGCGAGTGTCGCAACCGCCATTTCGAGATCTACCTCAGCGGCGCCGCAGGCGATGAGGTCGATGCGTTCGCGAAGGTCACTTGGGGACCGGTCGATCGCGGCTTGCGAGGTGAGAACCATGGACCGCGGTGTCTGTGCTTTTGCCTCCTTGAACATGGCGAGCCCCGCCGGCAGATCCAAGTTATTGGAGACGATTGCCAGTGGCTTGGTAGGCGGGGCGTAATTCTCGGTGCGGATGGTGTTGGCGCCAACCAAAATCACATCTGCCTCGCGCCGCAGTATTCCGAGCAGGGCTCGGTCGGGGGGTGAGGATATTGACTTGGAGAGGCCATCGGGCCCGGTGCAGCACCCGTCAATGCTCATCACCATATTGGCCCGGATCCAGGCATGACCCCGGTTAGGGGGCCACGGGTAGTACGCGGCCAAGTCAGGTGCGGCTAGCACAAGCTCAGGTTCTGGCCACACCCGTTTCACCAGACCATCGTCGCAGGTGCCACATATGTGGTTTGCTAGGCCCATGGAAATGACCGGAATAATCTCAGGGCTTTTTGCCGGGATCATTATTGGGCTGATTGCCCGCCTGCTGGTGCCCACGATGCAGTCGATCGGCTGCATATTGACAATCATCATCGGTGTTCTCGGGGCCTTCCTGGGCTTGGCTGCGGCCAATGCTTTCGGCTACGGTGACTCCTGGCTGCTGGTGTTCATCACCCAGATTTTCATCGCAACCATCCTGGTGGCGATAGTCGCCGTACTTTTCCGTCGCAGTAACACCTAGTAACTATCAGTTCTGCTTAACTCGATATCAAACAGGAGGTTGTAAATCATGGGTCGACTACTTCGCACGGTTGCCGTTGTCGGTGCAGCCAAGGCCACGGCCAATGCTGTAGATGATCGCCACGACGCCAAGCAGGCAGCAGCAGCTGAAGCTGCAGCACCGGCAGCACCGGCGGTCGCCCCCGGCGATGACATCGTCTCCCAGTTGACCAAGCTTGGTGAACTCAAGGGCGCAGGCGTCCTGAGCGAGGCCGAGTTCGAAGCAGCCAAAGCGAAGCTGCTGGGGTAATTTCGACCCAAAGTGTTGGAAGTAGAGGGCCGTGGGGTGCTTGTCACCGGCGCCGGGGCCATCGACGGGATCGGTTTTGCGACCGCGCGGTTACTAGCACAGCACGGTGCAAGTGTTTATCTAGTTTCTCTCGGTGCGCGGGCCGTTGAACGTGCTCGCGAGTTGTCCGCTGCGGGCTACTTGGCTTATGGGTCCAGATGCGATCTGACCGACCCCGAAGCGGTAGCCAACCTATTGGCAGAGGTAACCGAACAGATCCCAACACTGCACGCACTCGTTAACAATGCCGGGATGACCAGCACCGCAGGAGATAGCGCGCGGGAAACGGGCAAAATCGATGAAGTTGATTTCACCGGTTGGCGCGCGAGTATCGCCCGAAATTTGGATTCGGCTTTCCTCGTGACCAAGGCGGCGCTACCTGCCCTTCGGGCCAGCGGCTCCGGCCGGGTAGTCATGGTCGCCAGCATTGCCGGGCCGCTGATGGCAATGCGCGGCCAAGTGGCCTATGCGTCCGCAAAGGCGGCGATGGTGGGCTTAGCCCGAGCCATAGCGATTGACGAAGCACCTTTTGGGGTAACGGCCAATGCGGTGGCCCCCGGGTGGATCACCACCGGCTCCCAGGAGGCCCCTGAGTACGAGCAGGGGCTGCGTACGCCAATGGGTAGGTCAGGGGGGACCCGAGCGAGGTCGCCTCGGCTATTGCCTGGTTGGTATCACCCGGGGCCTCGTATGTCACCGGTCAATGCCTCGTGGTCGACGGCGGCAACTGCATCGCCGAGGAACGCGCCTAAGCCGCTAACTTGTCTGCAACACGACCCGGTCAATCCACCTTGATCACGTCTAGCGTTTCACCCTCCATGCGCAATCGGAGCG
>SYJA01000053.1 GCA_005798555.1 Actinomycetota bacterium
TAGCTGGGTTCCATTGACGGTTCTATCCTTGGACAACACCAGCATATCTAGTGATGAGTAGCGAATGGTCAGGTGGTGGAATTTCACTATATATTCAGCCATCGCGACGCTTAGTTCAACGACTGTTGTCCAGCTTTTGCATTTGAGGAGTTCAGTTTGGCATTCGGCCCCAGAGCGTTTCGATACACCTGCCACAACTCACATAAACAACGACCACTTTCAAAGGGTCATATCAACTGGCACACTAAACGGGGGCAGGCCACTAACTACCCGCCACTGCCACCCGGGCACCACCCGATAGGTTCTGTTGGCATCAGTCCACCCTTCGAGCAAGCAGGGGAACGAGGGAACACCATGAGCCTGTCCGGCCGATCAACTATCGCGGGCCAACCGGTGCGCGGCCAAGGTGGCACCTCACATGCCGTCAACCCCGCCACCGGCGAGGCGTTGGAGCCGACGATCTATTTCATCGGCGTCGATGAGATCGACCAGGTCGCGCGGGCAGCACAGGCCGCCTTCGATACCTACCGCAGTACGCCGCCGGCGGACCGTGCAGTTTTCCTCGAGACGATCGCGGCGAACCTTGATGCAATGAAGGCTGAGATCGTGGCGCGGGCCCAACAAGAATCCGGCCTGACCGCCGCCCGCCTTGAAGGCGAGCACGGGCGCACGACAAGTCAACTCCGGCTCTTCGCCAAGGAACTGCGTCTCGGGGCCAATCAGGAGGTGCGCATTGACACCGCGCTGCCAGAGCGCCTGCCAACACCAGGGCCAGATATCCGGCAACGACAGGTGCCGCTTGGGCCGGTCGCGGTGTTTGGTGCCAGCAACTTTCCGCTCGCGTTTTCCGTCGCTGGCGGTGATACTGCATCGGCCCTCGCCGCCGGCTGCCCGGTGATTGTCAAAGCCCATAACTCGCACGCTGGTACCTGTGAGCTAGCCGGTCAGGCAATTACCAAAGCCGTGGCCGACTGCAATTTGCCGCCCGGGGTCTTCTCGATCATTTTCGGGCCGGGCGCAAGTGTGGGCCAGGCCCTCGCTGCGCACCCGGCGATAAAAGCAGTTGCCTTCACCGGCTCCCAAGGCGCCGGCACCGACCTCATGCGCACGGCTGCCGCGCGGGCCGAGCCGATCCCGGTTTACGCAGAGATGTCGAGCGTGAACCCGGTGGTGCTTTTCCCCGGCGCCATTGCCAAGGATCCAAAGGCGCTGGCCGCCGGCTTCGTGGCCTCGTTGACCCTTGGCGCCGGTCAGTTCTGCACCAACCCGGGCTTGATCTTCATACCGGTGGATGCACCCAGCATCACCGCGGTAATCATCACCGCACTTGGTGAACTCACCGGTCAGACGATGCTGTCCTCGGGGATTTTTCACGCCTTTCACGAGGGTAACAAGCGACTTGACAACCGTGGGGCTGAGCTCATCGCCACCGGGGCGCCCGGTTCTACCTTAAATGCTCCGGCGCCGACGATTTACCGCACCACAGCAGCGCACCTGCGGGCCACCCCCGATTTACAGGAAGAAGTCTTCGGCGCATCAGCCATGATCGTTACCTATATCGATCTTAAAGACTTAATGGCCACCTTAGAAGCAATGCCGGGCCAGTTGACTTCGACCGTGCATGCCGTGGAATCCGACTTTGCGCAGGTTACAGCGATTATGCCGATAATGGAGCGCAAGGCCGGCCGGCTGATCTTCAATGGCTGGCCAACCGGCGTTGAGGTAAACCACGCGATGGTCCACGGCGGGCCCTTCCCGGCTACCTCGGATTCCCGCACCACATCGGTCGGCACCTTGGCCATCTACCGGTTTCAGCGTCCGGTGAGTTATCAGGGGTTCCCTGACCAACTCCTACCGATTGCAATTTCGGACGACAACCCCTGGGCGCTGCCCCGACGCATTAATGGCGAGTTGACTTAAACGCTGGCGGCGAGCACGACTGCGATGATCAACATGAGCACGCCGCCAACGCGATAGAACATGGTCATCGACTCCCTCGTATACCAGCGCGTGTCACCAGCTTTTGGCTCCCGCGCAAACATCCCGACGAGAGCGAGCAGGAAACCGGGCACGGCCATCCAGAGGAACGTCATCTGCGCAAAGTCAGGAACATCACCCAGGAGATTTTCCAAGATCAACGAGATAATCAACCCGAATGCCAGGAGGACAGCAAACAGGGGCACCCCTTCGGGGAGCGCCTGCCAGATGGCCGGGGAGTTCTTGAACCGATGCGCGAGCAACGAAAGTAGACCGGGCAGCAGGAAGAACAGCGCCGCCACCCAAAGCTGCCACACATTGCCAACGAAGGCCGCTGCGACAAACAAGAATGCCCCGGTGCGAACAAGTGCGGATACCACCTGTTGGGTGGTGCCTGGCTCCGGGATATCGGTAGGTGCTAGCGCCCGCATTCGCGCCGGCACTTTGCGGGCCGCCGCCTCTTCGAGCAGCACTTTGAAAACTAAGGCAATCAGGGTGACAATGCCAAGCAGCCTGGCTTGCTCGGCAATCGGGAAGTCGAGGGCACCTAGATCTGGTAGTGACGAGACTATGGCAATGGTGGTCCAGGCGCCGATCAGCGGAACCACAACGAGATCGGTTAGGCGCTCCCATATCGCCACTGGACCAGTTGCTCGCCGGCGACGAATGTCACGGAAACTCCCGGCGATCAACCCCGGGCCCACTATGATCAAGCCAACGCCAATCAGGGTGCGCACACTGGCCGCATCGACGATTCCACCGGACACTGCAACCACCACAACAAATGCCAGCGACCCGATTAACCCGGCGGACGCATCTAAGACACCGATAACCAGCAGCGGGATCATCAATGCGAGGATCGCCGGCTCCGCCCGACCACCGACGCTGACGGCGGCAAAGATCCCCAGCAGCAAAGCCGCCAACGGCAGGAGCAAACTGAACACTCCGGTGAAGGCGCGAACTGGTGCCGCATCGGTTAAGGTCCGGCTCAGCAGTGGGCTGAATCTGGCAACCGCGCCGCTGGCCCCGGCAATGGCTAAGAGCGAACCCGCTTGCACCGGTATAACCACTTCGTCCGATTCATCAAGATTGTCGAGTCGGGCGCGCACCGCGGTGTCGATGCTCTCCCCACTTGGACCGACTTGAGCACCTGCCCCGCCGGTCCGACGGCTGCCCCCGCCGCCATGGCCGGCCCCTGCGGCCGAAGCGACCGTCGCAATCGTCAGCGCCGCAATAGAAGTGGCGGCAACCACCATTGGTGCATCCAGTGCCACCACCGCTGGGTACGCAGGAACCTTGGGATTACTTGAAAATTTCGGCATCGCCAACCCCTTGGTTGAAGCATTCGGGGTCACCGACGCCAAGGTGCCGTCCGCGGCGATCACAAAGCCAGTAGCGACTTCGGTGGGTGCGCCGGTTGAGTCAACCGCCTGCACCACCAAGGTGTGGTCACCGGGTGATAAGTCACCAGGCAACTCGGCCGACATCGACAACGCGCCTTCGGCATCAGCGGTTGCCGCACCAATAACTTGTGGGGTGGAAAAGACCAGGAGCACGGCGCGACCACCCGGGAGCAAACCATTCGCGGTGACGTTCACCGCTGACCCGCCGGCTGGTACGCCGATTTCTGCAACAATATCTATGGTGACAACGGCAGCACCGGCGCCTGCTTCATCAACGACAGGCTCACCAGCTTCATCAAGAGCATCCGCATCCGTAGCGTCCGCATCCGCATCCGTAGCGTCCGCATCCGCATCCGTAGCGTCCGCATCCTCATCTGTACCGTCCGCATCCTCATCCGTACCGTCCGCGTCCGCATCCTCATCCGTACCGTCCGCATCCTCATCCGTACCGTCCGCGTCCGCATCCTCATCCGTACCGTCCGCGTCCGCATCCGCACCCGTAGCTGAGTCATCCGCCGGTGCCTCAGCCGGGTCATCCGCCGGCTCATCCGCCGGTGCCTCAGCCGGCTCATCCGCCGGTGCCTCAGCCGGGTCATCCGCCGGTGCCTCAGCCGGTGCCTCAGCCGGTGCCTCAGCCGGTGCCTCAGCCGGTGCCTCAGCCGGTGCATCGTCATCCTCGGCAACGATTGATACCGCCTGGGCCGGCAGTCCTAAGGCCAAGGTGGCCCAGCCCCCGACCAGGAGCAAAGCCAAAGCCAGTCGGGGCAGCACCGCCGGCAAATTGCCGCGTACGCCGTGAGCTCGAGACTGCTTCAAGTTGGCTCCAGGTTCTTAGTGCTTCGATAGTTTCTAGATAATAAACTGCAATTTGCCGGCCGCAGCACCAGACCCGGCGCCAGCGCCCCTAGCGGCGACGTCGGCGAAAGGTTGCGGGGCTAGCCCCCACCCCCGCCGGCTGACGCACAGCCGAGTGGGTTGCTATCGCTGACTAAGGCCCTGCCCAGCGCCTTCACCGTAGGCAGGGGCGCCTTGTACTGATTGGCCGCGTATACATAGGTATAGGCGTTTAGCACGATGGGGTATGTGACACCCTCGAGATCACCACAGACGGCCACATACAGGTCCGCTACGGTGGCATCGGCACCAAGTTGCATCACGAATGAGGACTGGCCGGCCAAGTACTTGCGGACCTGAGAATTGGCCTTGCCCTTCGAGCACAGCACATTGCTTATCGAGCCGTCCTGGTTCTTCTTGGGCTTACCGCACTTTTCGGTGTGACCATGAGTCGGCGCGACGGACGGGGCTGCCGAAACCGGGGGCCCGGAGGCCATGGCGAACACGACTACCGCGGCAAGCGTTGTGCCCATTACGTGATATCTACCGCGCATGAATCCTCCAGTTTTTTGGTGTTGGCAGCACTTAAAGTTCATCGGTGCCCAAGTGCCCTTATGTCACCTATCTCCGTTGGTCAGGCACGACTTAATTGCTGAACGATATCTAGTCCGACTAACTGCTCAGCACCGGTAGGCCGGGCCGGCATCGGCCCTTGGCTCACCTGGGCGTTTTGGGTGGTGACATCACCACGCCCTGATGGCGCAACGCGCTTCAGGTTGCGCTGCGAAACCAGCAGGTTTGCCATTTGGGCCTGGACCGCGGCATAAGCCGGCTTTCCCGCGAGGTTGTCGATCTCAATCGGGTCAGCCGTCATGTTGTAGAGCTCGTACTCATCCGGTGGCGGGGTCACGGTGAAAGCGGTCGCTCGGTGGATCTTCACGGTGGTGGCACCGGTAACAGCACCGGGCTTGGCCTGCGAGCCGACGAGATTGGTCACCACGTCAGCCTGGCCCGGTGAGCTCCAGAATTGGTCATTGTCGAAATAGCGGGCGAACTTCCACTGCTGCATGGACCCACCGGCACCGGTCGGCAGCTGCGCGATCACCGCTTCAATGTGGTTTGGCTGAACCACCGATTCGTAATAGCGGCCGAATGGATCCAGCTGGTAGTCACCGCGGGTTGGCTCATCATCGGTCATGAAGTAGACCGGTCCGGTCACTGCTTCGGCCTTGCGCTCACCGAGCAAGAAGCCGGAGAGATCACGGCCCACCAGATCATGCACCTCGTTATGGGTGAGCTTGAGGCGGCGCTGCAAGGCCTCAACATTGACACCTGCGAGGCCCAGCATGGTCGGCAGCACGTCGGCGTGGCTGGTGAGCACCTCGGTCTGCTCGGCCTTGGGGAAGAGAATCGGGTTGTGAACCACTAGCGGCACGCGCAGCACTGAGTCATAGGCATTGTGCCACTTTTGATACATCCCACCATGACTGCCGAGCAGATCGCCGTGGTCAGAGGCATAAAGCACGATGGTGTCGCGGTAAGACTGCCGGTTTGACATCAAAGTCTTTAAGACCTCGAACACGTGCTTATCTACGGTCTCCTGCAGCGCGTAGTAGAACTGGTGGTACGGGTGGGTGTTGTCATTGGGCTGGAAGGCGCTGGCGTAAGTCTCGCGGTAGCTTGCCTGCGCGGTGGGCTTGGAGCTGAGATCCTCATCCTTTAACTGTGACCACATCGTGTCGAGGAACAATTCGAGCGGCACATTCGACCGCTCGTTTTGCTGGCGCAACCACATGTTGTTCATCAAGAGTGACAGTCGGCCCCAGAGGACAATGTCATGGGGGTTGACGAATGAGGTGACCATGAGCCACGGCTTGCGCCCACGCTGCAGGTTCCTGATCGTCTTGACTCCGAGCCGCTCATAGGTGGCATCGCGGCCGACGAAGTACGGCGCCGATGAACCGCTGTCATAGGGGTTGGAACCGTGGGGCTCCGGCCCGACCCAGCCATTGAAGCCGAAGGCATCGAGTCGGTTTACGTCCTCATAGAGCTTCTCAAGACGCAGATCCGGCGCCCCGTTATCGCGGTAGCTCGGGATCGGGGTGTTGGTGCCGGGGATGTAGAGGTCGGCGTCACTGACATGCCACTTGCCGCGGTACCAGGTCTCATACCCGGCGGCACGAAAGTAGTTGCCCATCGTTGGCACGGTATTCGGGGTCAGCCAGTAGGTATCTTCTTCGAGGGCGCTCTTGGCGGCCCCGGTAGTTTGAGTGACACCGTGCAGTGAGGGGTACTGGCCGGTCCAAAAGGAGGCGCGACTTGGTGCGCAGGCAGAAGACATGATCTGCTGATTGGCGAACTCCATGCCGTTGGCCATCAGGGCCTGCTGACCCTTGAGGTTCCGCTTTCGCCAAACCCCTAGGGCGCGTGACTCGAATGGCACCGGCTGGCGCTGCTCGTCGATCATGATGACTAAGAAGTTGGGGCGCTTGGTCAGCCGGCCCCGGCTCTTGAAGGGCATGAGCGGGTAGTCCGCAGCGGCCGCCGGGGCGGCCCCCTTGATCGCTGCGATTCCGGCGGCCGAGGCGGCGGCGCTGGCGAGGAGCTGGCGGCGACTCAGCCCCCGAAATGCGGGGGTGTCATCGTCGATCTGGTCGCCTTCGAATTCGCTCATTCTTTAATTTTCCCGTCCGTTGGTTTTGGGTTAAGCCGAAACTGGCATCAATGTGTTGGCCATAGTAAGCACACGTTAACCACGAATTCCTAAAGATCAAACCTGAATCCGCTGCCTCTTTTTGCCAATTCACGCGGCCCCGCGGGCTACCACCACTTATCCGGGTAGGAGCGATAGCCGAGCACCCGATTGGTGACCGCCGCCATGACGATGACCAAGACGGTGTAAATCATCAAGATTCCATAGGCCTTCGGGGCATCTGACAGCACATAACCGGCCAAAATCGCAGAGAAGGGCACCGCGAACGCCGGTGCATGCAGCACTCCGAGTAGGTACATGAAGAACAAGGCGGTGGCGCCGGCAATGGCCCCAAGCACGATGCCCGACAACGGCAGCAGCGAAAGACCAATACCCAAGAAGCCGGTCAAGGCATAGGCCCCGAGTACTCGCAGCGGCCGACTCCCCGGCAGTTCAGGCTGCGCAACGATCAGCCCGAAGCTGACAAGCGGTGGCACCAGCAGCGTGTGCACAAAGCTGAGGTCACCCTCAAGCAGCCCGCTGACGGCGAGGATGACCGTCAAAGCTACCGTCTGGGCTCCAACCAAGGCGAGCAGTTTGCGCATCGGCATCCGCTGTGCGCTGTCGATCAATGGTCTTGACGGGCCCCGCGGTGATTCTTCGGTCATTGAGCGCTGGCCACCGGAACCCGAAGCTCGGCCACCCGCCCGCCACCTGGCTGCGCGCCGCCTAGGTGCACCCGTGTCGATCCGGTTGACGAGGTCACGTACCGGGCGGGCAGTTGCCCGGTGAAGGGGTTCACTGCGAACAACCAGCGTGCTCGCAGTTCCAACTCCAGGACATCACCGGCGCGCAACCTGGTGGCCTGCGGCAGCAGGGCGACGCTGATCGGCACGATCTCACCGGGGCTGAAGGGCTCGGCCTTGGCGTGGGTGTGCACCGGTTGCCAAGGAGTGGACAGTTCCGCGTCTAACTCGCGATGCGCGAGCCGATGCCAGCCGTGCGTCACCACGTCGTGCCCGAACCCATAGGACCCTTCGAAGGGGACTTCAACTCCCGCGCGAATCACTCGCACGGCCGCTAACAAGGTCGCATCGCTTGCGCCTTCGAGACTGACATCAGCATTGAATGTCATCGGCCCGATGAGGTCGAGGGCCCGTGGCACCTGCCACCTGAATTTCAGCGCCCCATCCGAATTCGCAAATGCCAGCGACGTATCGGCGGTCTCCGGGGTTTGCGTTAATTGCCCGCCCGCGTGCAGATGCAGCGACTGGTAGGTGACATCAGGTGGTGGCCAGTCGGCCGCCATGCGGATCTCAGCGGGGGCATCGCCGGTTTCGTGGATTGCGATGCGCACCGGTGGCACCTGCTCCCAGCCGTTATCGGCGCCCGCAAGGAAGTGCTCGAAGAAGCGCAATTGCGTCGCTTTGGCTTCATCGCCGTAGAACACGCACCATTTGCCGCCGCGGTGCGTCCAGATCCATTTCTGTTTCGACGAGACTCGTCGAAAGGCTTCGAAGGAGCCGCGGGTATGCAGCAGGTGGTCGGAGAAGCTACCGCAGACCAGCATCGGCACGTTGATGCGCGAAAGCTCAGGCATCCGGGATTTCCACCAGTCATCGAGCTCGGGTCGGCTCAGCGCCTGCGCGTACAAATTCTCCGTGGTGCGTCCGGATTTATTGGTGATCTTCCCCCACATCGCAAAGAAGCCGTGCTCGCGCACCCCACCGGGCTTGGCGAAATCGCGATAGACATCCGAGAAGCCCTCCCATGGGCAGATCGCCGCCAGGTGCGGTGGCTGCTCAGCGGCCGCCCGATACTGCGAGAGCGCTAGGTATGAAACACCTAACAGGCCGACTTTGCCGTTGGACCAGGGCTGGGTGCCGGCCCACTCGATCAGATCGTGGTAATCCTCGCCCTCTTGCTTCGAGAGCATGGTGCCGGTGCCCTCTGAGGCGCCGAACCCGCGCAAATCGCAGACCACCACCGCGTAGCCCAGCGGCACCCAGCGCGCGGGGTCTGGCCCCTCCCACCCGGTCCAGGCCGAGAAGGTTATTGGCTCTGGTTGGTGAAAGACCCGGTACTGCGGTGACGGCAGGTAACCCCACGGCACTTTCTTCGGCAGCGCATCCTTGTTGTAGGGGTGCGCGCACATTATTACCGGCGCCGGCCCGCCACCGCGGATCAAATCCCCCGGGCTACCCGGTGCGGGCCGAAAGACATTTGCCCTAAGTACCGTGCCATCGCGTGCGGTGATCGGCACATTCCATTCGGCGATGACACCGGTAGGCGGCGCGGTGATGGTGACCGGTGGGCGCGCCATGCCGTGCAGACGCTTCGCCACGGTGCGCGGGCTCGCAAGTTTCATTCGGACTCCAACCGCCACGAAGTGCTTCCCCCGTCACAGGCTACCGGGGGCTTACGGCCAACTACTCTTCAGTGCCCGCGAAACATCGGGTGCACCGGCGCGGAACTAACAGGTGCGAGCACGTCATTGCTTGGCATTGGGTTCACGTCCTTCTAGGCATTGGCAGCGCGGGCTCTCCCGCTACCCCAAATCTCAACACCCCGGGTGCCGAATTGCAATACCTAGCCAGCTAGGCAGCCACTTGGATATAACGCGGCAGGGATGAGCGCATCGGCTGGCACCTCGGTGCCACCACCCTTGCCACAAACATCAGCACGGGCCTTGGGGATCCAGAACTGGCCCTCGGCCTGGAAGATGAACGAGGTGGGTGCGCCCTGGGGTGCATCGGTTGCTGTTTCGCCGGTGCCCAGGAGGCCAGAGACAACCGCCCAGCCATCAGCACACTCCACACTCGCCCCGGTGACGACGTTGTCCGGGCCCAGTGCCTGCGCCGCTGCTTGAAGGGAGGAGTCTAGAGCGGGTAGGTCACAGGTGGTCATGCCGCCAACCATGGAGGCTTCAGGCGATGCTGCCGCGGTGGTCGAACCTGATGAGCAGGCGCTCAGGCCCGCGATCGCCAGGGCCGCGGCCCCCAAAAGTGCTGCGAACTTGATATTGCTGTTCATAGTAAACCCTTCGGGTTATTTGAACGTGAATCTTGATCATCACACGATCACCGGGCACACCACAACAGCACACGCCAAAACTCCTGGTGGACGATGCCCGATATGTCGGTATGCATGTATTTCCTCGTCCAAGATAGCAACCCAGTGAGCAACTTGCTGGAGCAGCTAAAGCGCTTGGGGACGCCCCGAGCCGGCTCGCCCCAGCCGCCGCATCGTCTTCGCCGGCAGGTAATGCGACA
>SYJA01000054.1 GCA_005798555.1 Actinomycetota bacterium
CGGTGCCGATGTAGTTGTGGTTCAACATCCGGGCTTCTTCTTGAGCAAGCACGACGACCCGTCGCGCCCGGTCGGTAAACCTCTCGAACATCGCTCACACTCCGTCTGTGTATAAGTTCATCAGCCAGCCACTGGTTGCTTGGGCCCCCATCGTAACCGCAGATCCCTAACCCATCATGTCCAGTACAACCCACTTTCGTGCGGATCCTTCCGGTTTTGCGTACGCCAAGCGCGAACAGAACCAACCTAGGGGCCCTTTACTCATTGATTTATTGCGGAATTCGGTTACCTCACCCAGCTATTGGGTGCTGGTGGTGGGCGCCAATTGATCGGCTTGATCCAGCGCGGTCCAAAGCTTGTCGTACCAAGAGCCTGGGGCCACCGCCTGCTCCGGCCCCGCACCTGGCTGGGCGCCCGCGCCGAGGGTGGTGTATCCCACTTCACCGGGCAGGACAAAATGCAGCCGGCGCCGGGCCTCGGCCACCACAAATGCCGGGTCGGTCCAGCGCTCCTGCAGTACTTGCATTTCGGCTATCCGATCCCGTGCCGCAGCCACATTGGCCTGGAGCCCAGATATCTCAGCCCGTTGGGCTAACCATGAGCGCACCGGCACCGCCAACGTCAGCACTAGGAGGGCGAATACCACCACCAAAACCGCCGCCCGCCCGGTCAGGGACCCACGCTGCTTTGGTGCCAGTAGTTGACTTCCGGAACTCACGCATCGATAGTCCCACGGATCCCAGGAGAATCAGCCAGCGAAACGCGGAAAAGCCCCAGCTCCGGCATAGCGGCCCGCATCGTCGAGTTCTTCCTCAATCCGCAGCAACTGGTTGTACTTGGCCACCCGCTCCGAGCGGGCCGGGGCACCGGTCTTTATCTGACCACAATCCGTTGCCACCGCAAGATCGGCAATCGTGGTGTCTTCGGTCTCCCCCGAGCGGTGGCTCATCATGCAACTAAAGCCGGCCCGGTGGGCCAGGGTTACTGCATCAAGGGTCTCGGTGAGCGAGCCGATTTGGTTGACCTTGACGAGCAGCGCGTTGGCTGCGTCTTCGTCGATGCCGCGTTCTAGGCGCGTGGGATTGGTCACGAAAAGATCATCGCCGACCACCTGCACCCGGGAACCGATCGATTCGGTTAGGTGAATCCACCCAGCCCAATCATCTTCGGCTAGCGGATCCTCAATTGAAACCACCGGGAAATCACTGATCAACGACTCGTAGTACGCCGTCAGCCACTCGGCAGACCGCGCGGTGCCTTCGAATGTGTACTCCCCATTTGCGTACAACTCGGTTGCCGCAACGTCGAGGGCCAACGCGATGTCAACACCTAGTTTCATGCCGGTAGCTGCAACCGCCGTTGCGATTAGTTCCAGTGCCGCTCTATTGCTAGGCAAATCGGGTGCGAATCCACCCTCATCGCCTAGGCCGGTGGCGTAACCCTGCTGTTTGAGGACGGACTTCAGGGCGTGGTAGACCTCCGCGCCTTGACGTAGCGCCTCACCAAATGTTGATGCGCCAATCGGACCGATCATGAATTCTTGAACATCGACACCGGTGTCGGCGTGCGCGCCACCGTTTAAGATATTCATCATCGGCACGGGCAGCACATGTGCATTCGGGCCACCCAAGTAACGAAATAGCGGTAGGTCGGCAGAAATCGCTGCCGCCTTAGCCACCGCCAGTGACACCCCAAGAATCGCATTGGCTCCCAGCCGAGACTTATTCGGCGTGCCATCTAGGTCGATCATGACTTGGTCGATTAACCGTTGCTCGGTTGCATCCAGGCCCAATAGTTCGGGGGCTATTTCGTCCTCTACATTGCCGACGGCCTGCATGACGCCTTTACCGCCGTATCGCGCATCGCCGTCTCGAAGTTCTGCTGCCTCGAAGGCGCCGGTTGATGCTCCCGAGGGCACAGCTGCGCGGGAGACGGTGTCGTCGTCCAACAAGATCTCCACCTCGACGGTGGGGTTACCGCGGGAGTCGAGGATTTCTCGGGCAATGATGGATTCGATTAGGGCCATGGGCTAACTCTAACTTCGCGACCACCTCGAAGATATCCGTACCCGGATGCGCCTACCGGGGCACCTGTGCGATCCTGCGCTATGCCCATGTCCGCCCCGTCCAAAACTCCGCTACCCAGCCGCGCCCAAGTAGTGATCATCGGCGGCGGGGTCATCGGCTGCTCGGTGGCCTACCACCTGGCCGAGGCCGGCTGGACCGATGTGGTTTTGCTCGAGCGCGACAAACTGACCTCCGGCACCACCTGGCACGCCGCTGGGCTGATGACCTGCTTTGGCTCCTTCTCGGCGACTTCAATGCAGATGCGCCTTTATACCCGCCAGCTTTATCGCGAGCTGGAGGCCAAGACCGGACAGGCCACCGGCTTCAACCCCGCCGGCTTCATCGAGGCCGCGGCCGATAAGGACCGGCTCGAGGAATACCGACGCGTGGCCGCATTCAATCGGCTCTGCGGACTAGAGGTCCATGAGATCAGCCCGCAAGAGATCGCCGATCGGTTTCCGATCGCTGATATCAATGGCCTAGAGGCCGGTTTTTATGTGCCAGGTGATGGCCGAGTGAACCCGGTCGACGTCACCATGGCCCTGGCGAAAGGGGCACGTGCCAACGGGGTCCGCATTATTGAAGAGGTTGCTGCAACCGGGGTGATCATCAGCGGCGGGCAAGTGCGCTCGGTGCCAACCGCCTCAGGTGACATCGAATGTGACTACGTCGTCAACTGCACCGGCATGTGGTCGCGCCAATTCGGCCAAGGGCACGGGGTCAACATCCCGCTGCAAGCCGCCGAGCATTACTACCTGATCACCGAACCCATCGCCGGCATCGATTCAACCCTTCCGGTCTTCGAGGACCCAGCCGCGCACGCCTACTATCGCGAGGAGGGCGGCGGCTTGATGATCGGGCTCTTCGAGCCGGTCTGCGCTCCATGGAATGTGGACTCGATCCCCGAGGACTTTTCCTTCGGTGAGATCCAACCGGACTGGGATCGCATGGGCCCATACCTAGAACGGGCCATGCAACGCGTGCCGATTTCACTCGAGGCCGGGATCCGAAAGTTCTTCTGCGGGCCAGAGTCCTTCACTCCAGATTTGCAGCCGTTCATCGGTGAGGCGCCGGGCATCCGCAACTACTTTGTTGCTGCCGGCATGAACTCGGTCGGCATCCTCACCGGTGGTGGCGTGGGGCGGGTGGTCGCCAACTGGATCATTACCGGTAGGCCCGATGTTGATGTCACCGGTTTCAATGTCAACCGCGCGCTCCCCCACCAGCGAAATCCGCAGTACCGCGCGGAGCGCACCGTTGAGACTCTTGGCCTGGTTTACCAAACCCATTACCCCGGCCGCACCGTCACGACCGCCCGCGGCGTCAAGCGCTCACCTATTCATCACCTGCTCAAGGAGCGGGGGGCTTACTTCCGCGATGTCAGCGGCTGGGAGGGCGCCGATTGGTACGCCCCACCCGGCGAAATCCCGGAGACAGGCGAGCTAACTTGGGGCCGGCCCCATTGGTTTGACTTCTGGGCGGCAGAGCACCGCGCCATCCGCGAGGGCGTCGGGTTCATGGACATGAGTTTCATGTCGAAGTTCTTGGTCCAAGGCGAGCAGGCCGGGGCACTCTTGGACTACGTATCGGCGAATGCGGTAAATGACGCCGACGGCGTTATCACCTACACCCAGTGGCTTAACGGCGCCGGCACTATCGAGGCTGACCTGACGGTCACCAAACTTGCGGCCAATAGGTTTTTCGTGGTGGCATCGGATACCGCCCACGGTCAAGTCCTGCAATGGTTGACGCGCCACGGCCAAGACTTTGCCGCCACCGTCACCGATGTGACCTCCGGCTACGCCCAATTCAATATTCACGGGCCCCGCTCCCGTGAACTCCTGCAGGCGATCACAACCGCGGACATGTCCAACAGCGCGTTCCCCTATCGCACCGCGCGCGAGATTGACCTTGGCTTCGCCCGATCCCTATGTGTTCGCATCACCTATGTCGGCGAACTCGGATACGAGCTTTATGTCCCAACAGAGCAAGCGGTGCACGCGTATGAACGCATATGCGAGGTCGGCAAACAAGTCCAACTCGTGCATTGCGGGCTCAAGTCATTGGCCAGTTTGCGAATGGAGAAGGGATATCGCGACTACGGCCATGACATCGACAACACCGATTCAGTGCTCGACGTTGGGCTCGGCTTTGCAGTTGCCTGGGATAAGGAAAGTGATTTCATCGGGCGAAAAGCCGCCCTTCAGCAAAAGAACGCAGGCCCGTTGCACCGGCGCCTCGTGCAGGTCAAGCTCCTAGACCCACTGCCGTTGCTCTACCACGGCGAGATCCTCAGTCGTGATGGTGAGGTAGTTGGCTATGTGCGCGCCGGTAGTTACGGTCACACCCTCGGCGGCGCAGTCGGGCTGGCGATGGTGGACGCAACCGAGCCGATAACCACCGATTACTTAACCGGTGGCAATTGGGAGGTCGAGGTGGCCGGGGTTAAAGTGCCAGCCATTACTTCGCTTCGCCCCATGTATGACCCAACCAACGAAAAGGTAACGGGTATATAAGTCTGGTACCGGATGCCCGAGTCATCTCGGGGCACCTTTAGGTGTCTGCCCCCGTTTTACATCTCTGTGAGCAGTACTTCACGTTCTCCCAATCGCGGACCCATTTCTTACGCCACTCAAATGGAAGATTGCATCGCTGGCAGATCTTCGGTTCGAGACCATTTTTGGTTTTAGCTCTCATGGTGTGCTTTTTCTGGCGCGGAAGCTGGTCCACGCACCTGTACTCCATAGTGCCCAGATAACTAGTAAGGGTTGAAAGAGCAGGCGGATGCCACGTGCTTGATCGGTGTTCAATCCAAATGCATCTGTGCCATTGATATATTGGGAGATGTTGCCGGGGAAGATTGCGATAAAGAACGCGGCGACGATCCAACCAACGTAGGTGCGGTATTTGAATAAGACAATTAGCGAGATACCAAGAAGTATCTCAACTACCCCCGATGCCATGACTACAAAGTCAGCATGGCTTTGCAAGATAGTGGGGACTTGTGCTTGAAACTCAGTGCGGTTTGTTGTTAAGTGAGTGACTCCAGCATAAGTAAGGGCGGCTCCAAGAATTATTTGGAATGCTTTACGAAGTGACTCCATGGACCAAAGGTTAGTGGCTTCTGGGGCGTAGTCTCTAGACGTATATCAAACCCGATTCTTGAGGTTGAAGTTGTAGGCTCTTGTCTATGAACTACTCATCACTGCGTACAACTCTCAAAGCTGGATCTATTGTCTTTGGGGCCTCAGCCCTCTTTCTCCTTGTTATTCCCGGAGCCTTTCTAGGCCTGCTCGGCCTTGAAGCTGACGATGGCATGGTGTGGTCTATGCGCATGATTGGCATAACCCTGATCGCCCTCGCTGGGAATATGTGGAACAACTCAAGGAATAGTTCTGATGCCGGTGTCAGAAATGTGGCATTGGTGATGTGTGCAAGTGCAAGCGCGCTCGGTGTAATGACTCTGCTGATGCCGGGGCAGCTAACCTGGTTTGCCTATCTGTATGCCGCGATTGGTTTTGGCTTTGGACTGAGCTATTTGATCAATCTGGTGCGCAAGTAGTAGCGGGTGACACGGCCATTGAATTGCTCCACCGCTCGGGCAAGGGTTTCACACATCCGTTTTCGTAACTGTCCCGTCATTCATCCGAAGCTCGAAATCACTTTCACCGAGCGCCCAGACGCAAGACCTGCGTCAGGTCACCCGAGGGTTAGCCCGAGGTCCATCA
>SYJA01000005.1 GCA_005798555.1 Actinomycetota bacterium
ATGAGTCGTCTTTCATGACTGGAGCGGTGCTGGCCGTCAACGGGGGCAGCCTGCTGTGAAGTGCAACCGAGCGCAGGCTTAAAAGGGCTCTGGCCTGGGGCTGGCCACTTTCATACCGGCCCACCCTTTGCGCGCCGAGTTGAACCGCCCACCAGCAACTAGGGGAGCTCAGTAGTGGTGAAATCAGGATCTGGGTGACCGGGTCCGTGGGCCCTGCGGGCCTCCCCGCGAGCCGGGTGACCCGCTCGAGCGGCCAGTTAGTCGAGCGGGTGACCGGGATCGAACCGGCATGGCCAGCTTGGAAGGCTGGGGCTCTACCATTGCGCTACACCCGTGAACAACTGGTGCAGTCTAGCCAGACGCTAAGGCTGCAGTGCTGCGCGATTGTCGGCGAGATTGTCGACGCAAATCGGTTGCCGGTGGGCGCACCCACGAGTTGGCCAACAACTTGCCCCTCGAGTGGACTCCGCAAGCAGGTATGGTTATCCTTACTAAGGTCGTCCTAACCACCTCTCACCTAGGAGCTTGATGTTCGCCAACTTCCTCATCGGTCTGCGCGAGGGGCTTGAGGCCGCACTTATTGTCGCCATCTTGGTGGCCTACCTGGTCAAACTTGATCAACGGTCGCAACTCTCGCGGATCTGGGCCGGGGTGGGCGCCGCGATTGGCCTCTCGGTTCTGGTGACCGTGCTCCTGGTCATCACCGGCAGCGCCTTGGAGCCTCGGGCTGAGCAACTATTCGCGGGCATCATGAGCTTGATAGCCGTGGGCCTGATCACCTGGATGATCTTCTGGATGGCGGTGCACGCGCGGTCACTCAAGGGCCACCTGCACGGTGAAGTCGATAAGGCCCTTGAGCGCAGTTCTTGGGCCTTGGGCGTAGTCGCGTTCGTGGCGGTGGCCCGGGAGGGCCTTGAGACAGCGCTATTCGTCTGGGCGGCGGCCCAGTCAAGTGCGACCGCGACCGCCCCCTTCGTTGGGGCGCTCCTGGGCTTGGCGGTGGCGGTGGCGTTGGGCTTCCTGCTCTATCGCGGTGCGCTGAAGGTTGACCTGCGCCGGCTGTTCCTGTGGACGGGGATTGCGCTGATCATCGTGGCCGCGGGCGTACTGATGTATGCGGTGCACGAACTCCAAGAGGCTGGCGTGCTGCCGGGGGAGGAGTCGGTGGCATTTGATGTCAGCGCAGCGGTGCCGAAGGAGAGTTGGTACGGCTCGCTGCTCGCGGCCATCTTCAACTTTCGGGCGGTCACCAGTTGGCTGATGGTGGTGGCCTGGTTCGTCTATGTGATCCCAACCATGGCCTATTTCCTAGTGCTCGTTAATCGCAAGTCCCCGGCACCCGCGCCAGCCCAGCAACCGGTCAAATCCGCAGCCTGATTCTAGGCGCAAGACGCGAGCACCTAGAATCGGCGGGACAGCGCGGGGCGTAGCGTAGAGGCTAGCGCGCCTGCTTTGGGAGCAGGAGACCGGGAGTTCGAATCTCCCCGCCCCGACAACTGTTAGCCCAACCGCGATGGAATGAGCAGCCGTGAAGAGTGACGTCGAGACCTTGTCGCCAACCCGGGTCAGGTTGACCATTGAAGTCCCATTCGATGAACTCAAGGCGAGCATGGACATTGCCTACTCGCGCATCGCCAAGCAGGTGAACGTGCCCGGCTTTCGCAAGGGCAAGGTGCCGGCTCGCGTTATCGAGCAGCGGGTAGGGCGCGGCGTGGTACTCGAGGAGGCCGTCAACGACGCGTTGCCGAAGGCCTACGAGGAGGCCGTCCGCGCGAATAACGTCAAACCGATCGGCCGCCCAGAGGTTGATGTCACCTCGATGGAGGACGGCCAGCATCTGGCCTTCACCGCAGAGGTGGACGTCCGTCCTGATTTTGAGTTGCCGGATTTCTCCAGCTTGCGCGTAGAGGTTTTGGACGCAGAACCAAGTGAAGAAGATGTGACGACCCAGGTCGATGCGCTGCGCACCCGATTTGCCACGTTGAAGGACGTGGATCGGGTCTGCGCAGACGGCGATCTGCTACTCGTCGATATTTCGGGCGCCACCGATCAAGGTGACGCGGTGGAGGATCTCTCGGGCACCGCCTTGTCATATGAACTCGGCACCGATGGCATGCTGCCGGGTTTCGACGATGCCGTGCGCGGGGCCGCCAAGGATGAAACCCGCACCTTTGAGTTCACCCCGGAGAATGGCGATTGGACCGGAGTGCCACTCACCGTGACCGCGGTGGTGACCTCGGTCCGTGAGCGCGAGTTGCCGGCACTTGATGATGAGTTCGCGCAGTTGGCTTCGGAGTTCGACACCGTGGCGGAGTTGCGCGATGACGTCCGAAACCGCCTGGTGCGCCTGAAGAAATTTGAGCAAGGCGCACAGGCCCGCGATAGGGTGCACGAGGCTTTGATGGACCAGATGGACATTCCACTACCCGCTGGGGTCATTGCCGCGGAGGTCGCCGATCATTTCGGCGAGGGTCAGGAAGCAAGTGAGGAGCACCGGGCCGAAATCGAGTTACAGGCACGGGCCGGGCTGAAAAGTCAGTTCATTCTCGACAAGATCGCAGAGGTCGAAGAGGTATCGGTGGGCGAGAGTGAGTTGTCGGCCTGGCTGGTGCAGCAGGCGCCGCGCTACGGGTTGGCACCCGATGCATTCGCGCAGGCATTGGTCGAGGCCGGACAGGTGCCGATGGCGATCCAAGACATCCGTCGGGCCAAGGCGCTGGCCGTGGTGATGGAGCAGGTAAGGGTGGTCGATGCTTCGGGTAACCCGGTTGATCTGAAGGCCCTTGATGCGGAGTTGAACGGCCCGCAGGTCACCGAAATCCCAGCCCCACCAGCCGAAGACGACTAAGCACCGCCGGGCACCGGGTGCCTGGGTTCGGCTGGTGGCGAACTCTCGGCAGTTGGGGAAGAACTGGTGGTCCTGCAGGGTTAAGGTCTGATGGGTCCGACAAAGGAGAGGCTTTGAGGCAGATGCAGATGAACGCTCACCCCGACCAGGTGCTACCTGAGCTGCGCGGCACCGGTGGCGCCATGACCGGTTTCGGCGACATGCTCGACGAGCGCCTACTGCGCGAACGCATCATCTGGCTCGAAGGTGAGGTGCGCGATGAGAACTCCAACCGCATCGCCAAGCAGCTCCAGGTGCTTGCGGCCGAGGACCCCGACAAAGACATCACCTTGTACATCAACTCTCCCGGTGGCTCGATAACCGCTGGCATGGTCATCTACGACACCATGCAGTTGATCCCCAATGACATCACGACGATTGCGATGGGCCTAGCGGCTTCGATGGGTCAGTTCCTGCTGTGCGCCGGGGCGCCTGGTAAGCGTTACGCGACCCCGAACACCCGCATCATGATGCACCAGCCCCTCGGCGGTATCGGCGGCACCGCGAGTGATATCAAGATCCAAGCCGAGCAGATGCTGTTCATCAAGAAGCGCATGGCCCAACTAATCGCCGACCACAGTGGGCAAACCCTCGAGCAGATCGAAGCCGACTCAGATCGTGATCGTTGGTTTAATCCCGAGGATGCCAAGGTTTACGGCCTGATCGATCACGTCTACAGTTCGGCCGCCGATGCACCACCGGTCAAGAGCCGCAAAACCAAGGGAGCTGTCCAGTGAGCCGCCTGTTCACACCGCGAAGCCGCTACATCCTCCCTGAGTTTCGGGAGCGGCACGCAAATGGTGAGCGCACCCATAATCCGTACACCAAGTTGTTCGAGGAGCGCATCATCTTCTTGGGCGTGCAGATCGACGATGCTTCGGCCGACGACGTCATGGCGCAACTGCTTTGCCTTGAGTCAATGGATCCAGATCGCGATATTCAGATCTACATAAATTCACCCGGCGGCTCCTACACGGCGATGACCGCGATCTACGACACCATGCAGTTCGTCAAGCCGCAGATCCAAACGGTTTGCCTTGGGCAGGCGGCGTCTGCGGCCGCGGTCGTGCTGGCAGCGGGCACCCCGGGCAAGCGCTTCGCGCTCCCGCATGCGCGCATCTTGATCCACCAGCCGTATACCGAGGGCGGTGGCCAAGGTTCGGATATCGAGATCCAGGCCAATGAGATTTTGCGCATGCGCGTGGAGATGGAAGGCATGCTCGCCAAGCACAGTGGCCGGACCCCGGAGGAAGTCGCCAAGGACATTGAGCGCGACAAGATCCTGACCGCCGCCGATGCCAAGGAGTACGGCATTATCGACGCGGTAATCGCCTCCCGCAAGGTCTGATAAGCCTCAAGGCCCACTTGAGACTTAAGCGCGCGCCGATACCGTGCGTGCAGCGCCTCAACAGGGTACGGTCGGTTTAGCCCAGATCCCCGCTGGGTACTTTGGCGAGCAATTGCCACCGGATCAATCAGTGTGAAGGGAGCCCCGCCGTGGCACGTATTGGCGAGAGCGGCGATCTGCTCAAGTGCTCCTTTTGCGGCAAGAGCCAAAAGCAGGTTAAGAAACTGATTGCCGGCCCCGGGGTGTATATCTGCGATGAGTGCATTGA
>SYJA01000006.1 GCA_005798555.1 Actinomycetota bacterium
AGAAGTGAGAGGGATCATGGGTGAGCAATCGGCCGGCACGCAGATTTCCGGCGCACAAAGCCTTGTTTTGGCCCTCGAGGCGGCCGGCGTAACCGACGTCTTCGGGCTGCCTGGTGGGGCAATCCTGCCCCTTTATGACCCGTTGATGGACTCCAAGATTCGCCATATCCTCGTGCGGCACGAGCAGGGCGCCGGCCCTGCGGCGGAAGGCTATGCCGCGGCCTCTGGCCGCGTCGGGGTCTGCATGGCAACAAGTGGGCCCGGGGCGACGAACCTGGTCACCCCGATAGCCGATGCGGCGATGGATTCGGTCCCGATGGTGGCGATCACCGGACAGGTGCCGAGCGCCGCGATCGGCACCGATGCATTCCAGGAGGCCGATATCCGCGGCATCACTATGCCGATCACCAAGCACAACTACCTGATCACCAATGCAGCAGACATCCCACGTGCGGTGGCCGAGGCATTCCATATCGCCTCGACCGGCCGCCCGGGCCCCGTGCTAGTTGACGTGTCGAAGGATGCACTGCAAGCAATGACCACTTTCAACTGGCCAACATTGATTGATCTTCCCGGATATCATCCGGTGACCAAACCGCACGCCAAGCAGGTGCGCGATGCCGCAGCGATGATCGTCGCCGCTAAAGCGCCGGTACTTTATGTCGGGGGCGGCGTTATTCGCGCGGGTGCATCTGCTGCGCTGCGCAGGTTGGCGGACCTAACCGGTATCCCGGTAGTCACAACGTTGATGGCGCGGGGGGCTTTTCCGGACTCACATCCCCAGCATCTCGGCATGCCCGGGATGCACGGCAGTGTCGCGGCCGTTGGCGCCCTGCAGAAATCGGATCTGCTGATCACGTTGGGGGCCCGATTCGACGATCGGGTCACCGGCAAGCTGTCCACGTTTGCCCCGAATGCCTCGGTGATCCACGCCGATATCGATCCAGCCGAAATTGGCAAGAACCGTTATGTCGACATCCCAATAGTCGGCGATGTCGGCGAAGTCATCCCGGAGTTGATCAGCGCGCTCGAAGCCGAGTACGCGGCCGGCAATTGCGGTGACTACGCCGCCTGGTGGGCACTGCTTAGCCGCATGCGCGAGACCTATCCGATGGGCTACGAACCACCCGATGATGGCACGCTATCGCCGCAGTACGTGATCGAGCGTCTTGGGATCATCTCCGGCCCGGAGTCGATCTACGCGGCCGGGGTCGGCCAGCACCAAATGTGGGCGGCCCAGTTCATCGGGTACGAGCACCCGAACACCTGGCTCAACTCCGGTGGCCTTGGCACCATGGGCTATGCGGTGCCGGCGGCGATGGGCGCAAAGGTCGGCTGCCCCGATAAGACCGTATGGGCGGTTGATGGTGATGGTTGCTTCCAGATGACCAACCAGGAGTTGGTCACCTGCGCGGTCAATGACATCCCGATTAAGGTTGCATTGATCAACAACAGCAGCCTCGGCATGGTTCGCCAATGGCAGACCCTGTTCTACAACAGCCGTTATTCGAATACGGATTTGCATTCACATCGCATCCCGGATTTCGTGAAGTTGGCTGATGCATACGGTTGTCACGGCCTGCGGTGCGAATCACCGGAAGATGTTGACACCACTATTGAAAAGGCCATGGGCATGAACGACGCTCCCGTCGTCATCGATTTCGTCGTGCATCGCGATGCGATGGTGTGGCCGATGGTCGCAGCCGGAGCTAGCAATGACGAGATCCTGGTGGCGCGAGCCATGGCGCCAGATTGGGGGTCGGACGAATAATGTCACGACACACATTGTCAGTACTAGTTGAGGATACCCCGGGCGTTCTGGCTCGCGTTGCTAGTTTGTTCTCTAGGCGTGGGTTCAACATCGAATCCCTCGCTGTCGGGCCGACCGAGGTGTCCCAGATCTCACGGATGACGATCGTGGTCAATGTTGAGGGGTCGGCCCTTGAGCAGGTGACCAAGCAGTTGAACAAGTTGGTCAACGTCTTGAAGATCGTCGAACTTGATCCGGCGGCGTCGGTCCAACGTGAAATTCTGCTGGTAAAGGTAAAGGCCGATCTGGAGTCTAGGTCACATATTTTGGAAACAGTTCAGCTTTTTCGGGCCAAGGTGGTTGACGTTTCCCCGGATGCCGTCACCATCGAGGCCACCGGGAATGGCGACAAGCTGGCCGCTCTGCTGCGCATCCTCGAGCCCTTCGGTATCAAGGAGCTGGTCAAGTCTGGCGCCGTCGCGATGGCACGCGGGGCTAAGTCGATTTCGGACCGACCCGTGCGTGCGGCCGACCGCTCCGCCTAGGGAAAGACCTAACCGGTACCCTTTAGACCAAAGTAAGTGCGCTAGTCACTTCAAAACGCATCCACGACAGCAAGGAGAACCTCCGGTGGCCGAGCTTTTCTATGATGACGACGCGGATCTGTCCATAATCCAAAACCGAGTGGTCGCGGTCCTCGGTTACGGCAGCCAGGGCCACGCGCACGCGATGTCGCTGCGTGATTCGGGTGTCGATGTGCGGGTTGGGCTGCGCGATGGCTCGAAGACACGCACGCGGGCCGAGGAAGCTGGTTTGCGGGTGGTTGATCCAAGTACTGCGGCGGCCGAAGCCGACGTCATCATGATCTTGGCTCCAGACCCCGTGCAAAAGAAACTGTATGCCGAGGCGATCGAGCCCAACCTGCAAGAAGGCGACGCCCTGTTCTTTGCCCACGGGTTCAATATCCGCTTTGGATTTGTTACGCCGCCGGCTTTCGTCGACGTGTGCATGGTGGCCCCCAAGGGCCCCGGTCATCTGGTCCGGCGTGAGTACGTTGCCGGCCGCGGGGTGCCCGCCATCGTGGCGGTCGAGCAGGATTTCACCGGCGAGGCCTGGCCTTTGACCCTGTCTTATGCCAAGGCAATCGGCGCCCTGCGGGCCGGCGGGATCAAGACGACCATAACCGAAGAGTGCGAAACCGATCTCGTCGGCGAGCAGGCGGTGCTCTGCGGCGGGGCCTCACAGCTTGTCATGTATGGCTTCGAGACTTTGGTCGAAGCCGGGTACCAGCCCGAGGTCGCCTACTTCGAGTGCCTGCACGAGTTGAAGCTAATTGTTGATCTGATGTATGAAGGTGGAATAGCCAAGCAACGGTGGAGCGTCTCCGACACCGCGGAGTATGGTGATTACGTTTCGGGGCCACGGGTTATCGATCCCTCGGTCAAGGCCAATATGAAGGCCGTGCTCGCCGAAATCCAAAGTGGCACCTTTGCTCAGCGCTTCATGGACGATCAGGAGGCCGGAGCACCGGAGTTCAAGGCCCTGCGCGCCAAGGGTGAATCCCACTCGATCGAGGCCGTGGGTCGCGAACTTCGGGGCCTGATGAGTTGGGTCGACAACAAGGGTGATGACTATGTTGAGGGCACCGCGGCTCGATAAGCCCTCGCGAGGGACCACCGCTAGACTTCGGCAGTGATTAAATCCCGCGTCCTCATTGCCGAAGAACTCTCACCCGCGACCGTTGAGGCCCTTGGCCCCGACTTCGAGATCATCAATTGTGATGGTGCCGATCGGGTTGCCTTGCTGGGTGCCATCGTCGATGTCGATGCCATTTTGGTGCGCTCGGCAACCATGGTTGACGCCGAGGCAATCGCGGCAGCACCGAAACTGAAGGTCATCGCGCGCGCGGGCGTTGGGCTGGACAATGTTGACGTAAAGGCGGCAACCCAGGCCGGCGTGATGGTCGTCAACGCCCCAACTTCGAATATTGTGAGTGCAGCCGAACTGGCGGTGGCATTGCTCCTGGCAAGTGCGCGCAATGTCGCGCCGGCCAGTGCCGCGCTAAGCAAGGGGGAGTGGAAGCGGTCCAAGTTCACCGGAGTTGAAGTCGCCGACAAAGTGGTCGGAGTGGTCGGGCTAGGGCGCATTGGCGTTCTCGTAGCCCAGCGGCTGAGCGCATTTGGGGTAAAACTGATCGCCTACGACCCCTATGTGCAGCCGGCCCGGGCGGCCCAACTGGGGGTGCGCATGGTCTCGCTGGATGATCTACTCGCGGAGAGCGACTTCATCACCGTGCATCTACCCAAGACCGCCGAGACCGTGGGGCTAATCGGCGATGCCGAGCTACACAAGGTGAAGCCGACTGTCCACATCATCAATGCCGCACGTGGTGGCATCGTCGATGAAAAGGCACTTTATGACGCCATCGTGGATGGGCGGGTGGCTGGCGCCGGGCTTGATGTTTATGCCAAGGAGCCCTGCACCGACTCACCCCTTTTCACTCTCGATCAAGTTGTCGCAACCCCGCACCTAGGTGCATCCACCGATGAAGCCCAGGAGAAAGCGGGCATCAGCGTCGCGCGCTCGGTGCGGCTGGCCCTCGCTGGTGAGTTAGTGCCGGATGCGGTAAACGTCCAAGGTGGTCAGATGGCTGAGCAGATCAAGCCGTTGCTGCCGTTGGCCGAGAAACTCGGGGCAATCGCCTGCGGGTTGTCAACGACGGCGGTGGCTCGGGTAACCGTCGAGGTTCGCGGTGAGGCCGCCGATCACGATGTTCGGGTGCTTGAACTGTCCGCCCTCAAAGGGGTTTTCCAGATGCTCATTCACGACCCGGTGTCTTATGTCAACGCCCCCCTTCTTGCTGAGCAGCGAGGTGTCGAAGTAGTGCTCACCACTGATCGGATTAGTGATGACCACCGGTCTTTGGTGCGAGTTCGCATCACCTTGACCGATGGTGAGAGTGTCAGTGTGGCGGGCACCGTCGCAGGCCCTAAACACACCCCAAAGGTGGTTGAGGTCGATGGGTTTGATGTGGATGTGCCCGTTAGCGATCACATGGCCTTCCTGCGCTATCACGACAAACCAGGTGTGGTCGGCGTGGTCGGCAAGGTGCTCGGCGATGCCAACGTAAACATCGGGGGTATGCAGGTGAGCCGTGATGACAGCAGTCACGCACTTATTGTGCTGACCGTCGACTCACCTATTCCCGCTCCGGCCCTTGATGAAATCGTCAACAAGATTGGTGCCCACAGCGGGAAGTCAGTAGACCTCAACTAGGTCTGTTCAGGTGCGGATCGCGCGGTTGACCGCACTGATGATGGCCTTGAGTGACGCGGTGGTGATCGACGGATCAATCCCCACGCCCCACAGCACCCGATCGCCCACCGTGCATTCGAGATAAGCGGCGGCCCGCGCGTCTCCGCCAGCGCTCATCGCATGCTCGTGATAGTCCAGTACTCGAACGTCAACACCGTGCTTGGCCAAGGCGTCACAGAAAGCGGCAACCGGACCGTTGCCGTGGCCTTCAAGCGCGACCTCGACGCCCGTATCGCTGATGACTACCTGCACGCTGGTATCACCGTCGACAGCCGATTCCTGCTTAACCGAGCGAAGGGCAAAACGGCCCCATGGGGCTTTTGGATCTGGCAGGTACTCGCCGGAGAAGACCGACCACATTTCGTCGGTGCTGACCTCGCCACCCTCGGAGTCGGTAACCTGCTGGATAACCCCCGAAAACTCGATCTGTAGCCGCCGCGGAAGCTCGAGCTTGTGCTCGGTGCGCATGATGTACGCGACCCCACCCTTGCCGGATTGTGAGTTGACTCGGATAACAGCTTCGTAGGTGCGGCCCACGTCCTTCGGGTCAATCGGCAGGTAGGGGACGGCCCACCTGAAGTCGTCAACGAGCACGCCGGCCGCTGCTGCGTCAACCTGCATCGAGTTGAATCCCTTGTTGATGGCATCTTGATGTGAGCCAGAAAAAGCGGTGTAGACGAGGTCACCACCGTACGGGTGGCGCTCATTTACCGGTATTTGATTGCAGTACTCGACCGTGCGGCGGACGTCATCGATGTCACTGAAATTAATTTGCGGGTCAATCCCTTGGCTGAACAGGTTCATGCCAAGGGTCACCAAGCAGACTTTGCCGGTGCGCTCGCAATTGCCGAACTGGCAACCTTCGATGCGATCAGCACCGGCCATATACCCAAGTTCAGCCGCGGCTACCGCGGTTCCGCGATCATTATGTGGGTGCAGCGAGAGAATAATCGAATCACGCCGGGCGAGGTTTCGACTCATCCACTCGATCGAGTCGGCGTAAATATTCGGTGTCGCCATTTCTATCGTCGCGGGCAGGTTCAAAATCACCTTGTGGTCAGGTGACGGCTGCCAGACATCGGTGACCGCATCACAGATCTCGATGGCGAACTCGAGTTCGGTGCCCGTGTAGGACTCGGGGGAGTACTCGAAGTAGATATCCGTCTCGTGCGAGATCTCATCAGCGAACTTCTTACACAGTTGAGCCCCGTGCACCGCGATGTCGACAATGCCGGATCTGTCGAGCCCGAATACCACTCGGCGCTGCAGGGTCGACGTTGAGTTGTAGAGGTGAACGATGGCTTGCTTGGCGCCCCTAAGGGATTCGAAGGTGCGTTCGATTAGGTGCTCCCTCGATTGGGTCAGCACCTGGATGACGACATCAGCTGGGATCATGTCGTCGTCGATGAGCAGACGCACGAAGTCGAAATCCGTCTGGGACGCCGAGGGGAATCCCACCTCGATCTCTTTGTAGCCCATCGCGACCAGCAGTTGGAACATCCGCAGTTTGCGTGCGGGAGTCATCGGATCTATCAAAGCCTGATTGCCATCGCGGAGGTCAACCGCGCACCAGCGCGGCGCCTTGGTGATGATCTCCGTGGGCCAGGTGCGGTCCGGCAGGTGGATGGGGGCAAAGGGGGTGTAGCGCTGCCACTTCATATTGGACGGTCGCTGGGCGGTGCGGGTTTCGTAAGGCGTGCTGCGATCGAATTGCGAGTTCATGGCTGGGGCTCCTGTAAGTCGTCAGTTTGGGGGAGTACCGGCAAACGACAACCCGCGACGAGGAGGCCGGTTAAGAGGCCTCGCCGCGGCGGCGAAGGAGCAGATTGGTGATCAGCACCCCACAAGCGTACCAGAGTGGTGCTGGGTAGGGTTTCGGTCATGTCCAAGACCCTTAATCTGGCCCTGATCCCCGGCGATGGCATTGGCACCGAGGTGGTGGCCGAAGCCATGAAGGTGCTGGACGCAATTGCACCCGCAGCGGGTATCACGGTGACGGCCACCGAATATGACCTAGGAGCCCGTCGGTACAACGCGACCGGTGAATTGCTGCCCGACGCCGTGGTTGAAGAACTCCGTGGCAAGGACGCCATCTTGCTCGGTGCAATTGGCGATCCGTCGGTGAAACCTGGCATCTTGGAGCGCGGGGTCTTGTTGCCGCTGCGCTTTGTCATGGACCACCACGTGAACCTGCGGCCGGTGAAGTTGTACCCCGGCGTGACCGGGCCGATTGCGGGCAAGGGCCCAAAGGAGATTGACTTTGTGGTTTGCCGGGAGGGCACCGAGGGCCCGTATGTAGGTGCCGGTGGGATACTGCGAATCGGGACACCCCATGAAGTTGCGACCGAGGTCAGCCTGAACACCGCTTTTGGCGCAGAGCGGATTATTCGCGACGCCTTTGACCGTGCGATGTGCCGGCGCAAGAAGGTGACTTTGGTGCATAAGACCAATGTTCTGGTTTTTGCCGGTGATCTGTGGCAGCGCACCTTTGATCGGGTGAAATTGGAGTATCCGGACGTGACAACTGATTACCTGCACGTTGATGCGGCATCCATGTTCTTCCTGACGCATCCGGAGCGCTTCGACGTAGTTGTCACCGATAACCTGTTTGGCGATATTCTGACCGATATCGGCGCCGCAATCGGTGGCGGTATCGGCTTAGCGGCAAGTGGCAATATCGACCCGAGCCGCAATAACCCGAGTATGTTCGAGCCGGTCCACGGCTCTGCGCCAGATATCGCCGGGCAAGGCAAGGCCGACCCGACCGCCACCGTGATGTCACTTGCCATGCTGCTAGATCATGTTGGCCTCATTGAGGCAGCAGGCTGGGTCGAATCCGCAGTCGAGCATGATCTAGCAACCCGTGGCACGAGTTCACGTTCGACAAGCCAGATCGGCGACGCCCTGGCGGCCGGAGCAGTGGCCGCCGCCACCTGAGCGGTTACGCTAAGGGCATGCCCGAAGATTCGGCAGCCGTGTTGGGCGAGGAACTTTCATCGGGCGAGGAACTTTCATCGGGCGAGGAACTTAGCGGGGCGTGCCAATGGTGAGTGAGTTCAATCCGACAACTAGGCCACTAGTTGACGGTCGAATTTGTCGGGCCAACTGATACCTGTGTAGCGTTGCCCCATCGACCATAGGGAGTCACCGATGACATCGAGCACTGCAACCGGCACTTCACTATGGCCAATTGACATCAAGGCTTCGACGGCTCCTAAATCTGCCGCCGAGCGTGAGACCATCATGGGCGATCCGGGATTTGGAAAGTACTTCACCGATAACATGGTGCGGGCAAAGTGGACCGTAGAAGACGGCTGGCACGGGGCCGAACTGGTGCCTTATGGCCCATTGCATTTAGACCCGGCCACAAACTTTATGCACTACGGCCAGGCTATCTTCGAAGGCCTGAAGGCCTACCGGCATGCCGATGGCAGTGTCAAGACTTTTCGGCCGACCAAGAACTCGGAGCGCTTTGCTAGATCTGCCCGCCGGCTCGCGATGGCCGAGGTGCCCGATGAACTGTTCCTGGGTTCGATCGAGGCGCTGGTGCGTCAAGATCAAGCTTGGGTTCCAAGTGACCGGGAGAAATCACTTTATCTGCGCCCATTCATGATCTCAACGGAGATTGGCCTTGGGGTTCGTCCGGGGAATGCCTATGACTATCTGCTGATCGCTTCACCGGCGGGTGCGTACTTTCCACAGGGAGTAAAGCCGGTGACCGTTTGGCTCTCTGATGAATATGTGCGCGCGGCACCGGGTGGTACGGGTGAGGCGAAGTGTGCCGGAAACTACGCAGCATCACTTGTTGCGCAGGCTGAGGCGGCCCGACATGGTTGCGACCAGGTGGTCTGGCTTGATGCTGTTGAGCGTCGGTGGATCGAAGAGATGGGTGGCATGAACCTGTACTTTGTCCATGGCGAAGGTGATTCAGCCCGCATCGTTACCCCGCAATTGACCGGTGCGCTCCTTCCCGGCATCACGCGGGAGTCGTTGCTAACCGTTGCCGAAGACCTCGGGATTCGGTCGGAGGAAGGCCGAATCAGCGTTGACGACTGGCGGTCGGGCTGTGCCAGCGGCGCCATCACCGAAGTATTTGCCTGCGGCACCGCGGCCGTCATCACCCCGGTTGGGCAGGTCAAGTCCAGGGAAAGTGGTGCGTGGGAGGTAGCCGGGGGTCGCACCGGACCAGTCACGATGACCTTGCGGCAGGCGCTATTGGATATCCAGACCGGTGTGGCCGCTGACCGCCATAACTGGATGCACACCATCTGCTAGCGCCCGGTGCTCCGATATGGCACACTGGGAGCGTGCTCAAGCCTCTAAGCAGCATTATTTTGTAGCGCGTCAACTTAAGTTGACGCGCAGCCCTTCGCACCCGCGGGGGGCTTTTTCATTGCCCCACCGCCAGAAAGAAGACGACAATGGCCCGCCCCGATGGTTTCCACGTGTACGACACCACCTTGCGCGATGGCGCCCAGCGCGAAGGGATTTCCTACTCGGTCAACGACAAACTCACCGTTGCACGGCTGCTCGATAGTTACGGAGTCGGATTCATCGAGGGTGGCTGGCCGGGCGCGATGCCTAAGGACACCGAGTTCTTCGAGCGGGCAAAAACTGAGTTGAATCTAAAGCACGCCGAATTAGTGGCCTTCGGGGCGACCCGTAAGGCTGGGGTAGCAGTCGCCGAAGACCCGCAGGTGCAGGCGCTGCTTGACTCCGGTGCCCCGGTGATCACGATTGTGGCCAAGTCCGATGTGCTGCATGTTACTGATGCGCTGAAGACAACTCTGGATGAGAACGTAGCGATGGTCCACGACACCGTGGAGCACCTGGTTGCGCACGGCCGGCGAGTCTTTGTCGACATGGAGCATTTCTTCGATGGCTATAAGCACGATCGAGATTATGGGGTGCGGCTTGCAGATGTGGCACATGCCGCGGGTGCCAGCGTTGTGGTGCTTTGCGATACCAATGGTGGAATGTTGCCGAGCGGCATCACGGCCACGGTCACAGACGTCGCGGCGAGGTCGGTGGCGCGCCTTGGCATTCATTGCCAAGATGACACCGGGTGCGCAATTGCGAACAGCATTGCAGGTGTAGAAGCAGGCGCGAGCCATGTGCAATGCACGGCCAATGGTTATGGTGAACGAACCGGTAATGCCGACCTATTCGTCGTGGTCCCGAATTTGGTGACAAAGTTGGGCTACGACATTTTGCCGGAAGGCGCCCTTGCTGAGACAGTCCGCATCGCACATGCAATAGCCGAGATCGCGAACATCGCACCCAATACCCATCAGCCATTTGCTGGTGTTTCAGCGTTTGCGCACAAGGCCGGCCTACATGCCAGCGCACTCAAAGTCTCAGCGGATCTCTATAACCACATCGACCCGACTCTGGTCGGCAACGATATGCGCGTCCTAATAACCGAGATGGCCGGCCGGGCCTCGGTTGAATTAAAGGGGCGCGAATTGGGTTATGACCTAACAGGTGACTTCGCCATGCTCACCCGAGTGATCGAAAAAGTCAAGGAGTTGGAGTCCAAGGGCTGGACATTTGAGGCTGCCGATGCCTCATTTGAGCTCCTGCTATTGGACGAAGCGGGCTCGGAGCGCCGATTCGAGGTCGAATCTTGGCGCACCATAGTCGAGCAGGCGGCCGATGGCACCGTAAGCACCGAGGCCACCGTCAAGGTGCACGCAAGTGGTGAACGCATTATTTCGACGGCCGAGGGCAACGGTCCGGTGAATGCCCTTGATCGTGCCTTGCGTGCTGCAGTGATCCAGTTGTACCCGGAACTTGATGCACTTGAACTAGTGGATTACAAGGTGCGCATACTCGAGGGCGTTACCGGCACCGGTGCCGTTACGAGGGTCCTAGTTGGTACTTCAGATGGCTTCGGCCAGTGGTCCACGGTCGGGGTTCACGAGAACGTGATCGCGGCATCGTGGCGGGCCTTAGAGGATGCCGTCACCTTCGGGCTGATCCGGGCGGCCAAACGTGGGGCGTAGTTGTGCTGGATAGGCTGCGCGGGTGCGTATAGTCCGAGTAGCCGTTGACGGTGAATTGTTTTACGGGGCGCTTGAAGGTGTCTCCGCCGAGAACGAGCCGACCGAGTCCTCCCTGGTGGTGCTAATCACCGGGCACCCATTCGGTGATCTAGTTCCTGAGGGGCGCATCATCCCGCTGGCCGATACCCGTTTGGTGGCACCGGTTTTGCCGAGCAAGATCGTGGCGGTGGGCAAGAATTATGCTGATCACGCCAAGGAAATGGGTGGGGAGGCTCCGGCTTCACCACTGATCTTCCTAAAACCAAGTACCAGCATCATCGGACCAGGTGAAGCCATCGCCTTACCTTGGCAGTCTGAAAAAGTAGAGCATGAGTCCGAACTCGCGGTGGTAATCGGGCGCCTTTGCAGCGATGTGCCGGCCGAGCGCGCCCACGAAGTCATCCTGGGGTACACCTGCGCAAACGATGTGACCGCGCGCGACCTGCAGCACACCGATGGTCAGTGGTCCCGTGCGAAGGGATTCGACACCTTCTGCCCAATTGGCCCGTGGATTGAAACCGATCTTGATATCGAAGATGCCCGAATCACGTGCACTGTCGATGGAGTGGTGCGCCAATCGGGCTCGACAATCGACATGGTGCACGATATTGCGACCCTGATCGCCTACATCAGTTCGATAATGACGCTAATCCCGGGTGACTTGATTCTCACCGGAACACCAGCCGGAGTCGGGCCGATCGCCGCCGGAAATTCGGTAACGGTTGCCATTGATGGTATCGGGTCGCTAACCAATGTGGTAGTTGATCGTGTCTGATCAAGTGGGCGCAAATGGCGTGCGCGTGCGCTTTTGTCCGTCGCCGACCGGCAATCCCCATGTCGGCATGATTCGCACGGCCTTGTTCAATTGGGCGTTCGCTCGTCATGCCGGAGGTACTTTCGTCTTCCGTATTGAAGACACCGACTCCGCGCGTGATAGCGAGGAGTCGTACAGCGCGCTACTTGATTCACTTCGTTGGCTGGGCCTTGACTGGGATGAAGGCCCCGAGGTCGGGGGTGGGTACGGCCCGTATCGGCAATCTGATCGTCTGCCGGTGTATGCCGAGGTCGCCAGGCGCTTGCGCGAGGCCGGATTCGCCTATCACTGCTACTGCTCCGGTGCCGAACTCGAAGAGCGTCGCGAACTGGCGAAGAGCCAAGGCCGCACCCCCGGCTACGACGGTAAATGCCGGGATTTGTCCGATGAGCAGGTTTCGGCATATGAGGACGAAGGTCGCGACCCGGTGCTCCGGTTCCGAATGCCGGACCGGGACTTTGAGTGGGATGACCTCGTCCGCGGATCGATTACCTTCGGGGCCGAGCATGTACCCGATTACGTTTTAGTCCGCGGCAATGGCGAACCGCTTTACACCTTGGTGAACCCGGTTGACGATGCCCTAATGCGCATAACCCACGTGTTACGTGGTGAGGACTTGTTGTCATCAACTCCACGCCAGCTCGCCCTTTATGAAGCACTGGCAGTGATTGGGGTTAGTGACGGCACCACGCCGCGGTTCGGGCATCTGCCGTACGTGATGGGCGAGGGCAACCGAAAACTCTCAAAGCGTGATCCGGAGTCATCACTTTTGATGTACCGCGAGACCGGGTACCTGCCTGAGGCACTACTTAATTATCTGGCTCTGCTTGGCTGGTCCATGGGCGATGATCAAGAGTTCTTCAGCAAGGAGCAGATGGCCGAGGTTTTCACTCTTGAGCGGGTCAACCAAAATCCAGCACGCTTTGACCTCGTGAAGTGCACGGCGATCAATGGCGACTGGATTCGGTCATTGGCACCGGCGGAGTTGGTGCAGCGAATCATCCCGTTCTTGGTAACTGCCGACTTGATCGCCCAGCCGCCCACGGTCGAGCAACTGGCCATCTTGGCGGCCGCAGCCCCATTGATCCAAGAGCGGATGGAAAACCTGAGCCAGTCGGTGGGCATGTTGTCATTTCTCTTGGTGGCACCGGAGCGATTCGCGGTTGATGTGAGCGACCTTGGGGTGCTCGGTGCTGACGCGGCGCCGACGCTGGCGGCGGCCCGGGCGGTGCTGATGGAGCTCCCAGCCTGGGAAACGGACGCAATCCACCAGGTGCTCAAGGACGCCCTGGTCGATGGGCTCGGGCTGAAACCCAAATTGGCATTTACCCCGCTGCGGGTGGCCATCACCGGGCGTCGGATTTCACCCCCATTATTCGAATCCATGGAGATTCTGGGTAGATCCAGCTGTTTGGCCCGACTTGAGCGGGCAATTGGTGGTAGGTAGCCGGTCGCCTATAATCACCTTCCGCCGAGTGATCGGCCCCATGGGGTATGGGGTAATTGGCAGCCCAAATGATTCTGATTCATTTAGTCTAGGTTCGAGTCCTGGTACCCCAGCTGGTTTTTGGTTGTCGTGGTAGGCCCACCCGACCAGATACCTAGCCAGATGCGCGCGGTTTGCGTAGCTGGCCGAAGGCACGGCCCCGTTGTGTAGTGGCCTAGCACGCCGCCCTCTCAAGGCGGTAGCGCGGGTTCGAATCCCGTCGGGGCTACCAGATGGGCGCGGGTTCTCGAATTCTGAGAGCCCGCGCTCCGATGCAAAAGGAGCATTAGGTGGCACGCACACTCGCGGAGAAAGTCTGGGCGGCGCATGTGGTGCGCCATGCCGAAGGCGAGCCAGATCTGCTTTACATTGACCTGCACCTAGTGCACGAGGTCACCAGCCCCCAGGCTTTTGACGGGTTGCGGGTGGCAGGTCGCGGGGTACGCCGGCCGGATCTAACTTTGGCAACCGAAGACCACAATGTGCCGACCATCAATATTGATCAGCCAATCGCCGACCCGGTCTCGCGGGCTCAGGTTGATGCGCTGCGTGCCAACTGCGCTGAATTCAAGGTGCCCCTTTATCCGCTCGGCAGCATTGAGCAAGGGATCGTGCACGTTGTTGGCCCACAACTTGGGCTGACCCAGCCGGGCATGACGGTTGTTTGCGGTGATTCGCACACTTCGACCCATGGTGCCTTCGGGGCCCTGGCCTTTGGGATCGGCACCAGCGAGGTCGAGCACGTGCTGGCAACTCAAACCCTGCCACTCAAGCCGTTCAAGACCATGGCCATCACCGTTGACGGCGAACTCCCGCTAGGAGTTTCCGCCAAGGACATCACCTTGGCGATCATCGCCAAGATCGGCACCGGCGGTGGCCAAGGCTATGTGCTCGAATATCGCGGCTCGGCAATTCGTGGCCTCTCGATGGAAGGTCGAATGACCCTTTGCAATATGTCAATCGAGGCCGGTGCACGGGCCGGCATGGTTGCCCCCGACGAAACGACTTTTGCGTACGTGCAAGGTCGAGAGCACGCACCGACCGGTGCGGCTTGGGATGAGGCGGTCACCTACTGGCGCACCTTGCCAAGTGACGCCGATGCGGTATTTGATGCCGAGGTCCATCTCGATGCCACCACTTTGAGCCCGTATGTGACCTGGGGGACTAATCCGGGCCAAGGCCTGCCCCTTTCGGGCTCGGTGCCGTCACCGGCGAATGCCAGTGATGAAGTTGAGCGCACCGCAACTGAACGCGCCCTTGACTACATGGGCCTCGTGCCCGGAACCTTGTTGCGCGAGATCCAAATCGACACGGTTTTCATCGGGTCCTGCACCAATGGTCGGATCGAGGATCTCCGGGCCGTCGCTGAGGTATTGCGCGGCCGCCAGGTGGCCGATTCGGTTCGCATGCTGATCGTCCCCGGTTCGGTGCGGGTCAAACTGCAAGCCGAAGATGAGGGGCTGGACACCGTCTTTATCGATGCGGGCGCCGATTGGCGGGAGGCGGGGTGCTCAATGTGCTTGGCCATGAACCCGGATAAATTAGCTCCCGGTGAGCGCAGTGCCTCGACTTCGAATCGCAACTTCGAAGGCCGACAGGGCCCAGGTGGCCGCACGCATTTAGTCTCGCCGGCAGTCGCGGCCGCCACTGCTGTGGCCGGCACCTTGGCCGCCCCCGCCGATCTGCCAGCCCTCAGCTAAGGACAAACCTCTTAGAAGGAGCCGTCAATGGACGCCTTTACCACGCATACCGGCACCGCGGTGCCGCTGCAGCGAAGCAATGTCGATACTGACCAGATCATCCCTGCGGAGTACCTAAAGCGGATTACCCGAACCGGATTCGAGGACGGACTATTCGCCTCTTGGCGTAAGGATCCGGATTTTGTGTTAAATCAGCCGCACCATGCTGGTGCGACGATCCTAGTTGCCGGCCCAGATTTTGGGACCGGATCATCCCGTGAGCACGCCGTCTGGGCGCTGCAGAACTACGGCTTCAAGGTCGTTATCTCCTCTCGATTCGCCGATATCTTCCGCGGTAATTCGGGTAAGGGCGGCCTGTTGACCGCCGAGGTTCCGCAAGAAACAGTCGAAAAGCTGTGGGCACTAATTGCCGCAGATCCGGCCACCGAGGTAACGGTGGATCTGGCGGCGCAGCAGATCCGAGCCGGCGACTTAGTCGCCGATTTTGCCGTTGACGGCTATGTGCGCTGGCGGTTGATGGAGGGTTTGGACGATATCGGCATTACCCTGCAGTCCGGTGCGGCGATAACAGCCTTTGAAAAGCAGCGCCCGGAATTCACTCCGACCACCAGTTAAAGTCTTTTTCGGCACCAGATGATCTTTGGCGTTGCCAACATCACGGTGTGTCGAATGGCATTATCCGTTGATTCGCAATAGTTTTTGCATGTCGACATCCGTCGATTCCGAACTCGTCGATTCTCCTGAAAGGTTTTTCCTGTGAACAAGGCAGACCTAATTGATTCGGTGGCCGCGAAACTCGGCCACACCAAGCGCGACGTAACCGACATCGTTGAATCCTTCATCGAGGAGACTAAGAAGGCTGTTGCCAGTGGCGAGCGAGTTGCGCTAAGTGGCTTTGGTATCTTCGAGGCGCAGGCCCGTAAAGCCCGCCTAGGCCGTAATCCGCGTACCGGTGCAGCAGTGCAGATCAAGGCAACTAAGACACCTAAGTTCCGCGCGGGTGCGGAGTTCAAAGCGGTGGTCTCCGGAAACAAGAAGGTGGCGCCGGCCAAGAAGGCGTCGGCCAAGAAAGCGTCGGTCAAGAAAGCGTCGGCCAAGAAGGCTCCGGCCAAGAAGGCCGGAAAGAAGCGCTAGCGAAGACCCTCTTGCGAGCGGCCTACCACTTGGTAGGCCGCTCGTGTTTTGTCTTCACGAAGTTGCCAACCCCGACCTGTCGGTTGGAACGCTCGTAACTAAGTTGGCAGGTGGATCGAAGTCACGGTTCCCGTAGGTGCGAGTTCGATGGTGACCTGTTGACCAACTCGCAAGTACCGAAACCCACCTGCGGCAACAACTTGGGCGGGGACAAGGAGTAGCGCGCCGTCCTCGGTAGCGATTTCCGCATCGCCACCAGGTAGCATGCGGTAGCAAGTGGCGGGTATCACGGCTGGCGATTTCGCCGCAAGGCGGCCGCAGTGGCCGGGCCGACGCCGATGCGAATAGCGTCCCAAAGATCGACCTGGGTATCGACATCGCGGTGTGCGGGCGCTAAGAGATGACGCTCTGGGGCGGTTTCCGATAGGCCAAGTTCGATATAACCCCGCGCCACATGGTGCGCTCTGGAACGCTCACCGAATGCGGGGGTGCAGCCCGAAAGGGTGTGACTCATCAACATGGTGGTTCCAACCCCTTGGGCGTCGGCGATGAAGGTGCGTTCGTAAACACCCGCGGATCGCAGCACTAGATCTACCACCTCACCGGTTAAGCAGGGCAGATCACCGGCGACGATGGCGATGCCCAAGTGCGGTGGGGTCGAGGAGGCACCGAACAAGGCCGCGTCATTCAAACCTCGATGGGGGGCTTCGGGTGCCCAGAGGTGATGGGCGGCGGTGGCCGCCTGCTGGACCGATGCGTCGTCGGTTACGACGGTGACCTGCGCAACGGATTCGGCGGCACCAAGTGCACTCAACACGTCCTGCACGAAAGCTAGGGCGAGCTCTGGCCGGGCCGGGTCACCAAAGGGCAAGAGCCGAGTTTTGGCGCTCATTAGGACTTTAACGGGCAAGACAACGGCCCACCGGTCTGGCCCGTGGATCACCTCACCATGCATCTGCACGGGCACTACTGTTGCATGGTGCATATAACGCGGCGCGACCCCTTGGGCTGGGGCTACCGCGTGACTGTTTTTTTGCTGACCCCGCTGCTCAATCTGCTGACCAAGCAGGAGTGGGTAGGCACCGAGAATCTGACAGCGCAAAACGATGGCATGGTGATAGCGACTAATCATATTTCCTGGTTTGACCCGCTCGTCACCTCACATGTGCTCTGGGATAACGATCGGCCACCGCGATTTTTGGCCAAGGAATCTGTTTTCCGGGTACCGATCGTCGGGGCAATAATTACCAGCGCCCAGCAGATCCGGGTGTACCGCGAGACCAGTAACGCGGTTGATTCGGTGCGCGATGCAATTGCGGCCGTGCATCGCGGTGAGTGTGTGGTCGTGTATCCCGAAGGCACAATTACCCGCGACCCAAACATGTGGCCGATGACCGGCAAGACCGGCGCCGCCCGAATTGCCCTTGCTGCCGGCTGCCCGTTGATTCCAGTGGCCCAATGGGGTGCCCAAGAGGTGATGCGGCCATACCGCAAGGAATTTCGGATTCTGCCGCGCAAAACCATGAAGATACTCGTCGGGCCGCCAATTGACTTGACGGATTTACAAAATCGCCCCCTTGATGCCGATACATTGCACCTTGCGACGGATCGATTAATGGACGCCCTAACCGGTCTGCTCGCCGAAATCCGTCAGGAGTCCCCACCCGAGGAGCGATACGTGTTCGATCGGCAGGAGCATTAGTGGCCGGTATTCGGGTTGCCATCATGGGCAGTGGATCTTGGGGCACAGCCTTTGGCATGGTCTTGGCAGATGCTGGCTGCGAGGTAATGATGTGGTCGCGTGCCGAGGGTGTGGCCCGTCAGATAAATGAGGAGCATCTGAATTCCGCTTACCACCCGGGTATCACCTTCCCGGTAAAACTCCATGCGACAACCGATGCGGCAAAGGCATTGACGGGTGCATCGATCGTGGTGCTTGCGGTGCCAGCACAGGCACTGCGCAGCAATCTGGAATTATGGAAGAACTTTTTGGCGCCGGGAAGTGTGCTGGTGAGTTTGATGAAAGGTATAGAACTCGGTACTTCGATGCGCATGAGTGAAGTCATTGCCGAAGTGACCGGTGTCGATGCAGGTCGCATCGCGGTGGTTTCTGGCCCCAACCTGGCCGGTGAGATAGCCCGTCATCAGCCAACGGCATCCACGGTCGCCTGCGCTGACGAGGCCAGCGCTTTGGCCCTGCAGGAGGCCTGCACCACCGAGTATTTTCGCCCGTACTGGACTACCGACGTAGTTGGCACGGAGATCGGAGGTGCGGTCAAGAACGTCATCGCGTTGGCCAATGGAATAGCGGTCGGTATGGGTTTGGGTGAGAACTCGCAGGCATCCCTGATGACCCGCGGACTAGCCGAAATGGCTCGCCTTGGAGTTGCACTCGGGGCTGACCCGCTGACCTTTCAGGGCCTCGCAGGCGTCGGCGACTTAGTGGCGACCTGTCAGTCCCCGCTTTCGCGAAATAGGACATTCGGCGAGAATCTTGGACGCGGGCTATCCATCGAGCAGACCATCGAGGCGACAAAGCAGACCTGCGAGGGTTACAAGAGCTGCCAGCCAATACTCGAATTGGCTCAGCAGCACGGAGTGGAAATGCCGATAACCGAGCAGGTGGTGGCGGTCCTGCATCACGGGCAGTCGCCGAAGCTGATGGCCTCAGCCTTTATGTCGCGCGACACCAAGCGGGAAAGTTCACTTGCCCCATAACTAGTTCGGCAGTACCAGATTCAAGGCCTGCGACAGGTCGAGCCAGAGGTCATCGGCATTCTCAATTCCAAATGACAGTCGGATTAAATCCGGTGGCACTGTCTCACTTTCAAGAGGCCACCGGCGGCGGCGCTCAAGTAGTGACTCCACCCCGCCGAGGCTTGTCGCGTAAGCCCAGAGTTTGGTATTCGCGCAGACCACGTCGGCAGCATCTGCTCCTTGGGCGATTTCGATGGCCGCCATCGTGCCAAACCCAGGGTATCGAACTTTTGAAACGGCTGCGTGTTCGCTCAACAGCGCGGTGACGACCTTGGCGTTGGTTTGCGCCCTATCAACCCGAAGAGCCAGGGTGCGAATCCCTCTGAGGGCCAAGTAGCAGTCAAATGCGCTCGGCAACGCACCAAGCAGTACCCGTCGAGTGCGAATCTGCTCGGTTATTGCATCGTCCGTTGAGACCAAGGCGCCCAGAAGAAGATCCGAGTGACCGCTAAGCGCTTTGGTGACGCTGTGCATGATGATGTCGGCGCCTTGGGAAAGCGGCCTTTGCAGAATCGGAGTGGCAAAAGTATTGTCGACCAAGGCTAGAGCGCCATTGGCGTGTGCTGCTCTGATGCAGGTGGGCAAATCTGCTACCTGCATCAGCGGATTAGTAGGCGACTCAAGCCAGAGCATTTGTGCCCCGCTGCATGCGGCAACCACGGTGGTGGTGTCATCAACATCAACTACCCGAAGTTGAATCCGGCCAACCCCATCGAGTTCACGAAGTCTCAAGGCAACGCCGGTATAAGCCGTACTGGGTGCAACGACTACAGCCCCCATCGGGATTAAGTCCATGGCCGCATTGGCGGCCGCCATCCCGGAGGCAAACACGGTGGCCTGTCCGCCTTCGAGGCCACCGATAACCTCCTCCAGCGCATGTGAGGTGGGTGAGTCATAGCGGGCGTACTCCATGGGGCCACCGGCAATGAAGCTTGAGGCTGGAGTAATTGGTGTATTAAGGGGCGCATCTGCGACCCGCTCTGGGCGCCCGGCCGACACTACAAAGGTGTCCACTGAATGGGCGTGTTGGTTCAGATCCCGCGGAGGGTTGGTAGTTGCCATGCACTGAACTGTAGCCGTCTACCCGGCCGTCCTCCCCGGATCTCGTAGCAGATACGGTCTAGACGTGGACCGGGTTCGCATCGCGGTAGTTTTTGGTGGCCGCAGTAGTGAGCATCACATCTCCTGTGTCAGCGCGGGTGGCATCCTGCGGGCCCTGGACCCCGCTGTCTACGAGGTGATCCCGATCGGCATCACCCCGGCCGGCCATTGGGTACTTCAAGACAATGATGCCGATCGGTTATCGATTGCAAACGGTGTGCTTCCGTCGGTGGACCGCGATGCACCAGAAGTAGTTCTTAGTGTGGACCCGACCTCCGCCGGCTTAACTGTTCACCAGCCGGCGGGGGGAATGCAGGCACTTGGTCGCGTTGACGTGGTTTTCCCGGTGCTGCACGGGCCTTGGGGTGAGGACGGCACGATTCAGGGCTTACTTGAAATGGCTGGTGTGCCCTACGTGGGATCGGGTGTTCTGGGCTCGGCGCTGGCCATGGATAAGGGATTCATGAAAGCGCTGCTCGCCCAGGCTGGGCTGCCAATCGGCCCCTATGAGGTCATCACCGATGCCCAGTGGCGCCTGGATCGAGAAGGCGCGCTCCAGCGGGTGCGCGGGCTCGGTGAGGTGGTGTTCGTCAAACCAGCACGCGCAGGCTCATCCAATGGCATCAGTAAAGTATCCGATACCGGCCTGCTTGCCGATGCGATCGAGGCAGCGCGCATCCACGACCCTAAGGTCATAGTCGAAAAGGCGATCACCGGTGCGCGGGAGATCGAATGTGGCGTCATCGTCGATGGCAGGCCAAAGGCAAGTCGGTGCGCCGAAATAATTGTGCGCTCCGGGCACGAGTTTTATGATTTCGAGGCCAAGTACCTGGACGACTCGGTCGATTTAATTGTGCCGGCGGATATCGCCGCGGAACTCGAATCGAAAGTGCAGGCGCTAGCAATTGCGGCATTTACCGCACTTGCCTGCGAGGGCTTAGCCCGGGTGGATTTCTTTGTCACCGAGGCGGGCCAGATCATCGTCAATGAGATCAACACGATGCCCGGGTTCACTCCTATTTCCATGTTCCCACGCATGTGGGAGGCGTCCGGGCTGTCCTATCCCGCCCTCGTTGATCACCTGGTGCGCGACGCATTGCTGCGGGGGACCGGGCTGCGCTAGTTGGTTGCCAGTGCTCTTAGGCCCGCCATCACAAAAGCAGTTGCTGCCTTAACTTCTGACTTTGGATCCCGGCCAGGAACTAGCCGCCGGGCCGAGGCTTCGACAACCCCTTGGATCAGGCGCACGGCCTGATCGGTGTCGGAGATCCCAAGTGCCGCGACGGCTTGGGTAAGAGGCGCGGCCAGTGTTGAGTGGAGCTCATTAATCTGCTGGCGCACCGACGGAGGTAACGATGTTTCACTGAGCATCGCAACGATCTCGTGCTGCCCATCCGCGATTAACCTGAGTGACACTTCGATATAGCGAGTGATCTTCGTTTCAGGTGTCGACTCGGCGGCTAGGTGGTCCACGACATCACCGGACCACCGGCGCATTTCATCGAGCAGCACTGCGGCAAGCAAATCCGCGGTTGACCCGAAGTACTCATAGGCCGCGGGCCGTGAAAGACCAGCGCGGGTGGCCACCGCTGCCATGGTCAAGGCTCGGGGGCCGCCGGTGCGAACTAGTTCATGCCCTGCGGCCAACAAGCTGGCATGGCGTTGATCACGGTTTTCGGCGAGGGTGGGAGCCATGATCCGGGGCATCTGCCCATCTTGTCATAGCTGCGGTTAGTAGCCGTGATCGAAATCGGAAGCCGTTGACCCGCTGGCTGCTGCAAGTGCAAGGATGCACAATTACAAGGCGAACACGTTGATGAGCGAAGGAGCGCACCGGGATGTCTGGGCAAAAATCCAATGAGATGCTGGCCGTGGTTTATGACAAGCCCGGTGCTGCATCAACTGTCTTAAGTGCCCGCTACGTCAAGCGACCCGAAGTCGGGGCCGGTCAGGTCCGGGTGCGGCTGGCATTCTCTGGGATCAATCCGACCGATGTGAAGATTCGCAGTGGTCGGACCCCACGCCCGATTGCCGACTTTCAGGTGCCGCACATGGATGGATCGGGCACTATCGACGCGGTCGGTCCCGGTGTTGATATGACCCGGATCGGCCAGCGGGTTTGGGTGCTCCTTGCGGCCCATGAGAGCCGGTGGGGTACGGCCGCGCAGTGGACGGTGGTAAACCAAGACCGCGCGATCGAACTGCCCGATGAGGTTTCCTTCGAGTTGGGGGCAACCCTTGGAGTACCCGCGGTTACCGCGGCCAATTGTTTATTTGGCGACGGCCCGATCACCGGAAAAGATGTGCTCATCGCTGGCGGCGCCGGCGCGGTCGGGCGCTGTGCGGTGGAGTTGGCGCACTGGCAGGGTGCGAGGGTGGGTGCCAGTGTCAGTGGTGAAGTAAAGGCCGGAATCACCAGGCAGGCGGGTGCTGATTTCGTGGTGAACTACCGCGAAGCCAGTGCGAAAGAGCAGTTGCAGGCATGGAGTACCAAAGTGGCGCATATCGTGGAACTTGATCTGGGCACCAACTTGGATCTTGACCTCGCGGTAGCTGCGCCGGGGGCTTCGATAGTGACGTACGCGGCTGATCGCGAGGACCCAGTAATCCCGATCCGCAGACTGATGGCCGCAGGGGTTTCACTTCGCTTCATGCTGCTTTATACGTTGCCAGCGCCGGTACTTGCTGCTGCGATTGACATCGTCAGTGCAGCGCTGGCGGCAAAGGCCTTGCAGCTTCCGCCGGTGCAGGTCTTTAAGCTGGCCGAGATCGTCGGGGCACATCAGGTGCAGGAGGCGGGCCCGACCGGGCGAGTGCTGGTTGAACTGCCTTAACTGCTACAGGTTCAGCACCGGGCAGGTCAAGGTTCGGGTGATACCGGGGACCACCTGAATGCTGGCAACAACAAGGCGGCCCAGATCGTCCATGGTGCGGGCCTCGGCGCGCACGATGACGTCATATGGGCCGGTGACATCTTCGGCCAGTACCACGCCGTCAATATCGCGAATTGCCTGAACGACCGTGGCGGCTTTTCCGACCTCGGTCTGGATGAGAACGTATGCCTGTACCACCATGCTGGCAGACTAGCCTGAATTAATGGCAAAGGGGAACTGATGGCCAATTCACCGGACGGCACGATCGCTGATTTGGGGGAGTTTGGCCTGATCGATCGCATCACGGCGGGCACCGGTTCGGCCAAACAGGTGATTTTGGGCCCGGGGGATGACACCGCGATCGTCGCGGCACCAGATGGCCGGGTGGTTATCACGACCGACCTCATGGTCGAAGGCCGCCATTTTCGTCGGGATTGGTCGACCCCAATTGATATTGGGCGAAAGGCGGCGGCCGCGAGTTTGGCTGATGTGGCGGCAATGGGTGCGGTGCCTACCGCCTTGGTGGTGGGACTAGCGGCACCCGGTGACCTGCCGGTGGCTTGGGCGGTGGCATGCTCCGCCGGTTTGGCCCAGGAAGCAGCGTTGGTGGGGGCGGTAATCGTGGGTGGTGATGTGGTCTCGGCCGATGTGATCACCTTGTCGGTGACGGCGATTGGCGACCTGCAGGGGCGCGCGCCGGTATTGCGCAGTGGCGCCCAGGTGGGTGATCAGGTTGCTATCGCGGGCCGTATCGGCTGGGCCGCCGCGGGGCTTGCGGTACTAACCCGCGGGTTCAGGTCACCGAAAGTGCTCGTTGACGCCCATCGCTGCCCCGAGCCGCCATATGCGGCTGGCCCGGCCGCGGCAAAAGCTAAGGCGACATCGATGATCGACGTAAGTGACGGGATGATCGCTGATGCCAGACACCTCGCCATTGCGTCAAATGTGGTGATTGAGATTGATACGTCGACCTGGGAGATACCCGAGCCGGTGCAGGGTGCAGCTTCGGCATACAACGTGGATCCGCGCGAATGGATGCTGACCGGCGGCGATGACCATGCCCTGCTTGCTACTTTCCCGGTGAAAGCGAAGCTGCCCAAGGGGTTCACGCCGATCGGGGTGGTCGGTGCTGTGGGCGATGTGGGGGCCGGGGTGCTCGTTGACGGGGTTTGGAGTGCGGCGGTAGGCGGTCACGTGCATTACCGGTAAACGCAGCAGCTGAGCGGGTCGCTCGTTGTCCGGGCAAACAAAAAAGCGCGGGAATAACCCCGCGCCCTCTCGTGGGAAAGAACTTAGCCGCGCACGACCTTGCCGGCCTTAAGGCAGGATGCGCAGACATTTTGGCGCTTTGGGGTCTTGCCCACCAGGATGCGAACCCGCTGAATATTTGGGTTCCAGCGCCGCTTGGTGCGAACATGTGAGTGCGAAACGCTGTACCCGAAGCTCGGGCCCTTGCCGCAGACGTCGCAGTTGGCAGCCACCGTGAACTCCTCTTGACACTTGCCAGACTCGGTGGGTACCGAGGGTGGCCCGATTCGGGTCGTAGGCTGCCCGTGTGGACAGCGGCCCAAGGGTAGCCGACAGGGCGGCCCGGCCCCAAATCGGGACGGTTTTTGGGCCCGCGATACCCGGTCGAACCGGGGGGCGGATCGGGGCGCGAATAAAGGCGACCGAAGCTAGTGGGGCAGGGGGTGGCGCAATTGGCCGATGACTTGGACGCGGGGGGGATCCGGACCTGGGCGTATGCCGCGCTGACCGCCCTTGGGGATGCCCGCGCCGAGATTGATGCCCTCAATGTCTTCCCGGTTCCAGATGGCGATACCGGCACCAACGTCTACTTGACGATGGAGGCGGCCTGCCAAGAAGTTGATCAGGCACTTGACGAGCCCCAGCACTCACGTTCGAGTGTGGCTCGGGCCCTGGCACACGGTGCTTTGCTGGGCGCTCGGGGCAATTCGGGGGTCATCATCTCCCAGATTTTTCGCGGGGCCAGTGAAGTCCTTGCGCGGGTGGATGCAGATCGGCCGGTCTCTGGAGCCGATATCGCCGAGATGCTGCAGGTTTCCGCTGATCTGGCTTATGCGGCAGTGGCTAAGCCGGTTGCGGGCACCATCTTGACCGTCGCTCGAGCGGCGGCCGAGGCGGCGGTGGCCGCCGTTCGATCAGACAGCGAAGTCGAAGTCGGCGCCGTCGTTACCCGCGCGGCCACGGCGGCCCAGCAGGCACTGGATCAAACTCCGCAACTCTTGGAAGCTCTGCGCAGAGCCGGGGTCGTGGATGCGGGTGGCCGTGCCTATGTGGTGATCCTCGATGCACTTGCCGGGGTTGTTACCGGTGTGCGCCGGGTATCGCCCGCCGCCTATTTGCCATTGCCGCGTGCGGTCGACAAAGAACCACCTGCGCATTACGCAGGGCCTGCCTATGAAGTGATGTTTCTCCTAGATGCCACCGCCCCGGCTGTTGAGCTCATGCGGGCACGGCTGGGTGAACTCGGTGACGCCTTGGTGGTTGTCGGCGGTGAGGGCTTGTGGAATGTGCACGTGCATGTCGACGATGCTGGCGCAGCCGTTGAGGCTGCGATGGCCGCTGGTCGCCCGCACCGAATCCGGATAACCCACCTTGAGGTTGCCGATGTGGTGTTGAACCACCTAGGTCGTGGTCTGGTCGCAGTGACGCATGGCCCGGGCACCGCATCGTTGATGGAAAGTCTCGGAGTCACTATCGTCCCCGCGCAACCTGGGCAGCGCCCATCGACGAAAGAGTTGCTGCATGCCATCAAGGCGACGGGAGCAACAGAAGTAGTGCTGTTACCTAGTGACAAAGACACCTGGCCGGTTGCCGAAGTGGCGGCGGAGCAGGCCCGCGCCGCAGAGTTACGGGTTTCCATCATTCCAACCAGGTCAATCGTGCAGACTCTTGCCGCAATCGCGGTGCAGGAGGACGGTGCGCGGTTTGAAGACGATGTCGTCGCCATGACCCGAGCCGCCGGCGCTACCCGGTATGGCGCGGTGACCATTGCCGTGCGTGAGGCACTGACCACGGTTGGTCCGTGCCAGGTCGGGGATGTTCTTGGCCTGGTCGACGGTGACATCGTGGTTCTTGGCAAGGATGTTGTCACGGTGATCCGCGAAATCCTCCTTGGCATGCTCGCGGTCGGTGGCGAACTCGTCACCTTGGTTACCGGGTTAGAAGCGGGCGGTGAGATCACCGAGGGCATTCCAAATTGGTTGCAGCGTGAGTTTGCGTTGGTTGACATCAGTTGCTACGACGGTGGGCAACCGCTTTGGCCGCTGATCATCGGCGTCGAATGACATCCGGTGACCTGGAACGCCCGTTAACCAAGGTGGTGGGCGGCAAGACGGCGACCGCGCTTGCCAAGTCTTTCGGCATGGTCACAGTCAATGACCTATTACGGCACTATCCGCGCCGTTACGCCAAGCGTGGTGAACTAACAGATTTAGCAACTTTGAGTGACGGTGAGTCCGTCACCGTCCTTGCCGAAATCGAGCAGGTGACTATCAGGCCGATGAGACAGCGGCGCGGTTCCATTCTTGAGGCGGTGGTAACCGATGGCAAGGGCCGGCTGTCGGTGACTTTCTTCAATCAGGCCTGGCGTGAACGTGAGTTGCGGCCTGCGCGCAGCGGCTTGTTCTCGGGGCAGGTTTCGACCTTTCGAAATAAGCGGCAGCTTGCGCACCCACAATGCCTGTTGTTCCCCGACGGGGTCAACGACGACCCAGAAGCAATCGCGGCCTTCGCCGGTGAGTTGATTCCGGTCTATCCGGCATCGGGGTCGATGACCTCGTGGCAGATAGCTGGCGCCGTGCGGATGGTTCTGGATACGTTGGGGGAGGTTGCTGACCCGATCCCTGAAGCGGTTTTATCCGATGAGAAGTTGCTTGACCTGACGCGGGCCTTGCACCTGATTCACCGACCCACGGATTTCACGGAAGTCACCGCGGCACAGGCAAGGCTCAAGTTCGAAGAAGCGTTCGTGCTGCAAGTGGTACTTGCTCAGCGTCGTCAGGAAATGTCCCACTTAATGGCGACCCCACGTTCGGTGGTTGCTGGACCGCTACTCACTTCATTCGATAGGCGTCTGCCGTTTGTCCTAACGGCCGGCCAGGACTTCGTCAGCGAGGAAATCGCTCGGGATCTGGCAGGCACCCACCCGATGCACCGACTGCTCCAGGGTGACGTTGGCAGCGGTAAAACGATTGTGGCATTGCGGGCGATGTTGTCGGTGGTAGACGCGGGTGGGCAGGCCGCACTCTTGGCGCCGACCGAGGTGTTGGCAGCGCAGCATTATCGATCCATTCGAACCTTGCTCGGTCCATTGGCAGATCGCGGACGCCTAGGTGGTGCTGATGATGGCACCCGGGTGGCTCTACTGTCCGGCTCACAGCGCACAGCACAGCGCCGGGTTGAGTTACTCGATGTAATCACTGGTGATGCCGGGATCGTGGTTGGCACCCATGCGCTCATTCAGGACACCGTGGAGTTCCGGGATCTTGCCCTGGTGGTGGTTGATGAGCAGCATCGATTCGGGGTCGAGCAGCGGGCGGCACTAGCAGCAAAAGCTCGTGACGGCACGAGGCCGCATGTGCTCGTCATGACGGCCACTCCAATCCCACGTACCGTTGCAATGACCGTCTTTGGCGACTTGGATATCTCCACGCTGTCAGAGTTACCAGCGGGACGCACTCCGATCGCCACCCATGTCATCTCAACTCGTGAGCAGCCGGGGCACCTGGTGCGCGCCTGGCAACGGGTGGAAGAAGAGGCTGCGCAAAAGCATCGGATCTTTGTGGTGTGCCCGCGCATTGGCGGAACCGGCATTGAGGACGATCTTGAAATTGAGTCCGGTGAGACCGCGATCGCATCAGTACTTGATGTTTCACAGACCCTCACCCGAGAGCTACCGGGTCTTCGAGTCGAGATGTTGCACGGCCGAATGAGTGGCGATGAAAAAGAAGATGTGATGGCTAGGTTTGCCGATATCTCGCACCCGGATGGGATAGATGTGTTGGTGGCGACCACGGTCATCGAAGTGGGGGTCGACGTGCCAGACGCCAGCATCATGATCATTCTCGATGCTGATCGGTTCGGGATTTCACAACTCCATCAATTACGTGGCCGAGTAGGGCGCGGCTCCCTCCCCGGTCTGTGTCTGCTGGTGACCGACGCCGATGCGGGGAGCCCGGCTCGCGAGCGGCTGCTGGCTGTTGCGTCAACCACGGACGGCTTCGAGTTATCGCAGTTGGATCTCCAGATGCGGCGCGAAGGCGACGTCCTTGGCTCGATGCAATCTGGGCGACGCAGTTCACTGCGGCTCCTTGAGGTGGTGCGCGACGAAGACATTATCGAGCGTGCGCGGGCGGCTGCGCATGCGGTTATCGACGCTGATCCGCAGTTACTGGCGCACTTGGATTTGCAGCTTGCGATTGGTGCGCTCACCTCCGATGAGCAGACTGAATTCTTGGAGAAGGCGTGACTCGAATCATCGCGGGAGCGGCCAAGGGGCGGCGCCTTTCGGTACCAAAGCATGGGACCCGTCCCACGTCTGATCGGGTTCGTGAATCCATGTTCTCCGCGGTCTCCGCTCACTTCTTAAAGTCCGGCATTGACTGGCCGGAGGTCTCGGTACTTGATCTCTATGCGGGAACGGGGGCGCTTGGGCTCGAAGCCCTGAGCCGCGGCGCGCGCTTGGTGGTGCTGGTCGAGAAGGCGCGCACAGCATGTGCAGTGATCGAAGCCAATATCGAGGCGGTTGCGCTGCCTGGTGCCCAGTTGGTCGTAGGGGGGGTTGACTCGGTAGCCGGTCGGATCGGGGACAAGCACTTCGAATTAGTCTTGGCTGACCCGCCTTACGAACTAGCCTCCGCTGGAGTCGCGTCGGCGCTGATGTCTCTACAAGACAAGCTGCTATTTGCCGGCGGGGCGTTGGTAGTAGTCGAACGGCCTACCGAGGGCGGGGAGTGTCCGCTCCCTGGCCACTGGAAGGTTCTGCAGCAGCGCCGACACGGTGATACCACTGTTTGGTACGGTCAAGTACCTGAAAACCTGCCCGACTAGAAGTTAGGAGCCGGTCATGCGCCGAGCGGTCTGCCCGGGGTCATTTGATCCCTGCACGAATGGGCACCTTGACGTTTTTGCGCGGGCGGCCGAAATTGCAGACGAAGTAATAGTCGCGGTGCTGATCAATAAGACGAAGTCGAGTTTATTCACCGTCGCCGAGCGCATCGAGATGTTAAGCGCTGTGGTCGCTCCACTGCCGAACGTGAAGATCGACTCCTTCCATGGCCTCCTTGTCGACTACTGCCGCGACCATGATGCACAGGTAATCGTCAAGGGGCTTCGCGCGGTAAGCGACTTTGACTACGAATTACAGATGGCGCAGATGAACTACCGCCTGACCCGAGTAGAAACCGTTTTCATCTCGGCGAATCCCCTGTACAGCTATTTGTCGTCCAGCCTGGTCAAGGAAGTTGCCACTTACGGGGGCGATGTGGCCGGACTAGTGCCCGACCTCGTGTTGGAGCGGCTCCGGGCGAAGATTTCGGGCACAATAGGCTGAAATGGCCGGTTAGTACAAGGAGATGCTTTGGACGTCCAAGAACGGCTCGACGAACTTGCCGTCATGATCGAAGACGCTAAGGCGATGCCGCTTTCGGCATCCTGTTTGGTTAACCGGGCCCAGGTACTTGATCTGATAGACGAAATTCGCCAATTGCTGCCGGAGTCCGTTGCGCGCGCTGATGAACTACTGGCTGATCGCGAGGCGGTAGTCCAAGATGGCCGGCGCGAAGCCGACCGGCTGTTGGAGCGAGCGCGGGGGGAAGCCGACCGCATGGTCACCGAACACGAGGTTTATTTGGCGGCGGTTGGGGAGTCTGAAGCCATGCGGGCCGAAGCGGCCGAAGAGACAGCGCGCATGCGCATGGAGACCGATGGTTACATCGATGCCAAGTTGGCTACCTTCGAAATTGCGCTGAACAAGACCCTGCAGACCGTGGACCGGGGCCGCGAGCGCCTGCGGGCGCAGGTATACGAGGATTTGGCGCCCGAGCCCTCGCACGCAGCGCTGGACGAGATTTACGACGGCCAGCGCTGAGCGTACTTGGGCGATTTGTCCGATTTTAGGTCTGCCGGGGTTGGCAGTAGGGTGCTGCAGGTATCCTTTTGCCACTAGTTGATGTTCTACCTTTACCAACCTTGCGAATCCGACAGGGGTGCAGTGACCGGCCTCGACCCGAGTAGCCCGCTTGTGCTTGATACGCGGGCCCTCAACCTGCCCCGGCGGGCCGGGTCGATGATCACGGTAACCCGAACGGTGCCCAGCCCGGTTGATATGGGCGTCGCATTAGCCAGAGTCCTTCCTGATTCGCCAGTTGAGCTTGATCTACGACTGGAATCGGTGCTGGAAGGGGTGTTGGTTTCTGGTTCAGCGGATGTGCATGTCGACGCGGAATGCGCTCGGTGCCTAGATCCGCTGGACTGGGATGAGGTGGTTGAGTTCAGCGAATTGTTCGTCTATCCCGCAACCGATGCCCGGGGCGCGGTGGTTGAAGAACTAGTTGATGACGACGAAGACCTGTTACCGAGGCTTCAGGACGACATGCTCGACCTAGAGGCCACGCTGCGGGACGCAGTGGTGCTGGGTTTTCCGCTGGCACCGGTTTGTCAAAGTGATTGTGCAGGCCTGTGCTCGGTCTGCGGAGTCCGACTTGACGACCACCCCGGGCACCTGCACGAACAGCTTGATCCAAGGTGGGCGGCCCTTACCGCCTTGGAGCTACCAGACACAACCGAAGACCAAAGTTAACCCAAGAAAGAGGACCCCGTGCCAGTACCGAAGCGCAAAACCTCGCGCTCTAATACCCGCCATCGTCGTTCGCAGTGGAAAACCTCGGTGCCGACTCTGGTGACCTGTGTTCGCTGCAGGGAAAAGCGCCTGGCTCACACCGCGTGCCCAACTTGCGGCACTTATGCCAAGCGACGCGTGCTGGACGTCTGATCATGGCCCGCGTCGCCCTTGATCTCATGGGCGGCGACGGTGCCCCCGAGGTCGTGGCCGATGCCGTGGCGGCGTTGGATCTGGACGCACTCGACATCGACCTCGTCCTCGTGGGCCCGCCCACCCTTGCCGGTGAGTTGCTCTCCGCTCGCGGTATTGACCTCAATGCACACCCGCGCTTGACTGTTTTGAGCGCGAGTTGCGGCGTGCCGATGGTTGGCGACCCGTTGTCCTATGTGCGCACCAATCCAAATGTCAGTGTGCTCATCGCAGCCGGCGCGGTCGGGGCCGGTGCCGTTGATGCCTGGGTCTCGGTCGGTCATAGTGGTGCTGCGGTAACGGCCGCCGTGTTGTCGTGCGGACGTGTCACCGGGATGTCACGCCCGGCACTGGCCGTGGTGCTCCCGGCTACGTCGGGCCCGGTTGTCCTCGTGGATGTAGGAGCGGCCCCGGAAGCCAGTGCGAATGTTTTGACCCAGTTCGCAATGGCCGGCTGGTGCTATGCCACCGCATTGGGTATCCCCGACCCCGCGGTTGGCCTCCTTAACATAGGCAGTGAGACCGGGAAGGGAGATGCTCTTCGTCTGGCGGCCGACACCTTGATGCGAGACCGGTTGCCCGCTCTCGGAGTGCGTTACACGGGTTCGGTAGAAGGGCATGACGTAGCCGCGGGTGCGCGAGCGCAGGTTGTCGTCACCGACGGTTTCACCGGCAATGTCTTGCTCAAGGGGTTAGAAGGGGCGGTGGGGTGGGCGGCGCACCAGATGGCACTCGCCTACGGCGACCCCAAACCGGCCCGGGCGGTTGTCGCCGGCACGGCTACCGGTGATTTTGCCGCGGGCATGTTGCTCGGGGTTAACGGCATCACGGTAATTGGGCACGGCGCTGGCCGCCCGAATGAAATCGCCGCATGCGTTCGCCTAGCGGCTCGTGCCGCAAAAACCGACCTAATCGGGCTAACCCAGCGAACATTTTCCGCTTTAATGCAGCGGACCAGATGACCGAGCCAACCGTAACTCGTGCCTTAGCTCGCGTATTCGAGAGCGAAGTTACTTTTGTGGTGCGTCCCGATACCCCACTTGCCTCATTTGGCCCAATTGACCAAGCCTGGGTGCTGGTTGCGCAGGCGATAGTCGAGGAGGCCGCGGGGCGAGGCGTGGTAATAGCAATCGCTGATTCCGACATCTGCGAAGTTCACACATTCGGTGAACTTGTGCAACTAGTCGAAAAACTAAGCTCCGCTTATGTGCAGGTGACTTCATGAGCAACTCGCGAAATCGAAGTGAGCGTGGCCGCGATGAGATTTTGACCGGACTGGCCGCCAGTTTGGGCGTACCGGTTGATCTCGCACTGCTGAATCAAGCGCTAACCCACCGCTCCTACGCATACGAGCACGGCGGGCTCCCGCATAATGAGCGGCTTGAGTTCTTGGGGGATGCAGTACTTGGCGTTCTGGTAACCGACACCCTGTATCGGACCTTTCCAGATTTACCCGAAGGACAATTGGCGAAACTTCGGGCAGCGGTGGTGAACTCACGGGCCCTGGCCGACGTTGCGCGTGAACTGGATCTGGGCGCTTACCTGCTTTTGGGTCGCGGCGAGGAGACCACCGGTGGCCGGGATAAGCCTTCGATCCTTGCCGATGCGATGGAAGCCGTGATCGGGGCTTGCTACCTATCGGCTGGGATTGAAGTCGCCGGTGATCTTATTCATGATCGTTTCGATCCACTGATTGAGCTTTCAGCCGAGCTCGGTGCTGGCCTTGATTGGAAGACTTCATTACAAGAGGCCGCCGCCAACGCCGAACTTGGCCTGCCGGAATACGTGGTCAGCAATACCGGTCCAGATCACCAGAAGGAGTTTCACGCGCGGGTGCGGGTAGGCGCCGAGGTGATCGGCGACGGCTGGGGCCGATCAAAGAAACTTGCCGAGCAGCAGGCCGCGGAAGTCGCCTACGCTCATCTTCTGAATTTGGCGGATCCGGAGAATTAGGTGCCTGAACTCCCAGAAGTCGAGGTCGTGCGGCGGGGGCTTGCCGAGCATGCAACCGGACGCAAGATCAAACAGGTAGAGGTTCTACACCCGCGCGCCGTGCGGCGAAACATTGGATCATTACCGGACCAGCTGGTTGGCCAACGCATCCGCTGCGTCAGCCGGCGCGGGAAGTACCTCTGGCTGCCGATGGTTGGGCAGCAGTTTGCCTTGGTCGCGCATTTGGGGATGAGTGGCCAACTACTGGTACAACCAAGTGGTGCACCCGATGAGAAGCACCTACGGGTTCGCATTGATTTCGTTGACGCCGGCCCGCAACTGCGCTTTGTCGACCAGCGCACTTTTGGTTGGGTGATGACCGCCGATCTTGTGCCCGACGATGCCGGCGGCCACCTGCCCAACATCGTCAGCCATATTTCCCGGGACCTGCTCGACCCGGCATTCGATGAGGAAGCCTGCATTACCCGATTGCGAACCAGGAACATCGAGATCAAGCGGGCGTTGCTGGATCAAGCTCTAGTTTCCGGAATCGGGAATATCTACGCTGACGAGGCACTTTGGCGGGCCAAGCTAGGTGGTCGGCGCTCAACCGGGGCCCTGTCGGCAGCCAAGATCCACGAGCTACTCGAGCACGCCAAATCGGTCATGACTTCGGCACTTGACCAAGGCGGCACCAGCTTCGATGCGCTTTATGTCAACGTCAACGGTGAGAGCGGCTACTTCGACAGGCAGTTAAGTGCCTACGGCCAAGAAGGTGAGCCCTGTGGGCACTGCGGTGGCCTTATTCGCCGGGAGAAATTCATGAATCGATCCAGTTTTTTCTGCCCTCGGTGCCAGCGGCGGGGGCCGGGTCGACGCCCGCAAGATAAGGTGTGAGCATCTCGTCCTCAGCGCCTTCCCCGCGCCCGACCAGCGGAGAACCGTGCACCTTAAGACCTTGACCCTGAAGGGCTTTAAATCCTTCGCCTCTTCGACGTCCCTGCATTTTGAGCCGGGCGTGACCTGTGTGGTGGGGCCGAATGGCTCGGGCAAGTCAAATGTGGTCGATGCACTCGCGTGGGTCATGGGCGAGCAGGGAGCCAAGTCACTTCGTGGCGGCAAGATGGAGGACGTCATCTTCTCCGGGACCTCCGGTCGGGCGCCACTTGGCCGAGCTGAGGTGCAGTTAACGATCGACAACTCCGATGGCGCGCTACCCATTGAGTACACCGAGGTCACGATCTCTCGCACGCTGTTTCGCAATGGTGGTTCGGAATACGCGATCAACGGTGAGCAATGCCGGTTACTCGACGTGCAGGAGTTGCTAAGTGACTCCGGTATTGGTCGGGAAATGCATGTGATCGTCGGTCAGGGGCAACTTGATTCAATTTTACAAGCCACGCCCGAGGATCGACGTGGCTTCATCGAAGAAGCCGCTGGTGTCTTAAAGCACCGCAAGCGCAAGGAAAAAGCGCTTCGAAAACTCGACGCAATGGGTGCGAACCTAACCAGGTTGACCGATCTAACCAATGAGTTGCGCCGGCAATTGAAACCCCTTGGGCGCCAAGCCGAGGTGGCGCGTCGGGCCGTTGTTATCCAATCCGACGTGCGTGATGCCAGGTTGCGCTTGATGGCCGATGACTTAACCGTTTTACGCAACCTGTTGGCCGCCGAAGTTGCTGACGAAACGGCGCTGCGGGAGCGTCAGGCGAAGGCCGAAACAGATCTCGCGCAGCTAAGAGACCGCGAGGCCGAAGCTGAAGCCGCCGTGTTGCAGGAGGCGCCACACCTAGTTGCGGCGCAGGAGGCATGGTTTGGATTAAGTGGCCTGCGGGAGCGCTTTAACGGTTTGGTGCAACTTGCGGGCGAGCGGGTGCGGAACTTGCAGCCCGAGGCTCATGAGGAATCCTCTGGTCGTGACCCTGAGCAGATCGATGCTGAAGCACGCCTACTTCGGGAGCAGGAGTTCGAACTAAGTCGCGAGGTTGAGTCGGCTCGCGAAGTGCTAGCCGTAGCAGAAGCTCGGCGCCTTGATGTCGAGCAGGCCCTCTTACTCGAGGAACATCGGGTGGCTGCCGCTGACCGGGCTGCAGCTGATCGTCGTGAAGGCCTGGCCAAGTTACGGGGTCAAGTCGATGCTGCTGGTTCGCGCATTGACACCCGATCAAGTGAAATTGAGCGCCTCACGGCTTCGATAGCCGAGGCTAAGGAACGGGGCGAGTTGGCCCAGGGCGAGTTCCATGCAATCGAAGTCCAAGTTGCGGGCTTGAATCAAGGTGAACTGGGGCTAGATCAGGAGTACGAACTCGCGTTAGTGGCACTCGAACGTGCCGATAGTGCCGTCGAAAACCTTCGTACCGCTGAGTCTGTCGGAGAGCGCGAGCGTGCTGCGCTGGCTGCACGCCTCGATGCGCTCGAGTTAGGCCTTTCCCGCAAGGATGCTGCAGCCGTCCTCATCGCATCGACCGAGCGCATACAGGGTGTACTAGGCCCATTGGCCGGTTTACTGCAGATTGATCATGGTGCGCAGGCTGCCGTGGCTGCGGCCCTTGGCGATGTTGCCGACGCAGTAGTAGTCCGAGGGGTTGCCGCTGCAGTCTCATCGGTCGTGCTCCTGAAAGAGCAAGCAGCTGGTCGTGCAGCGCTAGTACTTGCCGATGGCGCCGGCGCCGGTCCAGCCCCGGTGGGTGCACCGCCGGTTGGCACCTGGTTGCGGGGCATGGTTCGGTGTGAGGAAAATCTGCGGTCCGTGGTGGATCGCCTGCTGATGAGCTGCGTGCTGGTGTCGGATGTGCCCACTGCCGCAGCCGCCCTGCGGGCTCATCCGGGTCTGATATTCGTCACCGAAGCCGGCGATATCTTCGCCGACGGAGTTGTTCACGGCGGTTCGACTGACAAGCAAAGTCTTCTGGAGGTGCAAGCTGCCCACGACCAAACCGCGCGTGACTTAGTGGTTGCAACGCATGCTCTCGAACGGGCACGCTTCGACCTGGTCGCGGCACGTGATGCGCAACGGTCGGCCGCTGAATTTGCCGAAGGTGCGCTCAATCGGCTACATGAGTCTGACGCTCAGATGGCTGCGGTGGCCGAGCAACTAGGTCAATTAGGCCAAGCCGCGCGCTCTGCTCAAGCTGAGGCCGAGCGCCTATCCCTGGCCCGAACCGCCGCCGAAGCCGCCCTTGAAGTGGATCAGCAGGGCCTCTTGACCATGCAAGCCCGGCTGGCTGGAGCCGAAGTCGAGCCGGCAGCGGACCCGGCCGGTGACAGGCGTGCGGATCTCGCCAGCCAAGCCAATGTCGCCCGCCAAGACGAGGTCGATGCGCGCTTGGCTCTTCGTACCGGCGAGGAGCGCGTCGGGGCTGTCGGCGTCCGGGCGGAGCAACTCGAACGAGCGGCAAATGCGGAGCGGCAGGCCCGGGTTAATGCAATTGCCCGCCGCGAGCGGCGAGCCACCGAACTGATCACGACTGGGGCCATTCTTGCTGCATCGCGGATTGCCTTGACGCGAATCGAGGGCTCGGTGGCGCAGGCGAGTCGCGATCGGGCAGCGGTAGAGCGGGCAAAGGCAGACCGCGACCAGTTGCTCGTCGGGCTGCGCGCGAGCATTCGTGAGCGCACCGGTGAGCTCGATCTACTCAAGGACAGTGTGCATCGAGATGAGATTGCCCGCGCCGAGCAACGGCTTCGAATAGAGCAACTCGAGGAGAAGGCGCTTGAGGATTTCGGCGTCGAGGGTGATGTCTTAATTGCCGAGTACGGCCCGCAGCAGTTGGTACCGCCGAGCCCGACGGTACCCGGTGACGAAACCCCAGCCGATGCCCCGAACCCCGAGCCGTACCCCTATGTTCGCATTGAGCAAGAAAAGCGGTTAAAGACAGCCGAGCGTGAGCTTAATATTTTAGGCAAGATCAATCCCCTGGCCCTTGAAGAGTTCACTGCGATGGAGGAGCGCCATACCTTCTTGAGTGAGCAATTGGAGGACCTCAAGAAGTCGCGTGATGATCTGCTCGGCATCATCAAGGAGGTCGATGCGCGTGTTGAACAGGTATTCACCGAGGCCTATCTTGAGGTTGAGCGTGAGTTTGTCGGAGTTTTCGCCAGACTGTTCCCCGGTGGTGAAGGGCGATTAATTCTTACCGATCCTGACGATATGCTCACCACCGGCATTGACGTGGAGGCACGTCCGCCAGGGAAAAAAATCAAGAGGCTCTCGTTGCTGTCTGGCGGAGAGCGGTCCTTGACGGCGGTTGCTTTCTTGATCGCGCTATTCAAAGCCCGCCCGAGCCCGTTCTATGTACTCGATGAGGTCGAGGCCGCATTGGATGATGTGAACCTGCTTCGATTGATCGATATCATCGAGGAGTTGCGCTCTAGCTCACAGCTGATTGTCATAACCCACCAAAAGCGCACGATGGAAATTGCTGATGCGCTCTACGGGGTGTCAATGCGCGGTGACGGTGTCACGCAGATTATCGGCCAGCGCCTCCGTGATGTCGAGACCGCCAGCGCCTGACCGCGCCCGTAGGTTCGCGCTCGGTGCTAGTGCTCTGAAAGGATGCTCGCCATGGACTCAGGTCTGATTTACGCCGGCATTGCCGTACTTATCCTCATTTTCGCAATAGTCGCAGTGGTCGCTGCGGTGCTGCTGCGCCGGCGGGGCGCTCCGGTCATCGAGCAGCGTCCGGTGGCGGCGCCTGGCGTAGCCCCGACCAGCACCCAGGCACCCGATGCGGGTTTGCCCGGGATCCTCGAAGTCGAGATTCCAGATCCTGCGGCTGGCCGCCTGCATCGACTGCGGTCCCGCTTGGCCCGCTCGAACAATGCAATAGGTAAGGGGCTGCTGGCCCTCTTGAGCGCGGGTGAGCTCACTGATTCGACCTGGGACGAGATCGAGGAGACTTTGTTGACCGCCGATCTAGGGGTCGGCCCGACCCAGGAGTTGATTGCGCGGCTGCGCACAAGAGTCAAAGTCGAGGGGGGTACAACCCCTGAGCACATCAAGAAGATGCTGCGCGAGGAACTCCTATACCTTGTTGATCCCACAATGGACCGCAACATCGCGATGAATGCCGAGCGGCGTCCCGCCGTCATCTTGGTAGTGGGGGTAAATGGCACGGGCAAAACGACCACCACCGGCAAACTCGCACGACTGCTGATTGCCGATGGGCAAACGGTCGTACTCGGAGCCGCCGATACTTTCCGGGCCGCCGCTGCGGACCAATTGCAGACTTGGGGCGATCGGGTGGGCGCCGCAGTGGTGCGTGGCTTGGAAGGTGGTGACCCGGCGGCGGTTGCCTTCGATGCAGTCCGCACGGGTGCCGATGCACAGGCCGACACCGTGGTCATCGACACCGCTGGGCGGTTGCACACAAAAACTGGATTAATGGATGAACTCGGCAAGGTCAAGCGGGTAGTAGAGAAGCAATCACCGGTTGACGAAGTCCTTTTGGTACTTGACGCCACGACAGGGCAAAACGGGTTGGCCCAGGCCCGAGTTTTCCGAGAGGTGGTTGCTATCACTGGGATCGCACTGACCAAACTCGACGGTACGGCGCGGGGCGGAATCGTCGTTGCGGTGCAACGCGAACTAGGGGTACCGGTTAAATTGGTTGGCTTGGGCGAAGGCCCAGATGACCTTGCCCTGTTCGATCCACTTGAGTTCGTCGAAGCCCTCGTGGGGGATTTGTAACACAGCGTTTACCTGAGCAGCCAGTGCTGTGACATGCGCGAAACGCGATTAGTGCGCGACTGAAACGTGCGCACGTCATTCTCCAGCCACTGAACCACTAGTGGAGCCGAGATCGATTGGCATAGGGAGACATACATGGAAAGCGCGTTGGACTCCGGTAATACTGCGTGGCTGCTAACCAGCGCCGCATTGGTACTGCTGATGATTCCTGGATTGGCATTCTTTTACGGAGGCATGGTCCGCTCCAAGTCGGTTCTCAACATGTTGATGATGGTGATGGGTGCCTTGTTCGTAGTGGGCATTCTCTGGGTGCTGGTGGGCTATTCGATGGCCTTTGCGCCCTCATATGGCAACGCCGGGCTCCTCGGAAACGTCACCGCGTTCGCCGGTCTAGAGGGGTTGATGGCAAATGACCCGAAAGCCGGGGTGCCGGCCATGGGGTTTGTGGCTTTTCAGGCGATGTTCGCCTGCCTCACGGTGGGCCTGATCGCCGGCGCCATTGCCGACCGGACGAAGTTCAGCGCGTGGTTGATTTTCGCGGGTGCATGGGCGGTGCTCGTTTACTTCCCGGTGGCCCACTGGGTATTTAACCTCAACCCCGAAACCGGTGGTTGGCTCTACAAACTGGGCGTCATCGACTTCGCCGGCGGCACCGCTGTGCACATCAATGCCGGTGCGGCGGCGCTAGCCCTGGCAATTGTGATTGGGCGCCGGGTGGGTTGGCCCAAGACCCCGATGCGTCCGCACAACCTGACCTTGGTAATGATCGGCGCGGCCTTGCTTTGGTTCGGTTGGTTCGGATTCAATGCCGGGTCACAGATCGCCGCGGACAACACCGCTGCAGTGGTTTTCATGAATACCTTCATCGTCACTTGCGCAGCCGGGTTGGGCTGGCTGGCCACGGAGAAGATTCGCGATGGGCATGCCACCTCACTTGGCGCAGCCTCCGGGGTAGTGGCCGGTCTCGTTGCCATCACGCCGTCTTGTTCGGCGGTTAGTCCACTCGGGGCAATCATCATCGGGGCCCTTGCGGGGATAATCTGCGCATTGGCGGTCGGACTGAAGTACAAGTTCGGCTACGACGATTCCCTGGATGTAGTGGGCGTTCACCTCGTTGGCGGCCTCGTTGGAACCTTGCTAATTGGGCTCCTGGCTACGGAGGCTGCTCCGGCGGGGGTTAATGGGCTGCTCTACGGTGGCGGGCTTGATCAATTGGGTAAGCAGGCGGTTGGTGCGGTAGCTGTGCTCCTGTATTCACTCATCATTGCCGCCATCTTGGCACTCATCATCAAGAAGACGATGGGCTTCCGGGTGGATTCTGAAACGGAGATCGGTGGCATCGATAAGGAACTGCACGCGGAGTCCGCATATGAACTCGGAGAGTCAGGTGGCGGCGGCGTTTTCGCTGGTGTTGGTCATGCTGCTCGCTCAAAGTCGGAGGTGGAGTCATGAAGATGGTTACAGCAATCATTAAGCCGTTCAAACTGGAGGATGTTAAAGGTGCACTCGAAGCCCAGGGTGTCAATGGGCTGACGGTTTCCGAGGCCTCGGGTTACGGCCGGCAAAAGGGCCACACCGAGGTCTATCGAGGAGCGGAGTACACGGTTGATTTAGTGCCAAAAGTACGTGTTGAGGTGCTGGTCGATGACGAGAGTGCGGACCTAGTTGTCGACACGATCGTCAAGGCGGCCCAGACCGGTCGAATCGGCGACGGCAAAGTGTGGGTCGTACCTGTCGATGCCATAGTGCGAGTACGAACCGGTGAGCGCGGCCACGATGCACTTTAGTCACCGAAGATCATCGGGATGAAAGCTCTTTGAGTGTGGGTGAGGGGCGCGCGTTTGGCTTGCAGCGCGACGCACTAGTTAGGCAGCCTGGCCGGTATGGGCCGAGCCGCCGTGCGGCACTTTCTTTGTTGACCGATGAGTGGCTCGACGCGCTTTTTCAGGCGGCAGCGGCTGGTGCGACGGATCTGTGCTTGGTTGCGGTCGGCGGGTACGGCCGCCAGGAGTTAGCCCCGGGAAGTGATATCGATCTCCTGTTATTGCATCGCGGCACTGCTGCCCAAGTTGCGCCGATCGCGGATCGGATTTGGTATCCCATCTGGGATGCCGGGATTGCCCTAGACCACAGTGTCCGAACCTTGGCAGAAGCCCGCCGGCTGGCAAGTGTTGACATTAAAGTAGTCCTCGGCCTGTTGGATGCGCGGGTGGTAGCAGGTGATGGGACATTGGCCGTGCAATTGACACAGGCGGTCTTTGCCGACTGGCGCGCGATGGCGGTCAAACGTCTGCCGGTACTTCGTGAACTAGTTGAGCACCGCAAGGCTGGCTATGGCGAATTAGCGTGCTTACTGGAGCCCGACCTGAAAGAGGCCTACGGGGGTTTACGGGATGCGAATGTACTACGGGCCATTGCGGCATCCTGGGTGACTGATACTCCCCACAGCAATTGGCCGGAGTCGAACGCATTGCTACTCGATGTTCGCGACGCACTGCATTCGGTAACCGGTAAATCAAGTGACCGGCTCATGTTGCAGGAACAAGATGGGGTTGCTTCCGCACTGGGTATCACCACCGCCGACGAACTGCTAAGGCAGGTGTACACGGCGTCGCGTGCCATCGCATTTGCGTCTGACACCACCTGGCACCGAGTTGATCGATTGACTAAAGGACCAAATCGCCTCTCACGTCGCCAGGTGAATCGTCGGGGGCTGGAGCGGGTGCCGTTGGCCGATGGGGTGGTGGTGCAAAGCGGCGAGGTATTGCTCGCTGGCCAGGCCCGGCCGGCTGCGGACCCAACTTTGGTCGTGCGCGCAGCGGCCGCGGCGGCGCAAGCGGGCTTGCCATTGGCGCCAATTACCCTTGCCAGGTTGTCGGCGGAAAGTGAGCCGCTATCCACGCCGTGGCCGCCACCTGCTCGGGAGGCAGTTGTCTCCCTCTTGGGCGCCGGCGTTCACCTCGTGCATAGCTGGGAGGCACTAGATCAAGCGGGGATCATCGAGTCACTTATCCCGGGCTGGAGCATCGTGCGCTCGGCACCGCAGCGAAATGCTGTTCACCGGTTCACGGTTGATCGCCACCTGGTTGAGACTGCGGTGCAGGCGAGTGCGTTCACGCGTGATGTGCATCGGCCCGACCTTCTGCTGATCGGTGCACTCTTGCACGATATCGGCAAGACTCGACCAGGGGATCACAGTGAAGTTGGCGCGGCTATCGCCGATGAGTTGGCCAGGCGGATGGGTTTTCCTGATGCAGATGTGCAGGTAATTGTCGACTTAGTCCGCTACCACCTGCTGTTGATCGACACCGCGACCCGCCGTGATCTAGATGACCCAGCGACCGTCGATTATGTGACCGCTCGAATCGGAAAGCCAGAGACTTTGGATCTCCTGCACGCCTTAACCCAGGCCGATGCACTGGCAACTGGGCCGGCGGCATGGAGCCGGTGGCGCGCCGATCTGGTCGCTGACCTCGTGCGAAGGGTGCGGGCCCAACTAGCTGGAGATCCGGCTCCGGTCGAACCTGAATTAAGTGATGTACAGCAGGTTGCCCTTGCGAGCACCGGGGTTTGGGTCACTTTGGCGGACGCCGATGACGGCTACCAACTGACCGTCGCAGCCCCAGACCAGCTGGGGCTGCTCTCGACGGTCGCTGGTGTGCTGGCGCTGCACCGGCTGCAGGTACGCGCGGCTCGGGTACTGACGGCCAATGAGCGCGCGGTGCAAGTCTGGACGGTGCATCCAATGTATGGAGATCCGCCGAGTGCGCAGGAGATCGCGGCACGGCTAAGACTGGCCCTAGCGAACACGTTCGATGTGGGTGCACAAGTGCGCGACCGCGCGGCGGCCTACGCATCGACAGGTCAAATCGAGCGGGCGGCACCAAGGGTGGACATCCGCACTGACACGTCGGCCAGGGCCACGGCCATGGAAGTTCGCGCACATGATGAGCCGGGGCTGCTTTACCGCATTACGGGTGCAATCTCTGATGCCGAGGTGGCGATCACGGGGGCAAAAGTCCTCACCCTGGGATCCGAGGCTGTAGATATCTTCTTCCTGGTGGACTCCCGGGGCGGGCCGCTGTCAGCGGACCTTGCCGAAGGGGTGAGAGGACGGGTGCTGGCGGCAGTGACGGCCGGTTAGCCGACACGGTAAAAGGTCCAGCCGATACTCTGACCTCGTGTTTGCAAACCTCGCCGATCGACTTGCCGCCACAATCAAGGGGCTGCGCGGCAAAGGCCGACTCTCCGAAGCCGATGTTGAAGCGACGGTGCGCGAGATCCGAACGGCGTTGCTAGAGGCCGACGTCGCCTTGCCGGTGGTGCGAGAGTTCACCGCGGTGGTGAAGGAGCGGGCCCTAGCCGCAGCGGCCTCGGGGGCGCTTAATCCGGCCCAGCAAATTATCAAGATCGTCCATGAGGAGCTTATTGCAATTCTGGGGGGCGAAACTCGAAACCTGGTGTTCGCAAAGAATCCGCCGACGGTGATCTTGTTGGCTGGCCTCCAAGGCGCTGGCAAGACAACACTCGCGGGCAAGTTGGCACTGCAGCTAAAAGGCGAGGGCCACACCCCACTTCTGGTGGCGGCCGACCTGCAGCGCCCGAATGCGGTGGACCAACTACGCATCATTTCCGAGCAGGCCGGTGTTGCGATTTTTGCCCCGGAGCCTGGCAATGGTGTTGGTGACCCGATTCGGGTAACCCGCGAAGCGCGGGTCTATGCGGAACAGAAATTACATGACGTTGTCATCGTCGATACTGCAGGCCGGTTGGCGATTGATGCTGAGCTAATGGAGCAATTGCGGGCGGTACGTGATGCTGCCCGCCCCGATGAGACCTTGCTGGTAGTTGACGCAATGATCGGTCAGGATGCCGTACGCACCGCCGAGGAGTTCGCTGAGGGCGTTGGCTTTGACGCAGTTGTCCTGACCAAACTCGATGGCGATGCGCGTGGTGGCGCTGCGCTGTCGATCGTGAGCGTGACAAAGCGTCCCATCATGTTCGCGTCGGTCGGTGAGAAGTTAACCGACTTTGAGGTCTTCCATCCTGACCGCATGGCATCTCGCATCCTTGACATGGGCGACATGCTCACCTTGATCGAACAGGCCGAGCGGGTATTTGACGCCGAGCAAACCGAACGGATGGCACGCAAGGTTTCAGCAGGTGAGGATTTCACCCTCGATGACTTCCTAGAGCAGATGCAGTCGCTGAAAAAGATGGGCTCGATCGGCAAGATCATGGGCATGCTGCCCGGGATGGGCGAGATGAAAGCCCAACTTGATCAAGTTGACGATCGTGAGATGGACCGGGTGGCCGCGATTATTCAATCCATGACACCGGCCGAGCGCCAGGAGCCAAAGATCTTGAACGGGTCTCGTAGATCTCGGATTGCTCGCGGGTCTGGGTCGTCGGTCAGTGAAGTCAATGGCCTGATCGAGCGCTTCGGTCAAGCCCAGAAAATGATGAAGCAGATGGGCAAAGGGGGGATGCCCGGAATGCCGGGCATGCCTGGCATGCCTGGCCTGCCCGGTCTTGGCGGGGGCAAGAAATCCAAGGGCAAAATGGCAAAAGCCATAAAGCCGGCCAAGGGTAAGAGCCGCAGCGGGAATCCGGCAAAGCGCGCCGATCAAGAAGCCGGCATCTTTGCACCAACCGCGGTGCCGGCAGACTTGGATATCTCGGCCTTGCCCCCTGAGCTCAAGAAATTGCTAGGTTAAGTTCATGAACCTGCCAGTCGGCACCTCCCCACTTTTTTGGGCAGCGCTCGGTGGGCTCGTCATAATCTCGGCATTGGTATCGAGTTCACCCGCCAATGCGCACGCAATCATTGATCTAAATGGCGTCGCAGCGGTCGCGGGCAAGACCAGTGGGCTCACTTTGGAGATTCAGCACGGATGCTTGACGGGTCAGGACGGAACGACGCAGGTCACTGCTTTTGCCGGTAAGCCTTGGGGCGCGATTAAGCCGGCCGCGGTGATCGGTTGGACGTCTGTGAGTGCTCGGCTTGCGAATGGCGGCCAACAGATCACCTGGACCATTCAAGGGGACCCGCAGCCATTTGGACGGCCGGTTTTCTTTCCGCTGACCGTCAATTGGCCGAAGTCCGCCGGGATCTATGGCCTGCGGGTACTGCAGGTGTGCCCGAGCGGGGTGACCTGGTGGGATACCCCCGTGAGCCCGGCCACCGCGACGGCGCCCTCGCCGCCCTTGACCCCGCTACCCCAGGTGCAGGTACTGGCCCGACCCGGATCGACGGCGGGTTCGGCCGGCTCGACGAATGCCCAAACAACGGCCGACGACCCAAACTCCGGCGCGGCGCACTCGGGGCACTGATGGGCAATCGGAACCGAAAAATGACCCGTGGTCCGGGCGTGGTTGCTCATCTGGCAGAATACGGAGGTCTTGCCGCCCGGTTGGCCCTCTATCCTGCCGAATCGGCAACCCGCAAGGTTTTCGCCGAATGTCGTGTCCCCACTCGATTAACGGCGCGCACCGCCTAGAAAACAGGAGATAAGCCCACCGTGGCCGTAAAAATCAAACTTAAGCGCCTTGGCAAGATCCATGCACCGCAGTACCGAATCGTCGTTGCTGATTCACGCACCGCTCGCAATGGCCGCTCCATTGAGGAGATCGGCCTCTATCAACCGATGGAAGACCCAAGTGTCATCAAGGTCGACTCGGCTCGGGTGCAGTACTGGCTTGGCGTGGGCGCACTGCCGACCGAAGCCGTAACCGCGATCTTGAAAGTGACCGGCGATTGGCAAAAATTCAAGGGCCTACCCGGTGCTGAGGGCACCTTGCGGGTCGCTGAACCGAAAGTCAGTCGGCTGGTTAAATTCGAAGCCGCTATCCAAGGTGCAGCCAAGGAGCCGAAGACACCGGTTAAGAAGCCCAAGCTTGAGGCAGCGGTCGAAGATGGGCCCAAGCTTACGGAGCCGGCGGCACTCGAAGCGGTTGCGGTTGGCGAAGCGGTAGAAGTCGTAGCGGCGACCGAGGCCCTCGAAGAGGGCACCGCCTGATGTTGGAAGAAGCACTGGCGCACTTGGTTCGCGGGATCGTCGATAATCCAAGTGATGTCTTCGTCAGCGAGCGTGAGCAGCGCCGGGGCAAATGCCTTGACGTTCGGGTACATCCGCAGGATATGGGTCGGGTGATCGGTCGAGCCGGCCGCACCGCGACCGCGCTGCGCACGGTCGTGACCGCACTCAATGAGGGTCGCGGCGTGCGTATCGACTTCCTCGATGTCGCCGAGCGCTGACCAACTAGGTAGTCGTGCGTGTCGTTGTCGGCCGCATCGGTAAACCCCATGGGCTGCGGGGGCAGGTAACCGTCGAGCTTCGAACAGACGAACCCGAGGAGCGTTTTGCTCCCGGTTCGGTGCTTTTTTCGGACGGGGCCATTGCCGAACTCACCGTTGCTGAGATTCATTGGCATTCTGGTCGCCTGCTTGTCAACTTTGCTGGCTTCGAAAGCCGCAGTGCAGCCGAAACACTTCGCGGGACAATCCTGGAAGCGGAGCGCGATGAGAAGGCGCAGCCAACGGATCCCGATGAGTTCTATGACAGTGCATTGATCGGATGCCGAGTCGAAACAGTAAATGGGGAGCTCCTGGGGCTAGTGGAAGATGTGGTGCACCTGCCTTCCCAGGAATTACTCGCGGTTGTCACCGCGGCCGGGCGTGAGGTGCTGATCCCGTTTGTGTCGCAGATCGTGCCAACCGTCGACCTAGCCAATCGGCGAATATTGATTGATCCACCCATTGGCCTGATTGAGGAGCCGGCCGATGCGGATTGATGTGGTCACTATTTTCCCTGACTATTTCACGCCCTTGGCTTTGTCGCTGTTGGGCAAAGCATCGGCCACCGGGTTAATTGAGGTGCTTGTGCATGATTTACGCGCGTTCACCCACGACCGGCGCAACACTGTCGACGACACCCCCTATGGCGGTGGGCCCGGCATGGTGATGGGCCCACAGCCATGGGGTGAGGCATTAGATTCGATTGCGGCAACGAACAAAGACGTGCGCCCGGTATTGGTTGTACCAACCCCATCGGGTGCTGTTTTTGATCAGGGTGCGGCCCAGGCTTGGACCACCGACCCCTGGTTGGTTTTCGCATGTGGTCGCTACGAGGGCATTGACGCGCGCGTGGGCCAGCACTACGCGGCTGCCAGCGACTGGGCCGGGGTCCGTGAAGTCGGTATCGGTGATTATGTGTTGGCCGGCGGCGAGGCGGCAACCTTGGTCATGGTTGAGGCGGTGGCCCGTTTGCTTCCCGGTGTTGTGGGTAACGAGTCCAGCGTGACCGATGACTCATTTGCGGCTGGTTCGATGGCGCAATTGGTCGAAGGGCCGGTCTACACGAAGCCGCAGGAATGGCGGGGGCTGCCGGTACCGGAGGTGCTTTTAAGCGGCCATCACGGTCAGATCGCAGATTGGCGAGCCGGGCAGGCTCGACTTCGGACCGCGCAGATGCGCCCGGATCTAGGGCCTGAATCTGCCACCGGTCAGCGGGGGGGCCGTCAAGGCTGACCGCGGCCGCCGGGGCGGTTTGGTGCATGACCTGGCCTATGGCAGACTTAGCGAGCGCGTCCGGGGTGCCCCGCCACAGGGGAAGCCCTCGGCCTTGAACTACCGAGCAGTTCCCGATCCCCAATACGGGGCCAGTAATCGTGGGCGACCTGTGGCGCTTACAGGAAGTGAACCCAAGATGAAGACCCTTGACAGCGTCGACGCGGCATCCTTGAAGACCGGGCTCCCAGACCTTCGATCAGGTGACACCGTCAAGGTGCACGTAAAGGTCGTGGAAGGTAACAAGACCCGGGTCCAGATTTTCCAAGGGGTGGTTATCGCCCGGGCCGGATCAGGTATTGGCGAGACTTTCACGGTTCGCAAGGTTTCGTATGGCGTAGGTGTCGAGCGCACCTTCCCGCTTCATACCCCGATCATTGAGAAAATCGAGCTGCTAACTCGCGGTGATGTCCGCCGCGCCAAGTTGTACTACCTGCGCGATCTGCGGGGCAAGGCGGCAAAGATCCACGAACGTCGTGAAAACGTGCCAGCAGCGGCAGCCGAGCCAGCAGTAGACCAAGAATAAACAGCGCCGCGCCCGCAGACTTGAAATCGCTCCGCCGCTACTCGGAATTGATGGTCTGACTCAACCATGGCCGATAATCGACGCAGTGCTTGGTGGGATCTGCCACTGACTTTTATCATCGCCTTCGGCGTGGTCCTGCTTCTCACTACTTTCGTCGCCCGCCCATTCTCCATTCCATCTGGTTCGATGGAAGAGGCCCTGCAGGTCGGTGATCGCGTTTTGGTGAATAAGATTACTTATCGACTCCGCCCAATTGAACGCGGTGATGTCGTGGTATTCGACGGCACCGATTCATTCGTCGAAGCCGGTGACATCCCGAAGCGTGATCTTGTCACCGGTGCATTTTCCTGGTTGGGCCAGTCGATTGGGGTGGTTCCGCCAGACAGCACTGACTTCGTTAAGCGAGTCATCGGAGTAGGTGGCGATCATGTGGTCTGCTGTGACGCAGCTGGCCGCATCACCGTTAATGAGGTGCCTCTGGATGAAGCTGCTTACATCTTCGCAGGCGATGCACCCAGTGATATGAACTTCGATGTCGTCGTGCCTGCCGGTAAACTGTGGCTCATGGGCGACCACCGCTCCAACAGCGCTGATTCGCGCTATCACCTAGGGGATCCCGGTGGTGGCATGGTGCCGCAAAGCCGAGTGGTGGGCCGAGTGATGAACGTGCTGTGGCCGCTAAATCGGATCCAGGCTATCTCTATCCCTGATACTTTCGATCAGGTTCCGGCACCGAGCATGGCTAACTGATGGCGGTGTCGGCCCGGGATGATGACTTCGAGCTGCGACCGTCAGAGCCGGTGCCAGGTGGCCGGCACCGCAAAGGGGAGCGCACGGAAGCAAAAGGTGGTGCCCTCCACTTCCTAAAGGAAACCGCAATCATCGTGGTCTCGGCACTAGTGCTCTCAGCGCTTGTTCGGGCCTTTTTAATTCAGGCCTTCTATGTGCCAAGTGCGTCAATGGAACAAACTCTGCTACCGAATGACCGGATCATCGCGGCGAAGGTCACGACCCGAATCAACGGTGTGCAGCGTGGTGAGATCATGGTGTTCCGGGACCCTGGTGGCTGGTTGCCAACCCCTGAGCCAAGCCCAACGGGTGCGCGAAGCGCACTTCGAACCGCGTTGACCTTCATCGGTTTGATCCCAAGCGACTCTGGGCAAGATCTAGTCAAGCGGGTAATTGGCGTCTCCGGAGACCGAGTCGCTTGTTGCGATTCGCAGGGGCGCATCGTGCTCAATGGGGTGCCGCTCGATGAGTCCTATACCAGTGGCCCCACCGACCAGGTGCGCTTTGACATCGTGGTGCCGGCCGACTCCATGTTTATGATGGGGGATAATCGAGGTAACTCCAGAGATTCGCGCTACCACCTGGACGTCAACAATGGCGGGGTACCAAATGCGTCCGCTGTGGGCCTTACGGTGCTAACGATTTGGCCGCTAGAGCGCCTTAGCATTCAGCGAATCCCGGAAATTTTCGGCAATCCGGCCATCACCAATGGCGCGCCAAACTAGTTTCCAGCGGCGGTTTTGGTTGCAATTTCTGATTCAATTTCGGCATCGATGCGCCGGCTTCGCCGCTCCTCGCCATTAAACCATTCAACCGCGGCGATCATCAGCCAAAAAGAATCAACGACCATGACAAGAGCCCACATCAAAGATCCTGCCAATTGTTGATCAGCCATGCGATCTGGCCCAAATGGGCGTTCGAGGGGGAAAGCCGGGTACAGCACCACTGAGGCAAAATAGATGACAGCACCGACAATGCTCTCGGGCACCATCATCAGCGCCATTGAAAGCAGACGCATCGCCGGTGCCGGCCGGCGGGGCTGCAGGTTAGAGCCAATAAGCGGGAAATAGAAGAGAAATGCTGCAATGAGGTAGAGCGGTTGCTCAATGAATTGATCCGCATCGTGGTTTGTCAGCGCCCAGTTGTAAAACGGACTGAAGTGCAGTCCGAGCAGCACCGCTGCGAAGAAGGCCCAGGTGATGATCGGATTGGTCAGAACGCGAACGGCTTGGCTGCGCAAGATTGGCAGGACCCAGCGGCGTCGAGTCGCCGGGCTACTGGCCAAGAAGGCCAAAGTAACCGGCGAACCGAGAACGAGCAGGGGGGCCGCTGCCATCATGACGATTAGATGCTGGGTCATATGGACCCAAAAGAAGGTGTGGGACCAGGCCGACATTGGACCGAGATAAGCCAGTGCAAGTAGGGCAATTCCGAGCAGAAAACAAGTGGTCAGCCAACCGGGCCAGCGGCCGTGCTTCTTAACCCTAGTTACCGCCCAGAGGTACCAAATGGCGGCACCGGCGAGGTTGACCGCGATGAATAGGTCCAGGCTCCAGCCTCCGAGGAACGCGCCGAGGTTGCTTGTCACTTGGAATTCACCGTCTTCACCCTTTTTCGCCTGATTTTTCCTAAAGTCATGCTACCTTCGCGACATCTGGTGCTAAGAGACGGATTTGAGTTGCCAGCAGGCGGTAAGCGAGCAGCGTTGACGGTGCTCACGGTGCTCATCGGGGTGCTCGTTGTTGCGGGGTCTGTCCTTTTCCTAGGCAAGAATCAACAGGAGCCCGAGGTTTTGGCGGCCACCGTTATCGGCACCGCTAGTACCCCGCAGGGTGAATTGCCCCATGCCACCGTGGAACTTTCCGTCTATCCAAGTGCTTCAACTTCGGTGCCCGGGCCGGTGCCGGTGGGTTCGCGGATCGCGGATCCGCGTAGTGCGAACGCCCCGTCCGGCTGGCCGTTCTTCTGGCCGTCCACCTCGTTGCAGTTGCCTGCTAATTCGCTGATCACAATCACCGTTAAGCAGTACGGCGGATCCGCGACCGTGTGGAATAACTATTTTGCGAAAGTCCACGGCACCGTTGATGGCACCGCGACCTTTAACGGCAAGGCGCAAAAGGAAATAGAACCCGACAATGTGGCGCACACTTTCACCATTCACCAGTTTGCCGAAGTCACCCAGGACGGTTTCTTTGTAAGTGTGCCGTTGCTGGCGGTGCCGTCTAGTGCCAAGAAGGAAGCCAATGGCTACCCAAAACCCCAGGAGATCACCTTCTCCTTCATCACCGGCGGTCCAGGAGAGTACGTCTGGAACTGTGAGGCCCCTTGCGGAAACGGTTATGTGGACTTCGGTGGCGTGATGAGTGAACGTGGTTGGATGGGCGGAACGGTAACGGTGGTCTGATGTCAATAGTTGATGATCGCCCGGCCGCTGCCGATCAGCCTGAGGAGCCCACCAATCGTCCCGAGGTGACCTACCGGCTACGTGAATGGCTGGCGCGGCCGTACGTGCGCCCGATTCTCACGATGTTCGTGCTTTTTTGCCTACTGGTGATTCCGATTGCTTGGCTAGTGGTGTTCTTCATGAACATGTCCGGGGCACCGGCATCTGACATCATGAGTGAGATTGAACAGACCATCTTGGTCTTCACGATCGTGTCCGCGCCACTCATGTCCATCACTTTGACCATCTTGCTCTACAGTCTTTTTGGCTGGGGTCGCGTAACCGGTGATGAACCGCCGATGCAGGAGAGCCCGGCTATTCGGTCAAATGCCATCGGTAGCTATCTGTGGATCGGTGCCACCAGCGTGCTGGCAGCGTTCTTGGTGATCTGGGGCCTGCTCGCGTTAGCAAATATTACGGCGTCCTCATATGGCTCGATTCCGGCTAATCAACAGCCCAATTCCACTAGGCCGATTGACGTAAATGTCACCGGGCAACAATGGGTCTGGACATTTGAGTATCCAGACCAGGGCAAGATCACTAGCGATGTCCTCGTGGTTCCAATTGATACACCTATCTATTTCAATGTAACCTCAGTTGACGTGATTCACAGTTTCTGGGTGGTTGAACTTGGGGTCAAGATCGATGCCAACCCCGGTGCAATCACCAACACCGGGGTAACCCCGAATAAGCTCGGTAATTTCAATATTCGGTGCGCTGAATTGTGCGGCCTGCACCACGCCTACATGGAGACGCAAATCCAGGTGGTGACCCAGGAGCAGTTTGACTCATGGGTTCGTGAAATGGGCGGGAAGAGGACAGTATGACGATGACCGCCGTTATTCACGAGCAGCAGGCCGTGCCGCAGCCAAAGCAGCATGGCAAGCCCGGTGGTTTTTTGCGCCACACCAATATCGTCACCGGTGTTGTACTTGGGCTAGTACTCGCGCTGGTTACTTATGCAATCGGTGGACTGCTGGTGCCTTGGGGTACCGAAAACTCGAATTTTTTACAGGTGGGTGAAAGTGCGTTGGTGGCCGCGACCTACACCGCTTGGGTTATCGGCTTCATGATCGGCATTGGCGCTTTTGCCGGGCCGATCCGCTGGTGGCTGGGGCATGACCTGACCCATGCCGATGCCGAATACCTGGCGGGCAAGGGCCAAGGTCGGGGTAAATACTGGAAGTACACGACCGACCACAAGGTCGTCGGAATCCAGTACCTGGTAATGGGCCTGTTCCTACTCGGGTTCGGTGGCTTATTAGCCATGTGGATTCGAACCGAGCTGGGCGTCACCTGGGCCGAAGTGTTCGACCCGAATTTTTACAACTCGATTATCGGCACCCACGGGATCGTGATGGTCATCGCGATGATCATCATTGCCGCCGGGCCACTGGGTAATTTCATCATGCCGTTGATGATCGGGGCCCGCGATATGGCATTCCCGCGGCTTAACGCCCTGAGCTTCTGGCTGCTTTTCGCGGCGGTGCCGCCGTTGGTGAGTAATTTGTTGCTGGGTGGTATGCGCGATGGCTGGACGGCTTACCAGCCACTTGGCACCCAAGCCCCGGTGGGCATGATTGGCTATCAGGTCTGCATCATCACCTTCGCATTCTCGACCGGCATTGCCGGGGTGAACCTGTTCACCACCATCGTGACAATGCGCGCGCGGGGCATGACCTGGAACCGGGTACCGGTTTTCGTGATCGGTATTTTGGCAGCCGCCATTATGGGCCTGGTGTGGTTTCCGATGTATCAGTACTCCCAAGTCATGGCGCTGAGTGATTTCGCATTCGAATCGGCGTTCTTCATCCCGCAAAATGGTGGAAGTGTGTGGCTTTACGAGAATTTATTCTGGCTGCTCGGCCACCCTGAGGTTTATGTCATCGTCATCCCAGTCACGGCGGCATTGATGGAAGTGATGGTGGTGTTCCTGCGCAAACCGTTGTTCTCCTACAAGATCGCGGTCGCCGGATTTGCCGGGGTAGTGGGTATCAGCTCACTGGTCTGGGTGCACCACATGTACATGACGGGTTGGTCACCCGCAGCGAACTATCCCTTCATGCTTTCAACCGAGTTGATCTCTATTCCATTTGGCTTCTTGGTGCTCGTGATGCTGGGCACAATCTGGCGCGGCAAGGTTTGGACCAGATTACCGATGATGTGCGTGTACGCCCTGCTCTGGAACAAGATCGTGGGCGGCATTACCGGCGTGTACCTCTCGGATGTTCCCGTGGACCAGTACATGCACGGCGGCATGTTCGTGGTGGCTCATTTCCACTTCATGCTGATGGGCGCTGGACTTTTCGGCGCCATGGGTGCAATTGCCTACTGGTTCCCGAAAATGACCGGGCGCATGCTCAATGAGCGCATCGGATCAATCGGGTTGTGGCTTTCGTTCTTCGCCTTTCAGTTGACATTCGGCTCGATGTTTGTGGCGGGTCTGCAGGGTCAGCCGCGTCGGGTCTTGCAATTTGATGACGCTTTCAATGTTTCAAACTGGTTGTCCACCATTGGCGCCTACCTAATCGGGGTCGGCATGATGATCTTCCTCTATGCGATCATCACCTCCTGGCGCAGTAACGTAATTGCGCCATCGAATCCATGGGGCGCCAAGACCCTTGAATGGCAAACTGCAACGCCGGTCCCACTCAATAATTTCCCGGTACTACCGGTGGTGACCAGCGACCCATATGACTATGGGGTACCCGATCCATACCTCGCTATCGAGAAAAAGTTAAGTGACGAAAACCAAGACACCAAAGTTGGTGCCCGATGAGCGATCTGACAACCAAGAGTGAACTGCCGGTACCAAGGTCGGCGACCACCGGTGAGCCGGTAATAACCACCGCGCGGCGCAACCGGCTCGGGATCTGGCTGTGCATTGTGTCAGATGCCGCCGGCACCGTGGCATTACTTGTGGCCTACGCGTACTTGTGGTCGTTGAATGTCAATAACGCTTGGGCTCCACCCAAGGACACCTGGGCTGACCCGCTGCCCTTCTGGTTGATTTGGGCCGGGGCAGTGGTGGCAGCATTGGCGATGTGGTGGGCGGTGGCCGGCATCCGCACCGGGCGCACCGGCCAGTTCATCACCGGCTCGGTATTGGCGTCGGTCGTCGCTCTGGTGACATTTATCGGCCAGATCGTACAACTATCTACTTTCCCATTTGATATCACCGACGGCGCCTATGCCTCCACGACTTTTTGGCTTTGTATCGCAACTGCGCTACACCTGTCCGTTGTCGGCTTCCTAACCTCGGCGATGGTGGGCAGATTTCGTGCCGGGCGCGTCACCCGCGAGGACCATTCACATGCGCGATTGGTTGCCATGTGGATGACCTGGGTATGTGTGGCGGTGTTCTTGGGTGCCTTCTTCGCAACCACAATGAATACAAGTCCAAATACCAACAGCCCCACCTTCGGCACCTTCCAGGAGTGAGTCCGGGGCAGTGAACGCAGGTTTACGTATCGGGGCAAAACTCTGGTGGGGGTTACCGGTCCTGTTGGTCCTGCTGTGGGTGGCCGGGGCGTTTGCTCTAGAGGTATTCCCAGGGTTGGCTTCAACGCCCCTTAGCACCGTTCTGCTGTTGCCGTTAGCTCGCTTCGCACGTGATATCGCCGCCGCCATTACCGTAGGCGCTGTCGTTATTGGGGCTTTACTCGGGGTAAATTCCTATCGCCAGGTACTTCGTTGGGCTACCACCTGGGCTTTGCTATGGCTGATAAGCCTCGCCGCGTTGCTGGCACTGACGATTTCGGACATCTTCGCCGCCTCAGTGGCCGCGGCATTGCAGCCGGGCATCTGGTGGAGCTTTCTGGTAGAAGTTTCGGTTGGTCGCGTTTTCCTGTTCCAGTTCATCGCGGTAGCAATAGTTGCGGTGTTGTGCACGTTCATAAGATCCCGGGCGGCGCGATGGGTTACCGCGGTTATTGCCTTAAGTGGTGCCGCCGCGCCAGCAGTCTTGGGGCATGGTGGGGTACATGCTGCGCACGTTTCGGCGGCGGTAAGTCTGGCCGTGCATATCGCGGCGATTTCAATTTGGGTGGGTGGCCTGGTGGTATTGGTAGCGCTGCTTGTGATCGAGCCGAGCTTAAGTTCTTTCATGCTGCCGAGATTTAGCCTACTTGCACTCTGGTGCGTGATTTTCGTGGCGGAGAGCGGGCTCCTCAACTCGGCTTTGCACCTTGGCGATCCGAGCCAGTTTGTCGGCTCCTTCTACGGGGTCCTGGTCTTGGCCAAGGTGGTTCTACTGGGAGTTTTAGTGAAATTTGGCTGGCTGCAGCGTAACCAGGTGCTGGCACGAATCAGCGATGGTGAGCAGTCGCGTGCACTATTGGCCCGCTATGCCGCCGTTGAAATGGCGGTGATGGGTGCCGCTATTGCCATATCGGTGGTGCTGTCACGCATTGGCCTTACCCCGGCGCGGACGGCGACCGGAGAGTTTTTGCCACCGGCCATCGTGCTCTTGGCGATTGCGGTGCCTCTGCTTTTGGTGTGGGTGTTTGCGCCGCCCGCGCCGCGGTCACGACTGGGTCGACGTTCCTGGGACCTATTGATCGGGTTTTCGCCATTTTCGGCGGTGCTGCTGCTCGTGGTGGTGGCCGAGGTCGCAGGTGTCGGAATCTTCGGCACCCTCCTTGGTCCCGAGCTTGGCGTCATGGTCGGAACTTTGTTGCTGTTGGCCGCCGGCTATCTCTGGGCCACCTCGGTGGTTGCCACCGGGAGCGTTGCGGGGATCGTGCTCGTCATGGTGGGGTGGCCACCGGTGCTGTGGTTGGTGAATGTCCTAGCGACCAACCCGGTGGGCTGGAAAACCACCTTGCTCAGCGCGCTGGTAGCCGAAGCCTTACTCGCCTTGCTTTGGGTGCGCAGACCTAAGCGCGTTGATTCATTGGACGTCTACGCGATTTCCGTGGCAGGCTGAGCCGGTGAGCGACCAACCCTCGCAGCTGGCTAAGCCGCCGCCGTCGCGTCGACGTAATTTTTGGCAGCTTGACATTCCAATGGTCTTAGCCGTGATCATGTGTTCGGTCTTCACCGTAATCGAGGTGCGCCGAGCGGGGGAGGGTGTTGGACGGGCTTGGGCCTATGCCGTTGAATGGCCGATGATCGGGCTTTTTTGTGTCTGGATCTGGTACCGGTATCGCAAGGAAGGCAGTATTACCAAGGGATTTAGCGACCGATGGAAGAACCGCATTGCCCAGTTGAATACCACGGCTGCTGCGTCGGTCGCGCCACCGGCCCCCGTGCTGCCGTTTGATCCAGATCTTGCCGCTTGGCAGTCCTATGTTGATGAACTGCAGTTGCGGGAGCCACCTGGTAGGCCGCCTGGTGAGCCGGTGGCTAAGGAGATGGGGGAGCAGTGACCGTTAGTTGGCCGGCAGCCCAATCCTCGAGGCTCGCCGGTTGGCAGCGCCGTTTTGGGCCAACGCGAACCAAAGGTGCCTTTCTGCTGGTGACGGCCCTCATAACATTCGGCACCTTGGCGGTGATTGCCGTGCTGCTGCAGCAGCCATTTGTCTTTCCATCCTTGGGCGCCACCGCATTTGTTTTCTATTTTTCCGCACAAAGCGTCCAAGCTGCGCCACGCAGTGTCTTCTTCGGACAATTAATCGGCGTCCTGGCCGGAGTGTTTGCGCTGGTGGTATTCGGGCTACTTGATACGGGACCGGATTTGACCGGGGTTAGTTGGCCTCGAGCGGGCGCCTTGACATTGGCCCTGTGCTTGACCCTTTCGGTAATGGTTTGGCTCAAGGTCCCCCACGCCCCGGCCGGTGCCACCACGTTGATTGTGGCCGCGGGCTTAATGACCGACCCCCACCAATGGGTGATTTTGCTGCTGGCGGTCCTGGTCATGATCGGGCAGGCCATTGTGATTAACCGGGCGCTCGGGGTGCCGTTCCCACTTTGGGGGCCCCGCAAGGACGCCTCGGCCCAATTAGTCGGGCCCAATTAGTCGGGCCCAAAGAATGCACCTTTGGTGGAGGAATCTGCCCGAAAACCCCGGGAAGGAGGTTGACGGTGGAGGAAAATGGAGTAGAGTGGCGCTACTTGGGGTCACGAGTGTGACCTGTGTGACTAGTGTGGCAGGAGGTGGAGCAGGTGTTTCTGGGAACCCATGCCCCCCTGCTGGACGACAAAGGCCGGTTGGTCCTCCCCGCCAAGTTCCGTGAGGGCTTGGCGGCCGGCTTGGTCCTCACCAAGGGCCAAGAACGCTCGATCGTGGTGTGGCCAGCGGCCCAGTTCGCCGCCTACGCGGAACGGTTAAATGAGGCCTCCCGGTCAGATGCCCAGGTGCGGGCCTATCTGCGGGTGCTGTTCTCGGGTGCCTGTGATGAAATCCCCGATCGTCAAGGCCGCATCGTGGTGCCATCGGCACTGCGCGAATATGCCGGATTGCATCGCGAGGTCGTGGTCGTGGGCAATGGCAGCACGGTTGAAATGTGGGATGCAGCAACTTGGAGTTCTTATCTAACTACCCAAGAGGACGCCTTCTCGGGAATCAGCGAGGAGGTGGTGCCCGGGATCTTGTAATGCCGCGCGGTGAGGTCTCCTCCCGCTCCCGTTGCTCCTGACGCACTTCCCCGGCGCCAGGGCCCCGCTGTAGAGGCGGGCGGGGACCTGACTACGCGGCCAATTGATAAAAACCAGAAGTAATCAGGACTACCGGGAAACGGAGGACGTGATGACCGCGCAAGTGCAAGTGCTGACGGAGTTGCCATTGGCGGTACCGCAGCATTCCAGCACGCCAGTGCTCCGTATCGTGCAATCCACTCGCCGCGCGCGAGCCACGGCGCGCCTTCTTGCGGTGTGTGCGCTTTCATCTGGTCTGACTTGCGCTGTCATGGCCTGTTGCGCCAACCTGGTCAGTGGCTGGAGTCAGGCCTGATGACCCCAGCACTAAGGCACCAGCCGGTACTGCCCGATCGGGTTATTGCGCTACTTGCACCGGCACTTGCGGAACCGGGTGCCGTGCTGGTAGATGCCACCGTGGGCTTAGGCGGCCACGCCGAATTTGCGCTCAAGCGATTTCCTAACCTGCGCCTTGTCGGGCTGGATCGCGACAGTGACGCTATTGAATTATCCCGTGAGCGGCTAGCCGGTTTCGGGGAGCGCATCACCCTCGTGCACGCCGTCTACGACGAGCTTCCGGAGGTGCTGACTGCCCTCGGGCTGCCATGTGTGCAGGGAATCTTGTTTGATCTCGGTGTTTCATCCATGCAACTCGATGAGATAAATCGAGGGTTCTCATATGCAAATAATGCGCCCCTTGACATGAGAATGGATGCGTCCACGGGGATCACTGCAGCCGATGTTCTGAATACCTATGACGAGAAGCAACTCGTGCGCGTGCTGCGAACTTATGGGGAAGAGAAATTTGCCGGCCGAATCGCGGCCAAGATAGTTGCCGGCCGAGTTGATGCACCCTTCACAAATTCCACCCGACTAGTTGACTTGATTCGCGAAGCAATCCCAGCTGCGGCACGTCGTACCGGCGGCAACCCGGCCAAGCGTACTTTTCAGGCTTTGCGAATCGAAGTAAATGGTGAGTTAGAGGCATTGCGAGCCGCGCTACCCGCCGCACTTGATGCCCTTTGCCTTCGGGGGCGCATTGTGGTGATGTCTTATCAATCGCTCGAGGATCGAATGGTTAAGCAGGCATTGGCACATGGTGCGAATCCAGATGTGCCTCGTGGGCTTCCGGTGATTCCTGAATCCCTGCTGCCGTGGCTGCGCCTACTCACCCGGGGCGCGGAGACCGCTGATGAAACAGAGCTTGCCAACAACCCGAGATCGGCATCGGTTCGCATTCGAGCAGCAGAGCGGGTGGCGGCATGAGTTCAGCAGCCCGTAAGCACGTGGTGACCCCGGAGCCCACGGTTGATCTTGACCCAAATAGTGCCGATGCCACGGAGTACGCGACGCGCGGTGCACATGCCCGTAAGCATGCTCGGCCGAATTTGCGATTGGTATCACCGTTACGGCCCGAACGTGCAAGTCGGGGCGTATTCATCCTTTTCATCACGGGACTTCTTGGGATTGGCTTAGTCGCCATGTTGGTAATCAACACCTCGTTGGCCCAAGGCGCATTCCAGATAAGTGAATTACAACAGGAGCAGGCGGTACTGGCCGAGCAGGAGGCCGTTCTTACCCAGGTAGTCGAGCAGGCGTCAACACCAAGTGCCCTTGAGTCCTCGGCCCGCGCCCTTGGCATGGTGCCGAGCCAAAACCCAGTCTTCCTTCGGCTTTCCGATGGCGCCATTCTCGGCAACCCAAAGCCAGCCCCGGGACGGCCCGTCACGCTTCCACTCACGCCGGCTCGTGCCCTGAAGACCCCAGCTGATGCCACCGCGCTGGAGGCGGTAAGTGGAGCGGCGATAGGTACGGACCTACCGGTAGCGCCGGGGGCGAACTATGACCCGGCTGCGGCGGATGCGGCGAAAGCGGCCAAGCCAGGGACCGGGGATGCGAAGGGCGCCGGCAAGGGTGCCGGTGAAGACAAGCAGAACGAAAACTCCATGTGGACCGAGGTCCCGATTGCGGTTGGCAAAACCAGCAATGATGCTGGTCTTGTTGCCAAACCAGTGGACTGAGAAACGGCTGCGGTATGGCAAATACCTCAACTCGCCAGCGCCCGAATTCGCGGGCCCGAGTTGATCTACCAAACGCTGGGCGCCCAGTAGGCAACTTTCGGCTTGGTAATCCAGCTCGCCGTGGTGGAATCCTAACGTTGGTGGCCGTTATCTCCTTGACCATTTTTGCGGCTAGACTAATTGATCTGCAGGCGGTGCGCGGTGAGTCCCTTGCGGCTGCTGCCTTGGACCAGAGACTTCGTACTGTGCCGATTGCGGCTGGCCGCGGGTCAATAGTCGACATCTTTGGTAAGCCGCTGGCAGTAACTGTGGAGGCTCGAAATCTGACGGTCGACCAAACCCTGGTGACAGATCCAACCGCGGTAGCGATTGCGCTCTCGCCGATAATTCAAATGGATATTGGTGAACTCATCAGTCGCTTGACGGGCGAACGTCGTTTCGTCTATGTCGCTAAGGAACTCACCCCCGATACTTGGCGTCGAATTGAGGCTTTGCGCCTGCCTGGAGTCTTTAGCGAGGAGACAGCGCGTCGGATTTACCCGGGCGAGGATCTCGGCGCCAATGTCATTGGCTTCGTGGGTGCTGACGGTATTGGCGCTGGCGGCATTGAGCATGCATACGACGCCGTACTCGCGGGCACTGCAGGGAGTTTGACTTTTGAGCGGGGGCCGGGGGGTCGAGTGATTCCGACCGCACAACGTGATCAAGTCGATGCAACGGCCGGAGCTAGTGTCCAGTTGACGATTGATCGGGACATCCAATATATCTCGCAAGCAGCAATCGCGGCGCAGGTCGCGTCATCGCGGGCAGATAGCGGCACCGTCGTGGTCATGGATCCAAGAACGGGGCAGATTTTGGCGTTAGCCGAGGCGCCGACATTTGACGCGAATAGCGCAGGTGACGCGGCCGCGGAGGATCGCGGCAACCGGTCACTTAGCGCTGTTTATGAACCGGGCTCAATCAGCAAGGTGATGACCATAGCCGCGGTGGTGGACCAAGGGATGGCAACGCCAGACTCAACTTTCACTATTCCTAGTGGCCTAAAGCGTGGCGGCAAGGTATTCCACGACAGTGAGCCGCATGGAACCATAAAACTCACGCTCGCCGGAGTGATGGCGAAATCCAGCAATATGGGCACTATCTTGGCAGCGGAGCGAATCGGTGGTCGCACCCTTTATGAATATCTGAAGAAATTCGGCATCGGCGAGGAGACCGGCCTCAATTTTCCAGGTGAAAGTTCCGGTAAGGTGCCAAAGCCTAAGGATTGGACTGCTACTTCATTCCCGACTATCGCATTCGGGCAAGGGTTGAGTGTGAACGCAGTTCAAGCCGCCAGCGTTTATGCGACCATTGCCAATGATGGGGTGCGAGTGCAACCAAGTTTGGTGGCCGGGGTGCTCAATGCGGACGGGTCAGTCGAGCGGCCACCGGCTCCGATTGTGACGCAAGTAGTGAGCGCTGAGACGGCGAAGCAGGTGCGGGCCATGCTAGAGAGCGTGGTTGGTGAGGGTGGCACCGGAACCAACGCGAAAATCCCCGGGTACCGAATCGGTGGCAAGACCGGTACTGCAATGTACGTCGACCCAACATGCGGATGCTACCGAGATGGTGTCATTGCGTCATTTATCGGGATGGCCCCCGCCGATGATGCACAACTTGTCGTAGCGGTGAGCTTGGTGAACCCGCGCATCGGGCGATACGGAGGTGAGCTCGCGGCACCGATATTCAAGAAGGTCATGACATACGCATTGCAGGCTCGGCAGATACCTCCGACAGGTACTCGCCCGGCGAATCTGGCATTGACGTTTGGCGGCGGGTAGGCCCGATGACGGCAGCGCCACGGCCAACACCTCGCGCTATAACTCTTGCGGCACTTTTTCCGCCAGCGAGTGGGTGCACGATCATCGGCGATGACGCAGTGGCCATCACGGGGCTGGAACTCGACTCGCGCCAGGTGCGGCATGGGGATCTATTCGCGGCCCTGTCCGGCCATCTGACCCATGGTGCCGGCTATGTGCCTTCGGCCCTATCGGCCGGTGCAGCGGGCGTGCTAACCGACATCGACACTGCCAATGCGCTGACGGCGGACGGTCCGGTTGACTTCCCAATCGTGGTTGCGCTGAACCCAAGGCAACTCCTCGGTTCAACGGCCGCGCAGGTCTATCAAGGCGCGCCTGGAATATCCGACCCAGCGGCCGGTCGGGCACCACGGCTCTTTGGCGTCACCGGCACGAATGGCAAGACCACGGTCACATATCTGTTCGAGGCCGGACTTCGGGCCGCCGGGCGGGAAACCGGGCTGGTCGGTACCGTCGGAGTACGCATCGGTGATGTGTTTTCAACGGCCATTCGCACCACCCCGGAAGCACCGCACTTACATGCCCTGTTAGGGGTGATGCGTGAACATGGAGTGCAGGACGTAGTAGTTGAGGTTTCAAGTCACGCATTAATCGAAGGACGAGTCAATGGACTCGAGTTCGCAGCCACCGCCTTCACCAACTTGTCCCAGGATCATTTGGACTACCACGGGACCATGGAGGAGTACTTCCTGGCAAAGTCCGAGTTGTTCACCCCGCAGCGCACTGCACTTGGGGTCATCGGGGTCGACACCGACTGGGGCCGCCGGCTGGCGTTGGAGGTGGCGGTTCCGGTAGTGACCTGGTCTTGTCGTGGGGAGGTGGCCGACTGGAAGTTGACATCGGTCGGTGGGCGATCTTTGGTGCGTGGTCCAGGAGGTGAGCAACAGGAACTGCAAAGTCGATTGCCTGGAGCCTTTAACCAGTCCAATATCTTGTGCGCCTATGTAATGCTCCGAAGCGCTGGTATTGCCCCGGATCAGGCGGCAGCGGGAATCGCGGCTGTGGTGGTGCCGGGCAGAATGGAAGTTGTGTGCTCCCGTGCTGGCGTGACCGCGATTGTGGACTATGCGCACACGCCGGATGCGGTAGCGGGCGCCATTGAAAGCGTACGGACGAATTGCCTGGGGGCGCTGATTGTAGTCCTGGGTGCCGGTGGTGATCGCGACCGAAATAAGCGCGCGGCGATGGGTAAATCAGCCGCTCTGTTGGCAGATCACGTTATCGTCACTGATGACAATCCAAGATCCGAAGATCCAGCGCTAATCCGCGCCGCCATCATAAGGGGAGCCAGCGCCGTGACCGCGTCCAGCCGAGGTGACCTCGCCACTGTCACGGAGGTTCCCGATCGCCGTGCGGCAATCACCCAAGCGGTAGCGCTGGCGCGCGAAGGCGACTTCGTGCTGGTGCTTGGCAAAGGCCATGAGCAAGGCCAGGAAATTGCCGGAAAGATCCTGTCCTTCGATGATCGCGATGAGTTGCGGGCGGCATTCGACGGTAGAATTTGGGCTGACTCATGATGACCATGAGCATTGCAGAGATAGCAGATATCGTCGGTGGCACCGCGCACCAAGTGGATGCGTCAGGGCTGGTCAATGAGGTAGCAACGGACTCCCGAAAAGTGGGTCCGGGTTCTATGTTCGTGGCTATTCGCGGTGCGAACGTTGACGGGCACGACTTTGCGGCTAGCGCCGTTGCCAATGGGGCGACGGCGGTACTAGCGAGTCGCCCGCTAGATGCGCCCTGCATCGTGGTTGGTGATCCGGTGCTTGCCCTAGGTGCGCTGGCGCATTGGGTACGTGAGCACAAACTGAAGTGCAAAGTCATTGCCATCACCGGATCCAGTGGGAAGACGAGTACCAAAGACCTCCTTGCGCAAATCCTGAGCTCCGCCGGCCGAACGGTAGCCGCGGTCGGATCCTTTAACACCGAGGTTGGTGTCCCCTTAACGATCCTGCAGGCGGATGAGGCCACCGAGTTCTTGGTACTTGAAATGGGTATGCGGGGTGCCGGACATCTGACTTATCTGAGCGAGATTGCGGAGCCGGATATCGCGGCTATCGTGAACATCGGGACGGCTCACGTTGGTGTTGTGGGCACGAAGGATATGGTGGCGCGCGCTAAGGGCGAGATCATTGCTTCGTTGCCGCGGGCCGGCTTTGCCATTCTAAATGGAGATGACCCGCTGGTCATGGAGCAAGCTTCGCGGACGGCGGCGCAAGTGGTTAGCTGTGGTGAGGCACCCGAGTGCGATGTGCGGGCCACCGATGCCCGTGTCGACGGTCAGGCGCGTGTGTCCTTTACCCTTGCGATTGGCGACGCCAATGTTCCGGTGACTTTGCAGTATCACGGCCGGCATTTCCTTTCGAATGCACTAGTGGCGGCCGGCGTCTCCTACTCATTAGGGGTTGGCATCAATACAATTGCCATGGCACTTCGTGCCGCCACTCCTAGCAGTAAATGGCGAATGGAAGTTCACCAGTTACCCAGCGGTGTCACCTTGGTCAATGATGCATACAACGCCAACCCCGAGTCGGTGCGGGCCGCCGTCGATACCCTCGCTGCAATGGCCGCGGGTCGTCGTACCTGGCTGATCTTGGGTGAGATGCGCGAACTTGGGGCAGGCTCGGGTTCCGAGCACGAAAGCATCGGCAATTATGCCGCCGAACTGGGGATCGACGAACTGATGTGCGTGGGCGATGGTGCCCGCCCCGCGTATTTGAGTGCAAAGGAGTGCCCTTCGATCAACGCGAGTTGGGTTTTGGACCCACCAAGTGCCATCAACGCACTTGCGGACGCACTGATGCCCGGCGATGTGGTGTTGATCAAGGCCTCGCGAGGCGTCGGACTCGAGGTCGTTGCCACCGCCCTGCTCGAAGCGGGTGGCCCATGAGATTAGTTGTGATAGCCGGCGCGATCGCAACGATCATCTCGTTGATCGGTACCCCGATATTGATTAAGTTGCTGAGCAGGAACGGGTATGCGCAGGCGATCCGAATATCAACGGACACCGGCAAGTATCCGGACCACGAAGGTAAGCGCGGCACCCCGTCAATGGGCGGGGTGGCGATCTTGGCGGGGGTACTCGGGGGCTACTTCATCACCCATTTAGTGACTTGGCGTCCACTTACCGCATCCGGGCTGCTGATCTTGTTTTTGATGGTCGGTCTCGGATTGGTGGGCTTGGCCGACGATTATTTGAAGATTTTTAAGCAGCGAAGCACCGGGCTGCGGGCGCGCACCAAGCTAATTGGTCAGGCAGTCGTTGCCGTGGCTTTCGCTTGGCTGTCTTTGCAGTTCCCGGTTGACGGCAACTCACCAGCTTCAATGGCGGTGTCATTCGTGCGCGATACCTCCTTGGTACTACCGCTCGGACTTTTCTTACTGTGGGTCTGGTTCTTGGTTACAGCCACGACAAATGGGGTCAATCTGACTGACGGGCTTGATGGCCTTGCCATCGGTGCTTCGACTATGACATTCCTCGCATATGTGTTCATCAGTATTTGGCAGTACGGCCAGAATTGCGCCTTCGCTGAGACTTCAACTTGCTACTCGACTCTGAACCCGCTGGATCTTTCGATCGTGGCGGCAGCTGCGGCGGGTGCCTGCTTTGGCTTCTTGTGGTGGAACACCGCTCCGGCGCGAATCTTCATGGGCGATACCGGCTCGCTAGCCCTCGGGGGAGGCATCGCGGGCTTGGCGATCTTGTCGCGGACGGAATTATTACTCCCATTATTGGCCGGGCTTTTCCTGATCACCACCTTGTCGGTTATTGGCCAAGTTGGGTCATTTAAGTTGACCGGACGGCGCATCTTGCGCATGGCACCCTTGCACCACCACTTTGAAATGCTGGGCTGGCCTGAGATCCAGATCGTGGTGCGATTCTGGATCATTCAAGGCCTTTGCATTGGCGCCGGGCTCACCCTCTTCTACGCCGAATGGGTCCGCGCATGATCGAAGAATTGGGGCGCGACTCCGATTGGTCGAGTTATCACATAGTCGTCGCCGGTATCGGTGTCGCCGGATATGCGTGCGCGGACGCGCTGATGCAACTGGGTGCCAGGGTAAGTGTTGTAGATGCCAGTGACGGCCCAAATCAACAGGAGCGCGCGGAAATCCTGCGCACCCTTGAGGCCGAAGTACTTCTGGGTTATGCCGGCGACGTGCCAAGGTCTGACCTGTTGGTGGTTTCACCAGGCCTTCGCCCCGCACATCAACTTATTACCAGTGCTATTGCGGCGGGCATCCCGGTCTGGGGTGAACTTGAGCTTGCTTGGCGGCTTCGACCAACCAACGCACCGGCACCATGGCTGGTAATCACGGGTACTAACGGCAAAACCACAACCACGTTAATGTTGGAGTCGATGCTTCGGGCGGGTGGTTTCAACGCGGTGGCAGCGGGCAACATCGGCACCAGTCTCGTTGATGTGGTGATGCATGACTCCTATGAGGTGATCGCGGTTGAGGTGGGGGCACCGCAGTTGCCTTTTGTGCACACCATCAGCCCGCATTCGGCGGTGTGTCTAAATATTGCAGATGATCACCTTGATCATTTCGGGTCGAAGGCGGCTTATATCTCAGCTAAGGCCAGAATTTTTGAGCGCACGCAAGTTGCGGCCATCTACAACGCCGATGACGAAGCCACCCGCGTGCTAGTCGAAGAAGCAGAGGTGGTTGACGGTTGTCGGGCCATCGGTTTCACCCTCGGTGTGCCGGCACTAGCAATGCTCGGAGTGGTTGATGGCGCCTTGGTCGACCGGGCTTTCATCGACAATCGTCGAGCTGCGGCCCAAGAGTTGGCGCTAGTCAGTCAGGTGCGGCCAAGTGCTCCGCACAATGTCGCCAATGCGTTGGCCGCCGCTGCCTTGGCGAGAGCCTTCGAAGTGCCAGCGCCTGCGGTCTCGGCAGGCCTTCGGGCTTTCGAGCCCGCGGCCCATCGCATTGCCCACGTGGCAACAATCTCCGAGGTCGCCTTTGTGGATGACTCGAAAGCCACCAACACCCACGCAGCCCAGACCTCGCTCCTTGCCTATTCGCGGGTAGTTTGGCTGGCCGGCGGGATGGCTAAAGGCCAGGACTTTGATGAATTAGTCCGCCTGGTTCGAACGCACTTACGGGCCGTCATTGTCATCGGGGTGGATCAGGGGGTAATCGCCGAATCGGTGTCCCGACACGCCCCGGATGTCCCCCTCTTAAGGATGGATCGGACCGACACTGGTGTTATGCGCGAGGTCGTCGAGGCGGCCATGGGTTTCGCAGAACCGGGTGACACCGTGCTGCTAGCCCCGGGCTGTGCCTCCTGGGACATGTTCACCGATTACGGCCACCGTGGCACGGCCTTTGCCGATGCGGTACGAAACTTGGCGGCAAGCAGGTCAGGTGCTGGGCCGTGACCCACCTGGAAAATGGCGTGGCGCCTACCAGTGAAACCGGGCGGCTATCGGGCCGGGCCAAGTTATTACTCGACCACCCACTGAGCACTTACTACCTGTTGATCGGCGCTTCGTTACTGCTGCTGCTCCTTGGCCTAGTGATGGTCTTATCGGCCTCGAGTATTGAAAGTTATCGGATTTTCGGTTCGGCATACACCTTGGCTCAGCGGCAGGCGATGTTCGCGGTAATCGGGGTGATCATGCTGATCTTTGCGGCACGCACCGCAACCCAGTTCTGGCGGGCTATTTCGTGGTACCTGTTAGCCATTTCACTAGTGTTTCTTGTTGCCGTCTTAATAGTTGGGGTTGAGGTTGCCGGCCAGCGCAACTGGATCGAGCTATTTGGGCCGTTTAGATTTCAGCCGAGTGAATTCGCCAAGTTCGCGCTGATCGTCTGGGGTGCCGACTTACTTACGCGCAAGAGTCGGTTGCTGGATAACTGGAAGCATCTACTGGTACCCCTGCTACCGGTCGCCGGGCTCATGATGGTGTTGGTCCTCTTGGAAGGTGACTTTGGCAATGCCTTCATGCTGGCTGCGATCACCTCCGGGATGCTCTTTGCGATCGGTGCGCCGATGCGACTGTTTGCGATCTTCGCTGGCCTAGGTGCTGTCAGTGTCTGGCTGCTAACCGTTGCCGCGCCTTACCGCATGGACCGATTCACGGCTTGGCTTAATCCTGGCAATGATCGCTTGGGGGTGGACTGGCAGGTAACCCAAGGCCAGTACGCCATGGGCACCGGTGGGTTTTGGGGCGTGGGATTGGGCGCGAGTCGCGAGAAGTGGGGATCCCTGCCCGAGGCCCATACCGACTTCATTTTCCCGGTTATCGGCGAGGAACTAGGGCTGGTAGGAACTTTGGCGGTTCTCGGCCTATTCGCGCTATTGGCCTTTGCGGTCTTTCGGCTCAGCAAGACGACCAGTGATGCTTTCGTTCGGGTGGCCGCCGCGGGTGTCGGCTCCTGGATTTTGGTTCAGGCGATTTTGAATATCGGAGCGGTGCTGGGGCTGCTACCAATCACCGGAGTGCCACTACCACTTGTGTCTTACGGTGGATCCTCATTGCTGCCGATATTGGCTGCCATCGGGATGCTTCTAGCATTCGCCCGGCAAGAACCTGCAGCCAGAACCGCACTGCGTCGCAAGTCGACGGCGATGTCACTGCGACGTAGGTAGCAAGTGTCTGCGCGCCAATTTTGTGTCGTGCTCGCCGCCGGAGGCACCGCCGGGCATATCGAACCGGCACTTAATCTTGCCGATGAACTTGTAGCGCTGAAACCTAATACGCGCATCTGCGTGATCGGTGGGGACCGCGGTCTTGAGTCGGTCTTGGTACCTGCCCGCGGGTACCAATTGCAAAGCGTGCCGTCGGTCCCGATGCCACGGCGGCCAACCTTGGATTTACTGCTCGTCTGGCCACGCCAGCGGGCGGCGAAGAAGTTAGCCAAAGCGCAGCTGCGGGCGTTGCAAGCCGATGTCGTTGTGGGGTTTGGTGGCTATGCTGCACTTCCGACTTATCTAGCCGCTCGGGAGCTGCGGATACCGGTGGTGATCCACGAGGCTAATGCACGTGCTGGCTTGGCCAATCGAGTAGCCGCGCGATTTACCCCGCTCGTCTACGTCCTGGTGCCCGGTTCGATTGCGGGTGGCAAGTTGATGGGCCTCCCGCTGCGCCCGGCCATTGCCCGGCTGGATCGAAGTGCCCTGCGGCCGGCGGCGTTGGCACATTTTGGCTTGCCCGGTGATCGACCGGTACTTTTAGTTTTCGGTGGATCCCAGGGGGCCCAGCGGCTAAATGCCGCGGTGGCTGGCGCCTTGCCCGGTCTCTTGGCCGACGGGATTTCGGTGTTGCACGCGTACGGCTCGAAGAACGTGGCTCCCGAGGGCCAGCCCGGTTACGTCCCACTTGCTTACATCGAGCAAATGGATCTTGCTTATGCGGCCGCTGATCTAGCGATCACTCGAGCGGGTGCCATGACTTGCGCTGAGTTGTCGGCCGTTGGACTGCCGGCCATTTATGTACCGCTGCCAGTAGGCAATGGCGAGCAGCGGCTCAATGCCTTGCCTATTGTCGAGGCTGGGGGTGGGCAATATGTTGCCGACGCTGCATGTACCCCGCAGTGGCTTGGCGAATCGGTACCACCGCTGATACACGATCACGTGAAATTGGCGGCTATGGCTGCTGCTGCTGCGGGTCTTGGCGACCCAGATGCCGGGCAACAGTTCGCTGAAGTCGTTGCACGAGTAGCCATGACGCACCAAGGAGGCGTCAGGTGACGGCAGCAGGAAGTCCAACTGATCTTGGTCGGGTCCACATTGTTGGTATCGGTGGCGCCGGCATGTCGGGCATCGCGCGCATCATGGTGGCGCAGGGGGTGGAGGTTTCGGGCACCGATGCCAAGGACTCTCGGCGCATGCAGGCGCTGCAGGCCATAGGAGTTAAGACCAAGGTGGGTCATGACGCTGACATGGTCACGGGGGTCGATACTTTGGTCTATTCAACGGCGATCCCGCCCGAGAACCCCGAGCGGATGGCCGCTGAGGCAACTGGGATTCGCGTGCTCACGCGCGCGGATGCACTTGCATACGTAATGCGGGGGAGTCGGACCGTGGCGGTGTCAGGAGCACATGGCAAGACCACGACCACCTCGATGCTGACCGTGGCGCTCCAGCACTGTGGAGCCGATCCATCATTTGCGATCGGAAGTGAGCTAAATGAGTCCGGATCCAACGCGCATCTAGGTAGTGGCGACATATTCGTTGTTGAAGCCGATGAGAGTGACGGCACCTTCCTGAAACTGGGCCCAACGGCGGCGATCGTCACCAACGTTGAGGCTGACCATTTGAACTATTGGGGCAACTTCGAAGCCATTGAGCAGGCCTTCGTTGATTTCGCCCTGCAGGTGGGTACCCGTTCGGGCTTTATCGTCGTGTGCATCGATGATGCAGGGGGTGCTCGGCTCGTTGATCAGGCCCGGGCCATGGGTGTTGATGTCCGTACCTATGGGGAGTCGGCCGCGGCTGACTACCGGCTGGTGGGTTCGGAGTTGGTAGACAGAGGCTGGCACTTCAGCATCGAATACGGCGAGGAGGTAATTGGCAGGATCGAGTTGCAGGTACCGGGTAAGCACAATGCGCTCAATGCGACGGCTGCGTTCGTGACCGCGATTGGCTTGGGTTTTGACCCGCGGTTGGTCCAGGAGGGCCTCGGGGGATTCAGTGGAACCCGTCGCCGATTCGATTTCAAGGGCGAAATCGGCGGGGTCAGAGTTTTTGATGACTATGCCCACCATCCGACGGAAATCGCAGCGACCTTGGCCGCTGCCCGCGATGTTGCTGGCTCGGGACGACTGATAGTGGCTTTTCAGGCACACCACTACTACCGAACGGCGATGTACCTCGCGGAGTTTGGTGCGGCCCTGGGCTTAGCCGACGACGTTGTTGTACTTGAAGTGTTTGCCCCGGGCGAAACCCCGATCCCGGGGGTCAGTGGCTTGGCGATGGCGGCACAGGTGCCACTTGATCCGGCCCATGTGGTCTTTGAGCCATCGTGGTCCGCGGTGGCCGGTCAATTGGCCGATCGCGCCGGGCCGGGCGACCTTGTCATGACTTTGGGTGCCGGCGACATCGGGCTGATCGGGCTTGAGATCTTGGAAATCTTGCGGGAGCGAAAATGAGTGCGCCGGTAATCGTCAGCACGAATGGTGCCAGTGCCAAAAGCCCGCGCAGAAGCTGGCGCGGGCTTTTGGCACTGGTGTTAGTGCTGATTGCAACGGCGGTGGTTTGGCTGGTCTGGTTTTCCGAAGTGTTCGCGGTTCGCGATGTTCGAGTCATCGGGGTCACGGGGAGTCCCGCTACTTCGGTTCTGGCAAACGCCGCGGTGCCAATGGGGGTACCGTTGGCACAACTGGATGCCGATGGTGCGACCGCGCGGATCTTGAACCTCACCTGGGTTAATGCCGTCGAAGTGCGTCGTGGTTGGCCCAATGAAGTTATCCTGGCGGTGGAGCCCAGGGTTGCCATCGCCACCCAACTTGGCACCGGTCGCGGCGTGGATGCCGGTGGTCTTGCCTTTGATTCGCCATTGCCGCTAGCAAAGGGCTTGCCAGCAATCGACGCCAATGATTTTGGGCTGGTGGCGGCGGTGACCATCTGGCAATCCTTGCCTGCGGACCTACGGGGCAAAGTCGTTGGGATTTCGGCGAGCACCCGCGACGACGTGGAGCTGGTTTTGAATTCCGGCTCCAAGGTGCGCTGGGGGAGTGCGGAGCAAGGTGCGTTGAAGGCCCAGGTGCTTTCGGCCCTGCTGCAACGGCGGGCTGGGTTTTATGATGTTTCCGCCCCCGAGCTGCCAACAACCCAGCAGGAAAAGGCCGGATGACCCCTGCGGTTTTGGGATAATTTTCCCAGATATCTGGGCTCGCCGGAAAGAATTCACCCCCCCCACCTTGCGCAACACCCGTCCCACCCTCTACCCTCCCGCCGGTTATGAACAGGCCGATAGCTCACCTTTAACTTGAGGTTGAGACTTTGGTTGGGGAAGGCAACGTTCGAGGTAACCGCCTCGCACCTAATCGAAAGGACGAGACGCCGTGGCGGCTCCACAGAATTATCTGGCAGTGATAAAGGTCGTTGGCATCGGTGGCGGCGGGGTGAACGCTGTTAACCGGATGATCGAGGTCGGGCTCAAGGGCGTTGAGTTCATCGCGATCAATACCGACGCGCAGGCGCTGTTGATGAGCGATGCGGATGTCAAACTCGATATCGGCCGGGAGTTGACCCGAGGCCTCGGCGCTGGCGCTGATCCTGAGGTCGGCAAGAAGGCGGCCGAGGACCACATCCAAGAAATTGAAGAGGTCCTCAAGGGCTCCGACATGGTCTTCGTGACCGCAGGCGAAGGCGGCGGCACGGGCACTGGTGGTGCGCCGGTAGTGGCTCGGGTGGCCCGGTCTCTGGGCGCACTGACCATTGGCGTGGTCACGCGACCATTTGGATTCGAAGGCCGGCGGCGTCAGTCCCAAGCCCAAACCGGAATCGAAAGCCTGCGGGCCGAAGTCGACACCTTGATCGTGATCCCAAATGATCGCTTGCTGTCACTTTCCGATCGGAATATCAGCGTTATCGATGCGTTCCGGCAGGCCGACCATGTCCTGCTTCAGGGCGTGTCCGGCATCACCGACCTGATCACCACACCGGGCTTGATCAACCTCGACTTCGCCGATGTCAAGAGTGTCATGCACGGGGCCGGTTCGGCCCTGATGGGCATCGGCTCGGCGCGCGGTGAAGATCGGGCGGTAGAGGCCGCGGAGAAGGCAATCTCTAGCCCGCTGCTAGAAGCCGGCATAGATGGCGCCCACGGGGTGTTGCTGTCGATCTCAGGTGGCAGTGATTTAGGCCTGTTTGAGGTCAACGAGGCTGCCCGATTGGTCAGTGATGCGGCCCATCCAGACGCCAACATTATTTTCGGTGCGGTCATTGACGACACCTTGGGCGATGAGGTGCGCGTTACCGTGATCGCCGCAGGCTTCGATGGTGGGGAACCGCCGGCTCGCAAGGGGGCTGCTGCCGCTCCACGTCGCAGCGACGACACGGGTTCCATGCCCGCAATCACCGGCGAGATCCCGGTTGTCACCTCACCACCGGCGCGGCCGGTTCAGCAACCGCGCACCGTCATCTTCGACGATGCCGATGATGGCCTAGATGTGCCTGACTTCCTGAAATAACCGATCTAAATGGAAATTGTCACAGGCCAGTTTGGCTCGGTGGCACCCGGTGGCCGCCCAGCAATCTGGGCGGCCACCGGTCGGTTAGGTGGCGTTAGCCGGCCCCCATTCGACCAACTGAATCTGGCAGATTATGTCGGGGATGAAGCCCGGGCAGTAATTGCGAATCAACAACTCTCGGCCCAGAGCATTGGTCTGGACTTGGCTAATCTGGTGTTCATGCAGGGGGTGCACGGAGCGAAGGTGGTGGTGGTGGATCGCGGTGGGCCACCTGTGCAATCCGTGGGCGGGTGTGACGCGCTGGTGACCTGCACCCCGGGTCTGGGGTTGGTGACACTTGGCGCCGACTGCGTTCCAATCGTCTTGGCTGACCCAGCCAACTCGGTCATCGGTGCGGTGCATTGCGGCTGGCGTGGCTTAGTAGCGGGCGTGGTGCCGGCGGCGCTGGCCCAGATGCAAAAACTCGGCGCGGATCAGGTGCACGCGGTGATCGGGCCGTCGATCTGCGCCAACTGCTACCCGGTGCCCCCGGAGCGGGTAGCGGCGGTGGTGGCGGCCCTGCCACCGGCGATATCAGCGGCCGCTTGCCCTGAGTCGAAAGTCGCCTGCCTTGATGTTGGTGCCGGCGTCCGCGCCGAATTGGCCGCAGCGGGGGCAGTGATGACAACACTTCAGGGCTGCACCGCCCACTCCGCCGGCCTTTTCTCCTACCGCCGCGACGGCCTTACGGGTCGCCAGGGGATGCTGGTGCGACTATGAGCACAAATCGCCTGACGCAATTGGCTGACAACCTCGCTGCGGTGAATTCGCGAATTGACCAGGCTTGCGCGGCGGCCGGCCGGGACCGGTCCGGGGTGCGGTTGATCGTGGTGACCAAGACTTTCCCCGCCAGTGATGTGCACCTGCTCGCCGAATTGGGGGTGCGCGATGTTGGTGAAAATCGTGATCAGGAGGCCAAGGCCAAATGGGCAGCATGTGCGCAGTTGCCCATGCGCTGGCACTTAATCGGCCAGCTCCAACGCAATAAAGTGAATTCGGTGCTGAAGTGGGCCGATGTCGTCCAGACCGTTGATCGCCTTGAGTTAGTCGAAGCCCTAGCTAGTGCAGCAACCCGGCTTGATCGCCGCGTTAACGTGCTGGTTCAAGTTGCCCTCGACAGCCCGGCCCAGACCACCCAGACCACCCAGACTGCCCGCGGCGGTTGCGAGCCGGCTGGGGTTTTGGCTTTGGTCCAACGGGTACTCGAACTTTCGCACCTAGACCTTGATGGGGTCATGGGTGTGGCACCACTGCACGCGGAGCCGGCGGCAGCTTTCGGGCGGCTGGCCGACATATCGCTGGCCGTTCAGGGGCTGGCGCCGTGGGCCGATCAAATCTCGGCTGGGATGAGCGGGGATTTAGAGGCTGCGATTGCAGGTGGTGCGACACAAGTGCGTATTGGGGGCTCAGTACTGGGTAACCGGCCCGCGTTACCGTAGGGTCGAAGGGTCTCAAGCATGTCAATTGTGAACGAGGTGGAGGACGACGTGGCTGGCGCGATGCGCAAGATGGCCGTCTACCTAGGTTTAGTCGAGGACCCAGAGGTAGCGGAGTACGACGACTACGACGACGTACGCCGCGAAGTGCGTACCCGCGACACCCGTGCCGGCGACCGCAAGGGCTATGAGGATTACCCAGATGATCGGTCCGCCACCCGAAATGTGCGTTCGGTTTCGCAGCCGCGTGCCGCTCGCACCTTCCGCGGTGCTGATGAGCCCGTTGCTCGCCGGCCGGTGGCGCCACCGGCAGCCGACATCAGTCGGATCGAGACAATCCATCCACGCAGCTATAACGATGCCCGCCGAATTGGCGAGGAATACCGCGAGGGTGTGCCGGTGATCATGAACCTTTCAGAACTTGACGACAGCGACGCCAAGCGCATTATCGATTTTGCGGCCGGGCTGGTATTTGGCCAACGAGGTGCCATTGAGCGCGTGACCAACAAAGTCTTTCTACTTTCACCGGTGAATGTGGATGTCGGAGAGGCCGCTCGCGAGCAGTTAGCCCAAGACGGCTTTTTCAACCAAAGCTAGGCTTGGCTAAAGGTCCGCAACTATTAGGGGAGTTCTCACATGAGCGGCATCGGGCAGCTGCTCGCGACAATACTTTGGATCTACTGGCTGCTCTTCATCGTGCGAATAGTTTTTGATCTCGTCCAATCGTTTGCCCGGTCTTGGCGACCACGGGGCCCGATCCTATTAGTTGCGGAGGCTATCTATACCGTCACCGATCCACCACTTCGCGCCCTTCGACGCATAGTGCCGCCACTTCGCCTCGGCGCGGTTCAGTTCGATCTGGCCTTCTTGATTATTCTGATCCTGCTCCAAGTCTTGATTAATTTTGCGCTGATGATCTAAGGGCGCATCGCTGGTGCGCTGATAAGCTCGTGGGCTGATAAGGAGGTGCCGATGCCCTTGACCCCCGCCGACGTGCGCGCAACTAGGTTCGCAACCACCAGAGTTCGAGCCGGTTATGACTTAGACGAAGTCGACGCATTCCTTGACATCGTTGAGTCAGATATCGGCAGGCTCAGTGCGGACTTGCAGAAGTCCCGAGATGAGGCTGCGGTACTGCGGACTCAGTATGACCAGTTGCGATTGCGGTTGCGCGCGGCTGAACTTGAGCTGGCGACGGCAAAGGCGAAGGCATTAGGGGTTAAGCCGCAAGTTGGCCGGCATGACACCGTGGAGCTTGCTCGACCAGATTTTGGGCAATTCACCGGAGATGCCGCCGCCGCCCTGGTAGTTGCCCAGGCGACCGCGGACGAAATAATCGGGTCGGCGCGCACGGTGGCACTGGGGATCAGGGCCGACTTGCGTAGCGAACTAGAGGCACAACTAGCCAAGCTTGACGCCGCCGATTCGTAGTTCAATCTGCGTCTCCGGCACTTCTACCATGGTCATGCCAGCCGCAGGCAGGCTGCCGTCAACTTGATTGAGGTGTAGGGCGAGTACTTCGGCGCTGATGAGGTCGCCGTGCTCAGCCATCGTCTGGAGTACATCGTTGTCGGTGCTGGACCAGTAGACGCTGATGCGATCTGCAACGTCGAGGCCAGATGTCTTGCGCGCCTCCTGGATGGCGCGCACGATTTCCCGTGATATTCCGGCTCTGCGCAGTTCATCGGTGATGGTGAGGTCAAGGGCGATGCTCTCACCGGCATCAGCGGCTACCGCCCAGCCCGCACGTGCGGTTTCGGTTATCACCAGATCGGCCTCGGTGACGCTGATCTCGCCCAGACCAGGAGCCAGCAAGGTCGTCGATTTCGCACCCCGAATAGCGGCGAGTAGTGAAACGGGATCCTCGGTTCCGATCGCGGCCGCTACGGCCTGGGTTTGGTTACCGAAGCGTTGACCGAGGGCACGAAAATTGGCCTTTATGCTGGTATCGACGAAGCCGGCGCCACCATCGTCCAGGGATTCGACAGCGTTGATATTTAACTCCTCACAAACTTGTTCACGTAATTGATGTGAGAGCTCCGACCAACCGTTGGCAGAAACCAGGGCCCGACCTAGGGGTTGGCGGGTGCGCACCCCACTTGAGGCGCGAGCGGCCCGGCCGAGTTCAACGATCCGGCGGACAAGTGCCATGTCGGTGCCCAGACGCTCATCGATGGCCGAGTCGCTCACCTCCGGCCAACTTGCAAGGTGCACGGATTTGGGTTCGTCGGCGTCGGTACTGCGAAACAGATCCTGCCAAACCCGTTCGGTAATGAAGGGGGTGAACGGGGCAAGGCACAAGGTGGTGGTTCGGAGGGCTTCGTGCAAGGTGGCCAAGGCCGCGGGATCACCATCCCAAAAGCGGCGTCGGGATCGGCGCACATACCAATTGGAGAGATTGTCAATGAAAGTCGAGAGCAACCGGCCGGCGCGCTGGGTATCGAATGCTTCGAGGGCCGCATCCACATCGCGGGCCAGTTGACTGGCCTCCGAGAGCACCCAACGGTCGATAACCGGGCGTAGTGCGGGCGGCGGCGCAAGATCGGCTGGCTCCCACTTGGAAAGCCTGGCGTAAAGGGATTGGAACGAGACCGTGTGCCAATACGTCAGCAGGGTTTTGCGAACTACGTCGCCAATCGCCGCGTGACCAACGCGTCGAGCCTGCCACGGCGAGCCACTTGCCAGCATGAACCACCGCAAGGCATCGGCACCGTGTTCGTTCATCAAGCCAATCGGCTCGAGCACATTGCCGAGATGCTTGGACATCTTGCGACCATCTTCGTCAAGAATGTGGCCGAGACAGACAACATTCTTATAGGAGGATTCTTCAAAGACTAATGTTCCAATAGCCATCAGCGTGTAGAACCACCCGCGTGTTTGATCGATTGCCTCGCAGATGAAGTCAGCCGGATATTGGTTTTCGAAAGTCTCGGAGTTGTGCACTGGGTAGCCGGTGGCGGCAAAGGGCATCGCGCCCGAGTCGTACCAGCAGTCAATGACTTCAGGTACACGCGTAGCGGTCAAGTAGCAAGTAGGGCAGGGCATGGTGATGTCGTCGACATATGGCCGGTGTGGGTCGATCGCGCTGACATCGTGGCCGGCAAGTTCACTTAGCTCGGCCATGGAGGCCACCACGGTGAGGTGGCCATCCGGGCATCGCCAAATTGGCAGCGGTGTGCCCCAGTAGCGGTTACGCGACAGTGCCCAATCGACATTGTTATTCAACCAATCGCCATAGCGGCCCCACTTGATGCTGTTCGGGAACCAATTGGTTTGTTCGTTTTGGGCGAGCAGTTGCTCCTTGATAGCAGTGGTCCTGATATACCAAGAGGGCTGGGCGTAGTAGATCAGCGGTGTATGGCAGCGCCAGCAGTGCGGGTAGGGGTGTTCATAGTCAAGATGCTTGAACAGCAAGCCGGCTGCCGTTAGGGTCGCGATCAGGCCGGCGTCGGCTTTCTTGAAGAACTCACCGCCAACGACGGGGATTTCCGGTGCGAAATGGCCATCAGGCATTACTGGATTCACGACGGGCAATCCGTAGCCGCGACAGGTCATCAAGTCGTCGGCGCCGAAGGCAGGTGCTTGGTGTACTAACCCGGTACCGTCCTCGGTTGTTACATAGTCGGCGAGGACTACAAAGTGCGCGTCCGGGATCTCAACATAATCAAAAGGTCGCTGGTAGGTGAGGTGTTCAAGTTCGGTCCCGGTCATGGTGGCCAAGGTCGTGACTGGCTCTTCGAAGATTTGCTCAATGAGCGCAACCCCCACCACCAGGGTTTCACCGGCTGCCGTTGCCACCACGGCGTATTCGGCAGTTGGCTTTACCGCGATGGCCGTATTAGAGACCAAGGTCCAAGGTGTTGTTGTCCAGACGAGGAATGCGGCACCTGGGAAACGCTCGAGGAATTGCGCGTTGGTCACCGGGAACCGCACGTATACCGAAGGGTCTACAACGGTTTCATACCCTTGCGCTAGTTCATGATCAGATAGCCCGGTTCCGCAGCGCGGGCAATATGGCGCCACCCGGTGATCCTGCACAAGTAGGCCCTTGTCAAAAATCTGTTTCAGTGACCACCAAACACTTTGTATGTAATCTGGGTCCATGGTCCAGTAGGCCGAATCCGTGTCGACCCAATAGCCCATTCGTCTGGTCATCTCGGTGAATTCATCTACGTGCCGAAGTACCGACTCGCGGCAGCGGGCGTTGAACTGGGCCACCCCGTAAGCCTCGATATCCTGCTTTCCGGTAAACCCAAGTTCCTTCTCGACAAACAGCTCGACCGGCAGGCCGTGGCAATCCCAGCCGGCCTGACGTGGGACGTGGAAGCCCTTCATCGTGCGGTAGCGCGGGAACACGTCCTTGAAAACCCGGGCTTCGACGTGGTGCGTGCCGGGGGTGCCATTGGCCGTTGGCGGGCCTTCATAGAAAACCCAGGGCGGTTTGCCCTGGCTTTGGGCCACCGAGGCCGCAAAAACACCCTCCTGCTCCCAAAGCGCCAGTACCTCGTGCTCCAGGGCAGGTAGGTCAACCTGCGCGGGGACGGGCCGGTACATAGAAATCCTCTCGGGGGCTGGGTGGTGGTGTGAGTCAGCAGGATATCGGCCCATTTGCTGGGCCAAGTGGCCCGTTGCGGCGCGTTGCGGTTTGATCTGTGCCTTAGCCGTCTATAGTCCGGCACGATTAAGGTTCGCCGGCGGGGTTCTTAGGTAGGGGGAGTGGTGGCAACAAAGAAGGCGGCCCCGGTCAAGAAGGCGGCCCCGGCCAAGAAGGCGGCCCCGGTCAAGAAGGCGGCCCCGGCCAAGAAGGCGGCCCCGGCCAAGAAGGCGGCCCCGGCCAAGAAGGCGGCCCCGGCCAAGAAGGCGGCCCCGGCCAAGAAGGTTGCCCCGGCCAAGAAGGCGGCCCCGGCCAAGAAGGCGGCCCCGGCCAAGAAGGCGGCCCCGGTCAAGAAGGCGGCCCCGGCCAAGAAGGCGGCCCCGGCCAAGAAATTGTCTGCCGGCCAAAAGCAACCGGTGAAGAAGCCGGTAGTTCATAAGCAGCCCGTGGTCCGTGAGGATGAAACCCCGTGGACGGCTGTGGAATTGCTTGGGGTCCGCGCCCAACTGGACCTAGAGGTGGTTCGCCTGGAGGAGGAAATCATCTCGGCGGAGGAGGGCCTGGTGGCCCTAATCCAAGACTCCGGTGATGGTGCCGGTGATGATCAAGCCGATGCCGGGAGCAAGACTTTTGAGCGCGAGCACGAGATGTCGCTGGCGAACAATGCCCGCGACATGCTCCTGCAGGTGCACCACGCCCTCGCACGAATCACTGACGGCACTTACGGTATTTGCGAGTCCTGCGGCAAGCCCATTGGCAAGTACCGACTGCAGGCTTTCCCGCGGGCTACTTTGTGCATGGTTTGCAAGCAAGCCGAGGAGCGCTACTAGGCGCCTTGCCTACTGGCACCGGGATCTAGGTGTCTGCCGCCCCCGTAGAGTGTCAGAATGAGCCCGCGCAATATTCGACTGAAGGCCATCATCGTGGTCGCAATCGTGGCGGTTAGCGTCATAGTCCTTGACCAGTGGACCAAAAACTGGGCGGTTACCACCATGCGCCCACGTATGTCGGCCGGCGGTGACGGTCCGATCATATTGGTGGGTTCTTGGCTGCAGCTGACCTACACCGAAAATACCGGCGCTGCATTTAGCCTCGGCACCGGAGTCACCTGGATTTTCTCGTTAATTGCCATCATCGTTGTCATTGTCATCATTCGCACCGCAACGCGCCTTGGGAGTATGTGGTGGGCCGTTGCTCTCGGCGGCTTACTCGGCGGGGCCATCGGCAACCTGATTGATCGGCTGACCCGGGCACCTGGGGTGGGTCGGGGGTACGTCGTTGATTTCATCCAACTGCCCTATTGGCCGGTTTTCAATGTTGCGGATATGTGCGTGGTCGGCTCGGCCATCCTCATGGTGGCGCTCACGCTCTTTGGGGTCAATTACAAAGGGACGTCGGCTTCGGTGGCTGCCACCAGATGAGTGCTGACTTCATTAGCTCCAGGCAAATTGAGGTACCGGATGGTTTGTTCGGCGAGCGGGTCGATATTGCCTTGATGCGGTTGCTCGGACTGTCGAGGACCCGGGCCGGGGAATTAGTTGGTAGAGGTGGGGTGCTCGTTGATGGCCGGCCGGTGACAAAAGGCGACCGCCTCCAGCCCGGGGCGGTACTGCAAATCGACACGGATTCGCTAACTGATCAGGCCCTTGCCGGTGGTGGGAGCGAAGGCGAAAGCAGCCCTGACCCGGGACCTAGCCTGGCGGTGCTTTTTGCAGATGATGACGTCGTTGTCATCGATAAACCGGTTGGGATGGCCGCGCACCCAAGCCCGGGTTGGGCTGGCCCTAGCGTTATCGGCGCCCTGGCGGCGGCGGGTCACCAGATCGCGACTTCGGGGGCGGCGGAGCGGCATGGGGTGGTGCACCGGCTCGATGTCGGCACGTCTGGCCTGATGATGGTGGCCAAGAGCGAGCGTGCTTACACGAGCCTAAAACGGCAATTTCGGGAGCGCACCGTCGACAAGATGTACCACGCGGTGGTGCAAGGGCTCCTAGATCCATTACGGGGCACCATCGATGCGCCAATTGACCGGCATCCAACGCAAGATTACCGGTTTGCGGTAGTTAGTGGCGGTAAGCCGAGTGTGACTCACTATGAAACCTTAGAGGCGTTCGCCCATGGCTCCTTGGTGGAGATCCACCTCGAGACCGGGCGAACCCATCAAATTCGGGTGCACACTTCGGCTATGCGCCACCCATGTGTCGGTGACCTGACATATGGTGCAGATCCAGTGCTGGCAGCGAAGTTGGGGTTGAAGCGACAGTGGTTACATGCGGTGCGGTTGGGGTTCAAGCATCCGGGCAGCGGGGAGTGGATTTGCGTCGAAAGTCAATATCCAGCTGACCTCAAAGTGGCGCTGGGGCGCCTGCAGGAAGGCGCATGATGGGAAAGTTAAGGTGGGGAAGTGACTGAGGATCCGTTCGTGCACCTACATGTGCACACCGAGTTCTCAATGCTAGATGGAGCGGCACGCCTTGGGGATTTAATGTACGAGGCCGCCAAGCTCAAGATGCCAGCGATCGCGATGACCGACCATGGCAATCTTTACGGTGCCTATGACTTTTACAAGGCCGCACGCGCGCATGGTGTTAAACCCATTATTGGCTTGGAGGGGTACTTCGCGCCGCAGGGTCGGTTCGAGCGCCGGCCTTTTGACTTCGGTGGCGGTTTCGACGAAGGCACTCCGGAGGATCCAACCGCCGGTCGCGGAAAATTCAGTTACACCCATATGACGCTGTGGGCGGAAAACACCGCTGGCATGCACAACCTGTTCAGGCTTTCCTCGCTTGCGAGCCTAGAGGGTTATTACCATAAGCCGCGCTTTGACCGGGAACTGCTTGAAAGATATGGAAAGGGTCTCATCGGCACGACCGGCTGCCCAAGTGGCGAGGTCAATCGGTGGCTGCAGGCCGGTCAATACGACAAGGCGCTGGCTGCGGCGGCCGACTTCCGCGACATTTTGGGTGCTGGTAACTACTTCTGCGAGGTAATGGAGCATGGGCTCGATATTGAGCGACGTTTCCGCGAGGATCTGCTGCGGATAGCCCGCACCTTGGAACTGCCGGTGGTCGCAACGAACGACTTGCATTATGTGCACGCGACGGATGCTGCAACACATGATGTGCTGCTTTGCATAGGCACCCGAACCACAATGGATGATCCGAAGCGTTTTAGGTTTGATTCACAGGAGTTTTATCTCAAGAGTTCGCAGGAGATGCGCACCCTGTGGAGTGAGATTCCTGAGTCATGCGATAACACGCTCCTGATTGCAGAACGCTGCAATGTTGAGTTCGCCGAGGGCGCCAACTTGATGCCGCAGTCGCCGGTGCCGGACGGTGAGTCGGAGGAGTCTTGGCTGGTCAAGGAGGTCGAGATCGGCCTACATCGCCGTTTCGGCGCTGCCATCCCGGAGAATGTGCGGGCGCAGGCCACCTATGAAGTCGGGGTGATCTGCCAGATGGGCTTCCCGGGGTATTTCCTCGTGGTCGCCGACTTAGTGCAGTATGCAAAGAGCAATGGGATTCGGGTGGGTCCTGGCCGTGGTTCAGCGGCCGGTTCAATGCTGGCTTACGCACTTGGTATCACTGACCTAGATCCGATTCGGCACGGATTGCTATTTGAGCGATTCTTGAACCCAGAGCGTATTTCCATGCCAGATATCGATATCGACTTCGATGAACGCCGGCGCTCCGACATGATCCGGTACGCGACCGATAAATATGGCGAAGCGCATGTGGCTCAGATCATCACTTACGGATCCATCAAAGCCAAGGCGGCGATCAAGGACAGTGCGCGGGTCCTGGGTTACCCTTACGCGCTCGGTGATCGGATCACCAAGTCGATGCCCCCGGCGGTGATGGGCAAGGACATCTCACTCGCCGGAGTATTTGACCCGAAGGACCCGCGCTACGGCGAGGCAGCAGAGTTTCGAGCCTTGTACGAGGGGGATGCCGAAGCAAGGCGAGTTGTCGACACCGCACTTGGTCTTGAGGGACTAAAGAGACAACCCGGTGTTCATGCTGCCGGAGTTATCTTGTGTCGTGAACCGCTTATGGACGTGATTCCGGTGTGGCGCCGCGATCAAGATGGTGCCATCATCACGCAGTTTGATATGGGAGCCTGCGAAGCCCTTGGACTGTTAAAGATGGATTTCCTTGGGCTCCGCAACCTGACGGTACTTGATGATTGCCTTAAGTATATTGAGGCGAACAGATCCGAAGTCGTAGTTCTCGAAGAACTAACACTTGATGACGCCTCGACATTTGAGTTGTTGGCCCGTGGTGACACCCTTGGGGTATTCCAGCTAGACGGCGGCCCAATGCGCGCGCTGCTTCGTTCGATGCAGCCGGATAGCTTCGAAGATATCTCTGCGGTGCTGGCCCTTTATCGACCCGGACCGATGGGCGCCAATGCGCACAATGACTACGCCGACCGAAAGAATGGCCGCAAGCCGGTGCTGCCGATCCACCCTGAGTTAGCGGAGCCGCTAGCGGACATCCTTGGCGACACGTACGGCTTGATCGTCTATCAGGAGCAGGTGATGGCGATCGCCCAGAAACTTGCCGGGTATTCCCTTGGCAAAGCCGATCTCTTGCGGCGAGCGATGAGCAAGAAGAAGCGCGAAATCCTGAAAAAGGAGTTCGTCCCGTTCGAGGCTGGTATGCACGCCAAGAATTTCTCCGATGAGGCGATTGCCCGGCTCTGGGAGATCTTGGTTCCATTTTCGGACTACGCCTTCAATAAGGCTCATACCGCAGGTTACGGGATGGTCTCCTACTGGACCGCCTACCTGAAAGCCAACTACCCCGCTGAGTACATGGCCGCACTCCTGACCTCGGTCAAGGATGATAAGGACCGCTCGGCAATCTACCTAAACGAGTGCCGTCGAATGGGCATCAAAGTACTTCCGCCCGATGTGAATGATTCGGACTTTGATTTCACACCACGTGGCACGGACATCCGCTTTGGCCTCTCGGCGATCAGAAATGTTGGCGGTAACGTGGTGGATTCCATCATCGCTACTCGGCGCCGCGTGGGTCGATTTGCGAACTTCTATGATTTCATCGCAAAAGTCGAAGTCTCGGTCTGCAATAAGCGGGTTGTTGAGTCGCTGGTGAAAGCTGGGGCTTTTGACTCCTTCGGTCATACCCGCAAGGGCTTGGTACAAGTCCTCGAGGAAATTGTCGACTCGGCGGTCGACATCAAACGCTCTGAAGCAATTGGTCAATTCGATCTTTTTGGCGGGCTGGAGGCTCAAGGTGATTCGGCGCTGGTGCCCCAGGTCGAGATTTCCCTGGGGGAGTGGGAGAAATCCGTTCTCTTGGCACATGAGCGCGAAATGCTCGGGCTCTACGTATCGGATCACCCTCTGCACGGTGCTGAACGCGCCTTGGCGCAACTAACGGATCGATCAATAGCGGCCTTGCTAAATGATGAAAGGGCTGATTCAAGTGTTGCAACAATTGGCGGCCTCATCACCGGAGTGCAACGCAAGACCACCAAGCAAGGTAGCTCATGGGCAATTGTCACTCTGGAGGATCTTGAAGGCTCGGTTGAGATCATGGTTTTCCCGCAGACCTACCAGCCGGTTAGCACTTCCCTGGTCGAAGATGTCGTCGTCGTGGTCCGGGGCCGTGTCGATCGCAGCGATGACGATGGCGTGCGCGTGGTCGCGATTGACGTCTCCGTGCCGGATTTAAGTGAGGCCGCGACGGGTCCGCTACGCCTTACGATGCCGGCAACTCGATGCATACCGCCATTGGTTGACAAACTCAAGGAGATACTCGCGGGCCACCCGGGTACAACTGAGGTAAACCTGCACTTGACCGGCGGAGTTAGCACCACCGTTTTGCGACTAGACGACAAGTTGCGGGTCACGCCGTCATCTTCACTATACGGAGATCTCAAGGCACTTCTCGGCCCGACCTGTTTTAACTGAAATTCCCAACTTAACCGGAGTCTGATGTCCTTCCTACGCCGGACCTCTGCGGTCATCTTCGCTGGCCTCGTGGTTGGCGCGGTGAGCGGGTTGGCGCTCGGGGTCATTTGGTGGCGGCTGGCACCTCGGGTGCCATTGGTGGTGCGATCTGGGTCAACCTATCCGGCCACCTATCAGCCGGATGGATATTTGGCGGCTGATGTTTCCTTTGCGGTGCTCGCACTCTTTGCCGGGTTAGCTGTAACCATCGGCCTACTTGTAATGCGACGGGAGCATCCACTGTCGGTGTTGGTCGCCGGCATAATTGCCGGTGGTATCGGATCATTTCTCATGTGGTTTGTTGGCAGCCGACTTGGTTCCGTGGATATTGCCGGGTTGGTGGCAACAACCATGGATGAAGCTGTCATTGACGCCCCTTTGAAGGTGTCGATGCCGGCTTTGCTCCTGGTCTGGCCGATTACCGCAGCCATAGTGATTTTTGCCGTCTCATTCGCCGATTGGTGGGGTGCGGCTAAGGAAAACGCGCGATCGGGCCGCTGATTGCATCGGTGATCTCGATTAAGTCGCTCGGGCTTAGACCAATCTGCATACCGCGCACCCCGCCGGATACATACATGGTGGCTAGTTCGGTAGCGCTGTTGTCGAGAATCGTTCGGAGTTTGCGCTTCTGCCCGATCGGGCTGATCCCGCCCACTACGTAACCGGTGATTCGCTCAGCCACTTTCTCATCCGCAAGTGCTGCCCTGCGGCCACCGCAACTTGCCGCATGCGCCTTCAGGTCCAACATTGAACTTACCGGGAGGATAGCCACCGTTGGAACGTCATCGACATCAACTATGAGCGTCTTGAATATCGTGGCCGGTTCTAACTGCAAGGCGGTGGCAGCTTCGGAGCCGAAGGCTCGCTGCCTGGGGTCGTGCTCATAGGTATGCACCGTGAATTGGACCCCGGCGCGGGTAAGCGCCGCAGCGGCGGGGGTGCCGGTGCTGCCACGCTTACTGTTTCGAGGGGCCTTGGCCATTTTCCCTGTCTAGATTCCGCAATCAATTCGGGTAGTTAGCTTGGGCAGTTAGTTTGGGAAGTCGACTGTGGGCAACAGATCGATTGCCGGCACCGCGGAGAAGGCTGCGATAAGGGCATTCTCGCGCGCCAGCAAGTCACTCGCCAGGACAAGCCGCGCACCTGCATCCGGTGCACTGAGCAGGCTTTGCCGTTCAGCTGTTGGCAGCACCATTGACGCCGTTATGAGATAACTCAGGACGTTTGGATCCGCAGGCAGGTCGTCGGTACGGGCTTCCCCGTCATCGAATCGACCACCGAGGATGGTTCGGTAGGTGGTGAATCGCTTCATGACCTGCTGCAGCAATAGTGCACTTGGCTCGCAAATTGGGTCATCCAGAAATTCGACCGTCGCGGTGGCAAGTGGCGCGCTGGTGTCGACAGCATGTATCAGGAACCGACGTGAGCCAATGGTGATGATGTCAAAGAGTCCGTCATCAACGCGATCAACTTGTCGGAGCACCGCTCCCGTGCCAATTTCATAAAGCGCTCCAGCACCGTGCGCCTCAAGTGATTGCCCATCGCGCACCGCAATAATGCCAAATTCCCGGGTTTCTTCATCCGGGTTGGCCAGCAGAGCTTCGACAAGTTGGCAGTACCTGGGCTCAAAGATATGCAACGGCATCAACAGTCCGGGCACCAATAGGGTGTTAAGTGGGAAGAGTGGCAGCGTGGTCAGCACAGGGGCAGCGTAAACTGGTCGGCGTGATCCAGCGCATTGACCTTCGAGGTTCGTCAATAGACCCCCGCCTCGCGGTCCCTAGGGCAGCCATGGATGTTGCCGATGCCGCCAAGCGGATTGCCCCAATCCTGAGCGAAGTCCGCGATGAAGGCGCCGAAGCGGTCCTGCGCTGGTCGGAACTACTAGACAATGTGCGACCACCACAGCTTCGGGTGCCGGCCCAGGTAATTGCCGATGCTGAGGCTGGGTTGGAGCCAGCGGTGCGGGCGGGCCTCGTGGAGGCGATTGATCGCACGAGGCGCGCCCACCTAGAACAACGTCGCACGGACACCACCGCGGTGGTGGTCCCCGGGGGCACCGTCACCGAACGCTGGTTGCCGGTTGAGCGGGTCGGACTTTATGTACCGGGCGGTCGTGCCGTTTATCCGAGCAGCGTGATCATGAACGTGGTGCCAGCCCAAGTCGCTGGGGTAGCGGCACTCGCGGTGGTATCGCCACCGCAACAAGATTTTGGCGGCTGGCCGCATCCAACTATTTTGGCCGCGTGCGCACTACTTGGTGTCGATGAGGTTTATGCGGTCGGTGGCGCGCAGGCAATCGCGATGTTGGCCTATGGCGTTGATCTACCAGGTGGGCGATGCGAGCCGGTTGATCTGGTCACCGGCCCGGGCAATATTTATGTCACGGCGGCCAAGCGTGCGCTGCGCGGGGTGATTGGTATTGACAGTGAAGCCGGGCCAACTGAGATCGCGATCTTGGCCGACTCCACCGCTGACCCGCGGCACGTGGCCGCCGATCTATTGAGCCAGGCCGAGCATGATGTCTTGGCTGCAGCGGTTCTAGTCACGCCTTCGGAGGAACTTGCTGATGCAGTTGCCAAAGAGGTGGCTAACCAAGTCGCGAACACCAAACATGTCGAGCGCATTACCGAATCTTTGAGCGGTGTGCAAAGTGCGATTGTCTTGGTTGACGATCTGGAGGCTGCCCTCCGGGTGGTCAACGCCTATGCGGCAGAGCACCTTGAGATTCACACCGAAAATGCGCGGGAAATCGCCATGCGGGTTCGAAATGCCGGGGCCATATTTGTCGGAACCTGGGCCCCGGTTTCGCTCGGTGATTACTGCGCGGGCTCAAACCATGTGCTTCCAACGCGCGGCAGCGCTAGGTATTCGTCCGGCTTATCGGTGCAGTCGTTCCTCAGGGGCGTGCACATAATCGAGTACGACGAGGCGGCTCTGGGCGATGTTGCCGGGCACGTGATCGCCCTGGCTGGGGCAGAGGATCTCCCCGCCCATGGTGATGCCATTCGAATTCGCACCCAGTTTGAAAAGAAAGTAACGTGACACCGGCCTTCGAGTTGCCGATTCGTGATGACTTGCGGGGGGTTAAGTCATATGGGGCACCCCAATTGTCCGTCCCGGTTTGTTTGAACGTAAATGAGAACCCCTTCCCGCTGCCGGTTGATGTGGCTGAGGCGATTGCAGCTGCGGTCAGGTCTGTTGCCACGGACCTAAACAGGTACCCACAGCGCGATGCAGTGGTGCTTCGTGAAGCCCTGGCTGATTATCTGGCGAGTGAATCCGGCGTTCAGGTTCCGTGGGATCAGATCTGGGCCGCCAATGGATCAAATGAGGTAGTGCACCATTTGTTCTTGGCCTTTGGGGGTCCGGGGCGCTTAGCCATCAGCTTCGATCCGACTTACTCGATGTATCCGGAATATGCCCGTGACACATTCACCAACTACCTGTCATTTCCGCGGCGAGCAGATTTCACGATTGACGTTGCTAGTGCGTGTCAGCAGATCGCGAGCCACCGCCCGTCCCTGGTATTGGTGACCGCCCCCAACAATCCGACCGGTACGGCACTTGATCCCGTGGACCTAGTGACCCTGCTTGGCACGGCACGAGATTGTGGGGCGATGCTAATCGTCGACGAGGCCTATGCCGAATTTCGGCGCGCTGGGATTCCATCTGCGCTGGAACTACTGCCGGACTATCCAAATCTGGTGGTCACCCGCACGATGAGCAAGGCATTTGGGCTGGCCGGCGCCCGCGTCGGCTACGCCGCTACGGCCGATCCTGCCGTGGTCGAGACCTTGAGCGTGGTCCGCCTCCCGTACCACCTCTCTTCGGTGACCCAGGCGGTGGCGACGGCCGCCCTACGCCACTGTGGCTCCATGCAGGCCCAGGTGTCCACGATCCGCGAGGAGCGTGATGCACTTCAGGAATGGCTGGTCGGGCAGGGCTTTGATGTCGTCTTGAGCGATGCGAACTTCATTCTCTTCGGAACTTTTGGTGATCGCGAGGGCATCTGGCAGCGCCTACTTGATCAAGGGGTATTGATTCGGGTCACAGGGCCAGCCGGCTACCTGCGGGTAAGTATTGGCACGCCCGTCGAAAACGATAGGTTTAGGTCCGCGCTGTTGAGCGCGGTGGGCGACGAAAGGCAATCATGAATCGCACAGCGCGGGTTGAGCGAAACACCAAGGAAAGCCAGGTGCTGGTCGAGTTAAACCTCGATGGCAGTGGTGCCAGCACAATTGATACTGGTGTGCCCTTCTTTGATCACATGCTGGCGCAGTTGGCAAAGCATGGGGGCTTTGACCTAGTGGTCGCGACCAAGGGCGACCTCGAAGTTGATTCACACCACACCGTGGAAGACACCGCACTGGCACTGGGTCAGGCAATGAATGAGGCCCTCGGCGATCGCGCCGGCCTATGTCGCTTCGGTGATGCGCTGGTTCCACTAGATGAGTGCTTGGTGCAGTCCGCCGTCGATCTCTCGGGCCGACCCTATCTGGTTCATGAGGAGCCCGAGGTGGTCGAGCTAATTGGGTCTTACGACACCACTTTGACCCGGCATATCTGGGAGTCAATTGTGGCGACCGCGAAGATCACGCTGCATGTGCGGGTAATTTCGGGTCGCAATGCGCACCATGTGGTTGAGGCCCAGTTCAAGTCGGTGGCCCGGTCGCTGCGAGCTGCGGTGGCAACGGACGTGCGCGTGGTTGGCGTGCCATCAACAAAAGGCACTTTGACCGCTAACAAGTCTTAGCGTCAAATCGTGACAACTCAAGACATTGTCATCTTGGATTACGGGTCAGGTAACCTCCGCTCTGCGCAGCGGGCGCTTGAAAAAGTCGGGGCAACAGTCCAAGTCACTGCTGACTTTGATGAGGCATTAAATGCTGATGCATTAGTGGTGCCGGGCGTGGGTGCTTTTGCCGCCTGCATGCGCGGGATCCTTGAGGTGCGCGGTGACGTCATCATTGATAGGCGCCTGACTGCTGGCAGGCCGGTTCTGGGCATCTGCGTGGGCATGCAGGTGTTATTCGCCCACGGAGTCGAGCACGGGACCACGGTCGATGGTCTAGGGCAATGGCCCGGGGTGGTCGAGCGACTTGGTGCGCCGATTTTGCCGCATATGGGCTGGGACACCGTGCGGGCGCCGGCGGATTCGACGATTTTCGCGGAGGTTGCGGGGGAACGGTTTTACTTCGTGCACTCATACGGGGTGACCACCTGTGACTTGACTCCCCACCACCTGAACCGGCGATCACCGGTGATCACTTGGGGCACCCACGGCACTGACTTTGTGGCTGCCATCGAGAACGGCCCACTGGTCGCTACCCAGTTCCATCCGGAAAAATCCGGTGCGGCTGGTCTTGAGCTGCTGAATTCGTGGCTTCAGTCCCTCTAAGAGTCCGTGGTTTAGTCCGCACCACGTGCAAAGTAGGGTTTGGGCCGTGACTAAAGAGTTGATCTTGCTGCCCGCCGTTGATGTTTCCGGGGGTCAGGCGGTGCGACTGGTGCAGGGTAAGGCCGGGACCGAGACCGCCTACGGGTCGCCATTGGATTCGGCGCGGGCTTGGATCAACCAAGGTGCGCAGTGGATCCACCTGGTCGACCTTGATGCAGCATTCGGTAAAGGTGATAACGCAGGCCTACTGGCTCGGGTTGTTGCCGATGTGCGTCACCATGCGAAAGTTGAGTTGTCCGGCGGTATTCGCGATGACGCATCCCTCAAGGCGGCACTTGCGACCGGATGTGATCGAGTGAATCTTGGCACCGCTGCCCTCGAGGATCCGGAATGGACGGCGAAAGTAATCGCTGATCATGGGGAGCAAATTGCGGTCGGCCTGGACGTGCGCGGCACGACTTTGTCGGCGCGGGGCTGGACCAAAGATGGTGGTGATCTCTGGGAGACCCTCGCCCGACTCGACGCGGCCGGGTGCGCACGCTATGTCGTTACCGATGTCACCAAAGACGGCACCATGCACGGCCCTAATTTTCACCTCTTGCGCGATGTGTGCGCGGCAACCAAGAGGCCGGTGATCGCTTCGGGTGGGATTTCGAAGTTGGAGGACTTGCACAAGTTGGTCGAGATGGTGCCGTCGGGGATAGAAGGGGCAATTATTGGCCGTGCGCTATACGACGGTGCCTTTACCCTGGCGGAGGCCATCGCGTCCATCGAGCCTCGATTCGATCCTTATGAGTGGGGACCCCCGCGGCCGTGAGTATGGCAATCCGGGTGATTCCCTGCCTTGATGTTGATGCTGGGCGGGTTGTGAAGGGCGTGAATTTCACCGGCCTGCGGGATGCGGGTGATCCGGTTGAGCTGGCCTCGCGTTATGACGCTGGGGGTGCGGATGAAATAGTGTTCCTGGATATAACCGCGTCAAGTGGGGATAGGCAAACATTGCTTGATGTTGTTCAACGCACGGCTGATTGCGTTTTCATCCCGCTAACTGTTGGCGGCGGCGTCCGATCACCAGATGACTTTGACCTGCTCTTGCGTGCAGGTGCCGACAAAGTCAGTTTGAACACAGCAGCGATCGCCGACCCAACTTTGCTTAGTCAGGCCGCCGAACGGTTCGGCTCCCAATGCGTTGTCCTATCGATCGATGCCCGCCGGTGTCCACCAGGGGTCAGCACCGTCAGCGGATTTGAGGTAACCACTCACGGCGGTAGGCGCAGCACCGGTATGGATGTGATCACTTGGGCGATGGAGGGTACGAAGCGGGGTGCCGGTGAGATCTTGTTGAACTCCATGGATGCCGACGGCACCAAGGCCGGATTTGACCTTGAACTCATCAAGAATATTCGAGGCGTTGTTCAGGTGCCGCTGATCGCCAGCGGCGGGGCCGGTTCACTGACCGATTTCGCGCTGGCCGTCGACGCGGGTGCCGACGCTGTGCTAGCGGCAAGTGTCTTTCATTTCGGTCAGTTCACGGTCGCGCAGGTGAAACAGGCATTAGCTGAATCGGGTCTACTGGTTCGTTGACCCGCGGTCAGAACCCCAAGGGCGAGTTGTTGAAGGCGGCCACGGCTTCGGCGGAACCGTCAACCTCGAGTACTACTTCGGTGCGTCCGTAGGAACGCAGCACGAGTTCGCCGACACTGCCGCGCAACGTCACCGCCGGGTTGCCCCGATGGGCGACTATGCGGGTGGTCGCGGTTCGATCCGTTCGTTCCAAGACCACGCCAACCTGGGCCTTGCGGAAAAGCAGCCGGGAACTCTTGGCTAGCCGGCCCCAGAGCAGATCGGCGAAGCCCTGGTTTAGTTCACGTGGTTGCCAGTTGGCTTGCGCCCGACGCAAGTCCTCATGATGTACGAAGTATTCAAAGAGATTGGCCAGGCCATCAACACCTGGGATAGCGAAGAACGACAGGGTCGGCGGGCCGCTTCGGACTTTGTCGACAAGTTCGGCATAGGGCAAGTTGGCCGTCGCATCTTGAACATGTTGGGTCCAACCGGCCAGTGGCCCGACCAAGATACCTAGTGCGGCATCGGGTCTCGACTCGCGAATCACCAGGTGAGCCGCGAGATTGGCGGCATTCCAGCCAGCGCACAGGGTGGGTGCGTTCGGGCCCAGGGCGAGTAGGAGGGCGGCAAGGTCGAGGCGTTCGGTATGGGCGCCTTGGGCTGCGGTCACACCCTCATCATGTCCTATGAATCCCGTCCCGGCACAATGTGGGGATGACAGTGGGAGCCGAACTGATCGCCCGCGTGCGGTTCAATGACCAAGGCTTGGTGCCGGCGATCGCCCAGCAGTGGGATTCCGGTGAGGTTTTGATGATGGCTTGGATGAATAAAGACGCCTTGGAGCTAACCCTTGAGACCGGCAAGGCCACCTATTTTTCGCGCAGTAGGTCCAAACTGTGGGTCAAAGGCGAAACTTCCGGAAACTTCCAAGCGATTCGCGAACTCAAACTGGATTGCGATGGCGACACCATCTTGCTCGAGGTCGATCAGCTCGGCGAAGCCTGCCACACCGGGGCGAGATCGTGCTTTGATGCCGGGAAGCATCACACCGTATGAGCGTTGGCACATCCCCGGGGTTGCCGGAGTTTCGAGTGCTGGCCCAGGATCGACGAGTAATCCCGGTGACTCGACGGCTGTTGGTCGACGGGCACACGGCGGTGGGACTGTTCCTGGCCCTGTGCGGTGACCGAGCCGGCACGTTTTTGCTGGAGTCAGCTGAGCCGGGGCGCCTTTGGTCGCGGTATTCATTTATCGGAGTCCACTCCGCGGCGATGCTGACGGAGCGGGATGGTTCGGCGGCTTGGCTCGGGCGCGCACCACGCGGTGTACTGGCTTCGGGCAATCCGATGGAGGTGCTGCGTGAAACAATTGACCTCCTGCATACCGAGCAGGCCCCGGGGCTGCCGCCGTTAACCGGCGGCCTCGTTGGCTATTTCAGCTATGACGCTGTTCGTCGGTGGGAGCAGGTCCCTGATGCGAATCCAGACGAGTTGCAAATACCAGAATTAGCGTTCCTATTGGCAACCGATCTGGCGGCCGTCGACCACACTGATGGTTCGGTCTTGCTCATCGCGAATGCGATCAACTATGACGCTTCTGATGACCGTGTTGATGAAGCATGGCAAGACGCGGTCCGTCGACTGGACTTAATGCAAGGGGCGCTTGGGTCCGCCCCGCCCACCGGGATCTGGACCTACGACGGCACCGCCGAGCCACTGGTAAAAGCCAATTTCGCGCCGGCTGATTTCCATGCCTCGGTCGAGCGCGCGCAGGAGTACATTCAAGCCGGTGATGCCTTCCAGATCGTCCTCTCGCAACGGTTTCAAACTCCGTGTGCAGCTACCGGCCTGGATGTCTATCGCATCTTGCGCACAAGCAACCCCAGCCCGTACATGTACCTCCTGCGACTGCCGATCGATGATGGTTCCCAGCCCGACCACGAGGCAGGGCACATTCCCGATCGCACGGCATTTGAAATCGTCGGATCCTCCCCGGAGGCGTTGGTTACCGTCACGAATGGTCACTGCGTCGTGCACCCCATCGCTGGCACTAGGCCTCGAGGGGTTACCCCTGAGGAAGACGCGGCACTAGGTGAGGAGCTGCTTGCGGATGAGAAGGAGCGCGCCGAGCACTTGATGTTGGTTGATCTGGCGCGAAATGACATTGGACGAGTGTGTCAGCCGGGAAGTGTTGCGGTGGTGGACTTCATGCAGGTCGAGCGTTACTCGCATGTCATGCACCTAGTTTCAACTGTCACGGGCGAACTTCGCGAGGATTGCACGGCCTACGATGCCTTGGCTGCGACATTTCCAGCAGGTACGCTGTCGGGTGCACCGAAACCGCGCGCGATGGCCATCATCGATGAGCTCGAGCAGGTCCGAAGGGGGCTTTATGGCGGCTGCGTGGGATATTTTGACTTTGCCGGCAATGTTGACACCGCAATTGCCATCCGAACCGCGCTCATTAAGGATGGGGTGGCTGTTGTGCAGGCTGGCGCCGGCATCGTCGCTGACTCGGTGCCAACCTCGGAGGCAGCGGAGTGCCGAAATAAGGCGGCCGCGGTCCTGCGTGCGGTGTCCCTCGCCCAGACCTTGACCGATGTGTCTGATGCTGGCCCTAGGGCAAGAAGTTGAGCAGTTATCGGATGGCATTAATTGGGTTAGCGGCGGCCGCATTAGTCGTCATCGCGGCATTCGCCTTGCCTTGGGCAAGTGTCAGTGTGCCGCTGGTTTCGGGGCTAAGTGACACCGGGACCGAGGTGACTTTCACCGGACGTGAGATCTATCCGCTGGCCGGGGTGATGCCTTGGCTGGGGCTGGCTGCGGTCGGCGGGGTTTTTGCCACCCGCGGCTGGGCTCGAGTGATCGTTGGCCTAGTGGTTCTGGCCACCGGCTTGGTTAGTGCGGTGAGTGCCATTGGCTTTGGCCTAGATCCGCAGGCGGCGCTTGTCGATCCACTTAACCCAGATCCATTTACCCAGTGGGCCAGCACCCCGTGGTGGGTCCTTGGTCTAATCGGGGCCTTGGGCCTAGCCGCGGTGGGCGGGCTGATCGTGGCACGCGGTCGGACCTGGCCCGGGTTGAGTCAACGTTATGAGCGATCCAGTGGGACTAAGGCTGGCCAAGATGCGGGTTCGATCACGGCCCTTTCGGCGTGGGATGCCCTAGACCGCGGTGAGGACCCGACCACCTGATCTAGCAGCGGCCATGACGCTGATGATTAAATGTCCCTATGAACCAAGCCAGTACTAGCGAGCACCAAGTCAAGCCGGGCCACCACGGGTCAACCCCGGCCGCTTGGGCAACAGTGATAATCATCTCGATTGCCTTCTTGGTTGGCACCTTGGCCGTGATACTTGGCAATTGGCCGATGTTCTGGGTCGGGGCTGCGCTGGTAGTGGTCGGTGCGATAGTCGGCAAGATTATGCAAAAGGCCGGGTTGGGCACAATCCCAAGGCGTTGATTTACCAAATCCTGATCAGGCCCTGATCCCGCGGGCCCCTTGCCAAGTGCAAACGAGTTCTTTTCCATGGCACTCTTAGCGGTATGAGCCCCGATTCGGTAAAAGGACTGATCCTTGTCGTCGAGGATGAGCGGGCGATCTCTGATCTGCTGCGCCTTTACCTAGCGCGGGAGGGGTTCGGGGTGCAAGTTGAATCCGATGGCCTAGCGGGTTTGGGAGCTGCGCGAACCCTGCACCCGGTTGCAATAATCCTTGACGTCGGGCTACCGTCGCTGGACGGTACCGAGATTTGCCGCCGGCTGCGCGCCGAAGGCAACTGGACGCCGGTGCTTTTTTGCACTGCGCGCGATGATGAGGTTGACCGAGTTGTCGGCTTAGAACTTGGGGCCGATGACTACATCACCAAACCATTTAGCCCGCGTGAGGTAGTTGCGCGGGTAAAGGCAGTTGTGCGGCGCGCGGTGTACGCGGCCAGCAGCGCCGGCCCGTTAGTTCTGGGTGATGTTTCCGTTGATCCCGTAACCAGACGCGTAAGTGTTGCAGGTGCGCAAGTGCAACTGACCGCCACCGAGTTCGACTTGCTCGAGCACCTCATGGCCAATCAGGGCAAAGTCCTGAGCCGGGAGCAACTGCTCTCGGAAGTGTGGGGTTATGCGGCGATTGTCGGTACTCGAACCGTTGATGTGCATGTGGCGCAGGTCCGGGCGAAACTGGGTGATCACAGCCCGATCCGCACGGTTCGAGGTGTGGGGTACTCGGCGGAGCTTGAGCCGTGACCACAAGGCGGGCCCGCATGAGCATCGTGACCCGCACTGTGCTTTTGACCAGTTCGGTCGCGGTCATCGTGGTAGTCGTAGCGGTGGCGGTGTCCTATTTGCTGATCACGGCAGCCACCTTGCAGCAATCACGTGAGCGGCTAAGCCGTTTGACCGATATCACCGCGGCGGCTCTTGATCGCGGCGATTTGGGACAGGGTTTGGGGATGGGATCAGGCTTCCCGTTGCCACGAGAGTTAGAGCGCACCTTGATCGCCGAGCAAATCTCCGGTTACATCACCGCCGCAGGGAGCGTCCCGCCGCCTGGCTTGTCGGAGGCGGAAATGCAGAGTTTGCTGGCTGGCTCGTCGGTCTCCACCGAAGGCCGTACGGCGGCTGGCCCGGTGCTTATCGAGGCTCGCAGGATGAGCGGTGATCTGGCCTTGGTCTTGCAACTACCGATCACCGTGGTGGGTGGGTCTGCGCAAGGGCTGTTACTTCGCTTTGGCATTGCGTTGTTGTTGGGCTTGTTGATCTCGATCCCGATTGGCTACTGGGCCGCCCAACGTTTGACCCGGCCGCTGCGCGCGGCCCGGCAGGCGGCCAACCAACTAGCGGCCGGCTCCCGCGATGTGTTATTGCTCGCGGAGGGCCCGAGTGAGATTGCGGATATCGCCGAAGCGTTGAACCATCTGAACGCGGCCCTTGCGGTATCTGAGGGTCGGCAACGGGAGTTCCTGCTTTCCATCTCCCATGAGCTGCGAACACCGTTGACCGCGGTCAAAGGCTACGGTGAGGCCCTTGCTGATGGGATAATTCCAGCTGACGAAGTTGCCCGGACCGGTGCGACCTTGACCTCAGAGGCCACTCGATTGGATCGTCTGGTTGCTGATCTACTTGATCTCGCGCGATTGGGTGCCGTTAATTTCCAAATGACACCGCTGGATACCGATCTGGCCGAGTTGGTCCGCGAGGCCGGGGAAGTCTGGGCTGATCGTTGTGCCAACGCCGGGGTTGAATTCAGCTGCGAGACCCCAGCGAATCCGCTGATTGCGCACCTTGACCCGGTTAGGCTGCGTCAGGTCATAGATAATCTCGCCGAGAATGCACTGCGTGTTTCGCCGGAGGGCTCGTTGATCGTGTTGAGCATTCGTAGCGACGGGCGCTCGGCGGTGCTCGAAGTACAAGACGCCGGCCCGGGCCTGACCCTTGACGATATTGCCGTGGCATTTGAGCCCGGGGTGCTGCACGAGCGTTATCGCGGGGTCCGGCCGGTTGGCACGGGTCTGGGCCTGGCTTTGGTGGGGCGCCTGGCGACGGGCCTCGGCGGCGAGGCCGGTGCGGGCCAAGCCCCCGGCGGCGGCGCCCGCTTCATGGTGCGATTACCTCTCGTAGGCTAAGGCGATGGATCAGGTCGCGGTTACCGCCATGGCGTCCAACGACATTGTTGAGGCAGCACGCTTGGATGCCCGCCCGCGCCCGCGCCGGTTGCTGGCACCGTTGGTTACCGGCGCGGTGGTGGTTATCGGGTGCGGCTACCTGTGGGCGGTTGACCCCAATGAGCCTGGCCACTATCCACTGTGCCCAACCCGCGCGCTCTTCGGTATTGACTGTCCAGGGTGTGGGCTGCTGCGCGGTACCCACGACTTATTGCATGGGGATGTCGCTGGCGCGGTCGACAACAATGCGCTGCTATTAGTACTGGTCCCTGCGGCAATTGCACTATGGATACTCTGGCTGCGGCGGAGCTGGCGCGGTTTACGGGCTGCGGTAACGCGTGCAGAGTTCAACCGCCGGAACATTCTCACTTATGTCAGTTTGGGGGTGGTGCTCACTTTCGGCGTCATTCGGAATTTCGTGCCATTTCTATCCTCGGGGGCCTGAGCGGGGCACTTTCCTGCCGTGGTTACCCTTGGCTCGTGACCGTACTGGATGACATCTTGGTGGGTGTGCGCGAAGACCTCGCGCAACGAATTGAAGCGGTGCCACTTGATGAGTTGAAGGATCGCGCCCAGAAAGTGCGTCCGGCCATGGATGTCGTCAAAGTACTCAAAGGCGAAGACGTTGCAGTCATCGCCGAGGTCAAGCGAGCCAGCCCCAGTCGCGGAGTATTGGCCGAGATCGGCGATCCTGCTGTATTGGCCTGCTCATATGAAGCAGGTGGCGCCCACTGCATCAGCGTGTTGACCGAGGAGCGTCGATTTGGTGGCAGCCTCGCGGACCTTGCGGCGGTGCGAGCCGCGGTTGATATACCGGTGCTGCGCAAGGATTTCATCGTAGCTAGCTATCAACTTTGGGAAGCCAAAGTCTTTGGCGCGGATATGGCCCTGCTGATAGTGGCGGCACTTGACCAACCAGCCTTGGTCAGCCTGGTCGAACGGGCCAAGAGCATGGGGCTGAGCGCGCTGGTTGAGGTCCACGATGAAGATGAGGTGCGGCGTGCGTTGGATGCTGGCGCGCTCATTATCGGCGTAAATGCCCGCGATCTGAAGACACTGGAGATTGACCGAACCGTATTTGCTCGGCTGGCTCCGATGCTACCTGATACCTGTGTGCGGGTCGCCGAGTCAGGGGTGCGTGACCCCCATGACCTCATCGCGTACGCCGAAGCCGGCGCTGATGCGGTCCTCGTGGGTGAGAGCTTGGTTCTCGACAAGGACCCACGTGCGGCGGTACATGATCTGGTTACCGCTGGTGCGCACCCAGCGCTGCGAAATAGTAGAGGGTGAGCAGAAGTTGACTACCGCAGGCAGCACGGTGACCGCTGGGCACTTCGGGCCGTACGGAGGGCGTTTTGTCCCGGAGGCGCTAACAGCCGCGCTTGATGAGTTGGATTCGGCCTTCCGCTCGGCAATCATGGACCCGAGTTTCATGACCCGGCTGGCGGCCTTGGAACGCTCGTATACCGGTAGGCCAAGCCCGCTGACCAGGGCCGAACGGTTCGCTGAGCATTGCGGGGGAGCGCGCATCTACTTAAAGCGCGAGGATCTCAATCACACCGGCTCTCACAAGATCAACAATGCAATCGGTCAGGCATTGCTGACCCAGCGGATGGGCAAGTCCCGAATGATCGCCGAGACCGGTGCCGGCCAACATGGAGTAGCCACCGCAACCGCTGCGGCACTGCTCGGGCTCGAATGCACGGTATTCATGGGCGAGGAAGATACCCTCCGGCAGGCATTGAATGTGGTGCGGATGCAGTTACTTGGCGCCGAAGTTATTTCGGTAACCGCCGGTAGTCGCACTCTCAAGGATGCGATAAATGAGGCAATGCGCGACTGGGTCGCCTCGGTTGATCGGACCCACTACGTCCTTGGCACAGTCACAGGCCCAGCACCGTTCCCGGAAATCGTTCGCTATTTCCAGGCCGTGGTTGGGCGGGAGGCCCGCGAGCAGATCAAACTCGCTGAAGGTCGACTACCGGACGCGGTAGTGGCCTGCGTTGGGGGTGGGTCAAATGCGATTGGGCTGTTTAGTGGATTCATGGACGACGCCGATGTGCAACTGCGCGGGTATGAGGCTGGTGGTGATGGAGTTGAAACCGGTCGACACGCAGCCCGTTTCGCAGCCGGGTCACCGGGGGTGCTACATGGTGCGCGCACATATGTGATGCAGGATGAGTGGGGTCAAACAATTGCCTCCCATTCGATCAGCGCCGGGCTGGATTATCCGGGAGTTGGGCCGGAGCACTCGTGGCTCCACGACACCGGGCGGGCGAAATACGAGCCGATTAATGACGATGAGGCGATGGCCGCGCTGGCGCTACTGAGTCGTACCGAAGGCATCATCCCGGCGATCGAGACCGCCCATGCATTAGCCGGCGCAATGCGGGTCGGGCGTGAGTTGGGGCCAACCGCCGTGATCATCGTCAACCTATCGGGGCGCGGCGACAAAGACGTAGCGACCGCGGCCCGCTGGTTTGGGATCGGTGCACCAGCCGGGATCGAAATGGCCGAAGGTCGATGAGCCGGCGACTGGCTGAGATTTTTTCCCGGGCGAAATCGAACAATCGGGCGGCCCTGATCGGATACCTGCCTGCGGGGTACCCAACCGCTGCCGCCTCGGTGGAGCTGATGAACACGATGGTCGATGCCGGGGTTGACGCAATCGAGGTAGGCCTGCCCTACTCGGACCCATTGATGGATGGTGCTGATATCCAATTCGCGGTGGCTGCGGCGCTAGCCGGGGGTACCACCACCGACGTGGTTTTAGATGTGGTGAGCCGCCTTGATGGTGAGCGAGCGGCCCTGTTGGTGATGTCCTATTGGAACCCGATCGAGCGGTATGGCGTTGCGAGATTCGCGGCGCGGTTAGCCGCGGCAGGGGGCAGCGGGGTAATCACCCCAGACTTAACGCCGGAGGAGGCGGGCCCGTGGTCCGCCGCGACCTTGGCCCATGAAGTCGACACCATTTTTCTCGTCGCTCCGTCTTCGACCGATGAGCGCATCAAGGCGGTGGTAGCTAAAGCCTCGGGGTTTGTTTACGCCGCGTCCACGATGGGGGTGACGGGCGCGCGCCGTCAGGTTGGTGCTGGCGCGGAGCCCTTGGTGACCCGGGCCCGTCGGCTCACCGATTTACCCATCGCGGTAGGTCTTGGAGTTTCGACTGGCGCCCAAGCCCGCGAGGTGGCCGGCTACGCCGACGGGGTGATCGTGGGCTCGGCATTTGTTCGCTGCATTCGCGCAGCACCGGATCTGTCGGCCGCCATTGCAGCCGTGCGCGGGCTTGCCGGTGAACTCGCCGAGGGGGTTCGTCGGTAGCGCGCCTAGGTCGCGTAACCTGCGCCTTAGCGGGTTTTCAAATGAGCCGATTTCTGGACTTGAGGGAGTACTGCGGATGAGCGAGAGTGGCAAGAATCGTCGAGAGGCAGCGGCGGCGGCTCGGGCGGCGTCGCAATCTGGGCAGAAGCGTCGCGAGCGCACGATTCGCATTGTTGGTGCGGTCACGGTCCTAGTTGTCGTTGCCGGAATCATCGGCATCGCCGTAGTTGCCAAGAGCACTGACACCACTGGCCAGCCGGTTACCGCCACCGCCGATCCGGCTGCTGCGATCCCGACCGGGGTCTTCCCAACCGGTGACGTCAACGAATATGGCGTGCCTTACAACGCTGCGGCAACCGGGGTGCCGGTACTTACTATCTGGGAAGACTTTCAGTGCCCATCATGTGCAAACCTGGAAGAGACGAATGGTGCCGGCATCATAAAACTCGCTGACGAGGGTAAAGTTCAACTGGTCTGGCGACCAACCACCTTCCTGGATGCGCGGCTGGGCAATGATGCCTCAACCCGTGCTGTTGCGGCCTGGGGCTGCGCGGTTGATGCCGGCAAAACCTTTGAATACCACAACGTGGTGTTCAAGAATCAGCCGCTGGAAGGTGATGGTTACTCCGATGAGCAATTGTTGACTTTCGCAACCGCTGCTGGTATCGCCGGCCCGGCCCTTGACACTTTCACCCAATGCGTGACCGCGCGGACCTATGTTGGCTGGGCCGCCAACAGTTACGATACGTTCCTGAAAAAGAATGTCCCCGGGACACCAGCCGGCTTTTTGAACGGTAACCCACTGGGTGAGGGCGTTCTGGGTGATCCGGTGGCGTTGGCGGCCGCGGTCGCTGCCGAGGCGGCTAAATAGGTATCGGGTCCCTCGCTCCCGAGGGTGCTAGTTGGGTGCCTGCATTTATTCCAAGCCCGGAAGTCGATGTTTGGTTTATTGGACCCTCCCGATCCGGGCCTACGCCTTATTGATCGTCCTTGGCGTTGTCATTGCGGGCTGGCTCGGAAACAGGCGCTACTTGGCCCGCGGTGGCAAACCGGGAGTGATCACCGATATTGCCATCTGGGCGGTGCCATTTGGCATCATCGGTGGCCGGCTGTACCACGTGATTTCAGATGCACAGTTGTATTTTGGGCCAACTGGCGGCGGCCTAGGTTCGGCATTACGAATCTGGGACGGCGGGCTTGGGATCTGGGGTGCGGTCGCCCTCGGTGCGCTCGGTGCGTGGATCGGCGCCCGGCGCGCTGGCGTGGCGCTGCCACCGGTGGCCGATGCGATTGCACCGGGTATCGCCTTGGCGCAGGTAATCGGCCGCCTTGGTAATTGGTTCAACCAAGAGCTTTTCGGGTCGCCCACAACTTTGCCCTTGGCCTTGGAGATCGACGTTGCCAATCGCCCAGCCGGGTACCAGGCCTTCGCCACCTTCCACCCGACGTTCTTGTACGAGGCCCTTTGGATGACCGGTGTCGTGCTTGTGCTCAGTTGGGCCGATAAGCGGTTCCACCTAGGGCACGGCCGAGTTTTCGCGCTCTATGTGGCTTTGTATTGCGCTGGGCGGCCGTGGATTGAAGCCTTGCGTATTGATGCAGCAAATACGGTTCTGGGCCTGCGCTTGAATATCTGGACCGCCCTGCTCGTAGGGATCGGGGCCTTGATCTACCTGGTTGTCTCGGCCCGACTTCGCCCCGGCCGCGAAGATCTGGAGTCGACGGCGGGGGTGGAGAAGGCATCGGGTAGTATGTGAGGCGATAGGCCAACGTCGTCCTGTCAATTCCCTCCTCGGGCTGGGCCCGGGCAGTGGCGCGACGACGAAAGGGTTTCTATGTTTTCCTCCTCCGGCCTACCTGCTGCCCAAGGCCTTTATCACCCGGCGCGTGAACATGATGCCTGCGGGGTGGCTTTCGTGGCCACGTTAACCGGAGTGGGTTCCCACGGAGTTGTCGCTAAGGCCCTGACCGCACTGCGCAACCTTGATCATCGGGGTGCGTCCGGCAGCGAACCCGATAGCGGCGACGGGGCCGGGATCTTGCTGCAGGTGCCCGATGCCTTCTTCCGGGCAAGCGTGCCCTTTGAGCTGCCAGCCGCCGGGCACTACGCCGCCGGCTTGGCGTTCTTACCCCGATCCGAATCGGCAGTGGCTGCGAGCAAAAGCCAGCTGGAGTCCATCGCCGGTGAAGAAGGACTAACCGTTCTTGGCTGGCGTCCGGTGCCCACAGATCCAACCTCGGTCGGAACAACGGCCACAGGCGTGATGCCCACCTTCGAGCAGTTGTTCCTTAGTTCGCCGCAGGACAAGAGCGGATTAGATCTCGACCGGCAGGTATTCGCGGTCCGCAAGCGGGCCGAGCGCGACGCGGATGTCTACTTCCCGTCGCTGTCATCGCGGACGATTGTTTACAAGGGCATGTTGACAACTGGGCAACTCGAACCGTTCTATCCGGATCTATTAGATGACCGGGTTACCTCTGCGCTAGCCCTGGTGCATTCGCGCTTTTCGACCAACACATTTCCTTCGTGGCCGTTGGCCCATCCTTATCGGTTCATCTCACACAATGGTGAAATAAATACCGTCCAAGGCAATCGCAACTGGATGCAGGCCCGTGAGTCGATGCTCACTTCTTCAATTATTCCCGGTGATATGACTCGGCTATTCCCGATTTGCACCGGCGGTGGCAGCGATTCTGCCTCATTTGATGAAGTACTTGAGCTATTGCATCTAGGTGGACGTTCACTACCGCATGCGGTCTTGATGATGATCCCTGAAGCTTGGGAGAATCATCCAGACATTGATCCGGCACGCCGGGCGTTCTACGAATTCCATTCCACTTTAATGGAGCCTTGGGATGGTCCGGCCAATGTGTGTTTCACCGACGGTACCGTCATTGGCGCGGTTCTAGACCGCAATGGTTTGCGTCCGGGCCGGTACTGGGTTACCGATGATGGGTTAGTGGTACTGGCTTCCGAAGCTGGAGTGCTCGACTTCGACCCCGCAACGATCGTGCAGAAGGGTCGCCTGCAGCCGGGCCGAATGTTCCTCGTAGACACCTTGGCCGGGCGCATTGTCGATGATGCGGAGATCAAGGCCGAGTTGGCCGCGGCCGCGCCGTATGCCAACTGGCTGAATTCGGGTTTAGTGCACCTTGAAGAGCTCCCCGAGCGAGAGCACATTGTGCACACCCACGATTCGGTTGCCAGGCGTCAGCAGATATTTGGGTATTCGGATGAAGAACTGAGGCTTATTCTCGAACCGATGGCCCGTAATGGCGCCGAACCAATTGGCTCGATGGGGACGGATACTCCAATAGCCGTGCTTTCCAATCGTCCCAGACTGCTATTCGACTATTTCCAGCAACTATTCGCGCAGGTAACAAATCCGCCACTTGATGCGATCCGAGAGGAGATTGTCACCTCACTTTCGAGTCATATCGGTCCGGAAGGGAATCTACTGGAGGCTACGGCCGCTCACTGCCAGCAGGTGGTGCTTCCATTCCCGGTGATTGATAGCGATGAGCTGGCGAAGGTCTTGCACATAAACGCCGATGGGACGATGCCGCGGTTTGCGGGAGTCCGCATCGTGGGGCTTTATCCGGTTGCCGGTGGCGGTGAGGCACTAAGCCGGCGCCTGAGTGAGATCTTCAACGAGGTGGATGCGGTGATTCGGCAGGGCAAGCGCTTCATAGTGCTCTCGGACCGCGACAGTGATGCGGTTAAGGCTCCCATCCCATCGCTACTGCTCTGCGCCGCTGTTCACCATCACCTGGTGCGTACTAAGGCTCGGACCATGGTGACCATGCTCCTTGAAGCCGGTGACGTTCGCGAAGTACATCAGGTCGCGCTACTCATCGGTTATGGAGCCGCTGCCGTAAATCCTTATCTAGCCCTTGAGTCTGTTGAGGATATATCGCGGCGTGGAGCACTTGTTGGGATCAGCCCGGAACGAGCAATGCGAAACCTCGTTAAGGCGCTCGGTAAAGGCGTGCTGAAGGTGATGAGCAAAATGGGAGTCTCGACGGTTGCGTCCTATCGCGGTGCGCAGATTTTTGAGGCGATTGGTTTATCGCAGCAGGTGGTGGATGCGTACTTCACCGGCACTTCATCTCGGCTGGGTGGAGTAGGCCTTGATGTGCTCGCCGCTGAGGTCGCGGCACGTCATGCGGTTGCTTATCCGACGTCCGGTATTTCGCCAGCTCACCGAACCCTAAATGTCGGTGGTGAGTATCAATGGCGCCGCGAAGGTGAGCCGCACTTATTCGACCCTGAGACCGTCTTTCGACTACAACACGCAACGCGCAATAAGCGTTTCGATATCTTCAAGGAGTACACCGCCGGCGTTAATGAGCAGGCGGAACGGTTAATGACCCTGCGCGGGCTGTTTTCGATGCGGATCGGAATCAGGCCGCCGGTTCCAATTGATGAAGTGGAGCCGGCGAGTTCAATAATTAAGCGCTTTTCCACCGGAGCCATGTCGTACGGATCTATCTCCGCGGAGGCGCATGAGACCTTGGCCATTGCGATGAATCGCCTAGGGGCCAAGTCCAATACGGGCGAGGGCGGGGAAGATCCCGAACGCTATGCGCCCATGCCAAACGGTGACTCGAAGCGCTCGGCGATCAAGCAGGTGGCATCTGGTCGTTTTGGGGTGACAAGTGATTACCTAGTTAACAGCGATGACATTCAAATTAAAATGGCCCAGGGGGCCAAGCCTGGTGAAGGCGGACAGTTACCCGGGGACAAGGTGTATCCATGGATAGCAAAGACTCGGTATTCCACCCCCGGGGTTGGGTTGATTTCGCCGCCGCCGCACCATGACATCTATTCGATTGAGGATCTCGCACAATTGATCCATGACTTGAAGAACGCAAATCCGCGGGCCCGCATTCATGTCAAATTAGTGGCCGAGGTAGGTGTTGGCACAGTGGCGGCCGGGGTAGCCAAGGCCCACGCTGATGTTGTTCTCATCTCCGGGCACGACGGTGGTACCGGAGCCGCACCACTTACTTCCCTGAAGCATGCCGGGGCGCCCTGGGAGTTGGGCCTGGCCGAGGCGCAGCAAACTCTGATGCTAAACGGGCTCCGGGATCGCATTGTTCTGCAGGCAGATGGCCAATTAAAAACGGGGCGCGATGTAGTTATTGCCGCACTCCTTGGTGCTGAGGAGTTCGGCTTCGCGACGGCGCCGCTTGTGGTCATGGGTTGCGTGATGATGCGGGTTTGCCACCTCGACACTTGTCCAGTTGGGGTGGCTACCCAAAATCCGGTGCTTCGGGAGCGCTTCACGGGTGAGCCGGAGTTCGTCCAGACATTCTTTGAGTACCTAGCCGAGGAGGTACGCGAGTTTCTGGCCGATCTTGGTTTTCGTACTCTGGCTGAAGCCGTGGGGCACGCCGAGTTCCTCGATGTCGAAGGCGCTGTCAGGCATTGGAAGAGTGCCGGCCTAGACCTCAGGGCGATCTTGCATGTGCCATCCGGGGCACCTGATGCGCCGCGTCACCATGAGATCTCGCAGGACCACGGGTTAGACCGGGCCTTGGATGTAGAGCTAATTGCACTAAGTGCCGCTGCCTTGGAGCATGCCGAGCCGGTGCGGGCCCGGCTGGGCATTCGAAATATCAATCGCACGGTAGGCACGATGCTTGGGTCGGAGGTAACACGTCGCCATGGTGGTGCTGGGTTACCCGACGGAACAATTGACCTAACGTTCGTCGGGTCCGCTGGTCAGTCTTTCGGCGCCTTCTTGCCGCGCGGTATCACCCTGCGGCTAATCGGCGATGCGAATGACTATGTCGGCAAGGGTTTATCGGGTGGCCAGATAGTTGTGCATCCGGCGCCTGAGGCCACTTTTGCTGCCGAGGCCAACATCATCGCCGGAAATGTCATAGGTTACGGCGCAACCAGCGGTCAGATGTACTTGCGGGGCCGGGTGGGAGAACGCTTTTGTGTTCGCAACTCCGGGGCAACGGCGGTGGTCGAAGGCGTGGGAGACCATGCATGTGAGTACATGACCGGTGGGCGGGTTGTGGTGTTGGGCAGCACCGGGCGTAACTTCGGGGCCGGGATGTCTGGTGGTGTTGCTTATGTCTTTGATCTGCTCCCGGGGCTGGTGAACCCAGAGATGGTGGACCTTGATCCGCTCTCAACGGCGGAACTGGCCGAGTTGCAATCGGTAATCCGCGACCATTTTGACCAAACACAGTCGCAGGTGGCGCAGGGGTTGCTGGCGACTTGGCCGGCAAGCGGTGAACGATTTACCAAGATCATGCCCAAGGACCTAAAACGGGTACTGGCCGTGGCTGAGCAAACACTGACCGCGGGCCGGCACCCCGAACTGCTGGTCCTGGGAGCAAGTCGTGGCTGATCCAAAGGGCTTCCTTAAAACTGAACGCGAACTCCCGGTGCGCCGACCGGTTGATATTCGGTTGCAGGATTGGCGTGAGGTGTACCTAGAGTTCGGTGCGGACCGGCTGGAGAAGCAAGCTGGGCGCTGCATGGACTGCGGTATCCCGTTCTGTCATAACGGTTGCCCCCTCGGTAATTTGATTCCCGAGTGGAATGACCTGGTGTGGCGCGGGGATTGGCAGGAGGCCAGTGAGCAGTTGCACGCGACTAATAACTTCCCGGAATTCACCGGGCGCCTTTGTCCCGCCCCGTGTGAGAGTGCATGTGTGCTAGGAATCAACGCCGAACCGGTGACCATAAAGCAGGTAGAAGTTTCGATTATCGACAAGGCTTGGGAGCAGGGTTGGGTGACCCCGCAGCCACCCGGGCGGCTCTCCGGCAAGACGGTAGCGGTCATCGGATCCGGGCCGGCTGGCCTAGCTGCGGCGCAACAGTTAGCCCGGGCTGGGCACACGGTTGCGGTCTACGAGCGGGCAGACCGCATCGGCGGGCTACTTCGCTATGGCATCCCGGAGTTCAAGATGGAAAAGCACCACCTGGATCGACGGTTGGATCAACTTGTTGCTGAAGGGGTCAAGTTCCGTGCTGGGGTTGAAGTCGGGACTGATATCACCGGCGAGGATCTACGCCGGCGCTACGACGCGGTGGTCTTGGCTATTGGTGCTACCAAGTGGCGTGACCTTCCGATTCCCGGACGGGAATTGCGCGGGGTTTATCAGGCAATGGAAGTGTTGCCGCTGGCCAATCGAGTGCAAGTTGGTGATCTAGGGCGTTCACCCCTTGATGTGAGCGGAAAGCAGGTGGTGATCATTGGCGGTGGCGATACCGGCGCCGATTGCCTAGGTACCGCGCACCGGCAAGGTGCGGCGTCGGTTACGCAGCTGGAAATTCTGCCGCTGCCGCCGGCCCAGCGCCCGGGTACCCAACCGTGGCCGATGTACCCGATGACCTACCGCACCACCAGTGCCCATGAGGAGGGTGGTGAGCGGATTTTCGCGGTATCGACCGAAGCATTTGTTGATGACGGTAATGGCAACTTAGCCGCACTTCGCATCGTTGAAGTGGAGCCGCATAATGGCGGGTTTCGTCCGCTCGCCGGCTCCAGTCGGCAGCTGCCGGCGCAGGTGGCACTGCTGGCCCTTGGCTTCACCGGCCCGGAGTCCGGCTCGGTTGTGGCGCAGTTGGGGCTAGGACTAGATGACCGTGGGCTGGTCGAGCGGTCTGCGGATTACCGAACAGACGCACCGGGTGTTTATGTCTGTGGTGATGCTGGTCGGGGACAGTCACTAATTGTCTGGGCGATCGCCGAAGGCCGGGCGGCGGCTGCGTCGGTGGATAAATACTTAATGGGTAGCACCAACTTGCCGGCGCCGATTTTGGCCACGGCGCGGCCGCTCGTGGTCTGACAGGGCTTAAAAATAGTTGGGATAGGCTCCAGGCCATGAGGCGTGCGAAAATTGTTGCCACCTTGGGGCCGGCCACCTCGTCTTTCGACAGTATTCGAGGCCTAATTGCGGCCGGCATGGATGTAGCGCGGTTGAACCTGTCTCATGGCACACATGAGGATCATGCGAAGGCGTATGCCTCGGTGCGGCAGGGGGCCGATGAGGCCGGTCGGGGTGTTGGGATTCTGGTCGACCTCCAGGGACCGAAAATTCGATTCGGTCGTTTTGCCGCCGGCGCGGTGCTACTTGAGGTCGGGGCCGAGTTTGTGGTAACCACCGAGGACGTCCTGGGCGATGAGTCGATAGTGTCGACGACCTATGCGTTCCTGCCCGGCGACGTGCACCCAGGTCATCGAGTATTAGTAGATGACGGCCGAATTACCTTGGAAGTTACCGACGTTGATGGGCCGCGGGTGGTCACGCGGGTAGTCGAAGGGGGTCGAGTATCGGATAATAAGGGCTTTAATTTGCCCGGTGTCGCCGTGAGCGTGCCGACGATGTCCGAAAAAGACATTGACGACCTACGGTGGGCTCTTCGCATCGGAGCCGACATGATCGCCCTGTCATTTGTGCGTTCGGCTGCCGACATCAAGGATGTGCATCGCATCATGGACGAGGAGGGTGTGCACCTGCCGGTCCTGGCCAAGGTTGAAAAACCTCAGGCCGTTGACAATCTCGAGGATATTGTCGAAGCATTCGACGGGGTGATGGTGGCACGTGGTGATCTTGGCGTTGAATTACCCCTGGAAAAGGTGCCGCTGGTCCAAAAGCGTGCCATTCAGTTGTGCCGTGAGGTATCAAAGCCGGTAATCGTTGCGACTCAGATGCTGGATTCGATGATTATGGCGACCCGGCCCACCCGCGCGGAGGTCAGCGATGTGGCAAATGCGGTACTTGATGGTGCCGACGCCTTGATGCTGTCCGGGGAGACCAGTGTCGGCGCGCACCCCGGGTTGGTCGTTGAAACGATGTCTAAAATTATTGAGCACGTGGAAGCCGAAGCACTGGACTCGCTGCCACCTCTTGTTGATGATCGACAAGGTTCCCCGGCGCGCGCACTGACCCATGCGGCGGTGGGTGTCGCCGACGAGATCGAGGCCACCCAGTTGATCGCCTTCACCGAGACCGGGCTTTCGGCACGCCTAATCGCTCGCTGGCGCAACCAGACCCCGCTTCTGGCATTCACGCCGAACCCCCGGGTGCGCAGTCAGTTGTCCTTGGTCTGGGGGGTCGAGACCTTCCTCGTGGCCGGGGTGATGCATACCGATGACATGGTGGTTCAGGTGGATCGGGCACTGCTTGACATCGGCCGCGCGTCCGATGGGGACCGAGTCGTGATTGTTGCCGGAGTTCCCCCAGGCGTCCCGGGCACCACAAACGGCATGCGGGTGCACAAGATTGGCTCTGGCCCACGCGGCTGAACCATCCCAGTGACTCCTGCGATAGGGTGCTCATGTTAGACGTCCTTTAAGCCCGTCCGGTGAGACGGGGAAGGGGGTCCATTTTTATGGATTCAGGGTTAACGGGCTCGGTGGTACTTGATGCCGGCGATATTGGGCGGGCCATTAGGCGTATTGCCCATGAGATTGTTGAGCGCAACAAGGGTGCTGCCGGTCTCATTTTATTAGGGATACCGACCCGAGGCGTTTCACTGGCTGATCGCATTGCTTCGGCTATTGAGCAAATTGACGGCGATGGGGTAGCGGTCGGCGCCCTTGATATCACCCTGTACCGCGATGATCTGCGCCTGCGGCCAGCCCGGCCCCTTGAATCGACCGCCATTCCAACAGGAGGCATCGACGACAAAGTCGTAGTTCTGGTCGATGATGTGCTCTTTTCTGGACGCACGGTGCGGGCGGCCCTGGACGCATTAAGTGACATCGGACGCCCACGTGGTGTTCAGCTTGCTGCCCTGATCGACAGAGGGCACCGGCAACTTCCAATCCGCGCCGATTTTGTCGGCAAGAACATACCGACCGCCCTCGCCGAACAGGTGCGGGTGCGCCTGAGAGAAATTGACGACATCGATGAGGTCACCATCGAAGGCGGGGCGGGCTAGATGCGGCACTTACTATCTGCCGGCGACCTGGATTTAGCAGAAGCTTGCTTGATCTTGGACACCGCGGCGCAACTCGCATCGGTAACCGACCGCTCAGTCAAGAAACTGCCCACGCTGCGGGGCCGCACCGTGGTCAATTTGTTCTTCGAGGATTCAACCCGCACCCGGATCTCATTTGAAATAGCGGCCAAGAGGCTCTCCGCGGATGTCATCAACTTCGCCGCAAAGGGATCGAGTGTTTCCAAGGGCGAAAGTCTTAAAGACACCGCGCTCACCTTGGAGGCGATGGGTGCCGATGCGGTGGTGATCAGGCATAGCGCTTCAGGAGCGCCGCATCGCCTTGCGACAGCCGGCTGGATCCAAGGCAGTGTTGTCAATGCCGGTGACGGCACCCATGAGCATCCAACACAGGCCCTTCTTGATGCATTCACCCTTCGACACCACCTACGCGCTGGCACTGGCGATTTAGCGGGGCTGCGGGTCGCAATTGTCGGGGATATCTTGCACAGTCGGGTTGCCAGGTCCAATGTCCTGCTGCTTGGCACCCTCGGGGCGCAGGTAACGGTCATTGCGCCGCCGACCCTGCTTCCATTCGGTGTCAATGATTGGCCCTGCGCGGTGAGCTACGACCTAGACGATGTACTTCCGCATGTTGATGCAGTGATGATGCTGCGCGTGCAAAGCGAACGCATGCAGGCGGCCTATTTCCCATCGGTTAACGAGTACAGCCGCCGGTTTGGGCTGGACGTGCGCAGACTCAACCTGCTGCCACCAACCGCGATTGTCTTGCACCCGGGCCCGATGAATCGGGGGATGGAAATTTCGGCTGATGTTGCGGACAGTACCCGGGCCGTGATGGTTGAGCAGGTTGCCAATGGTGTGAGTATCCGCATGGCCGTGCTTTATCTACTGCTGGGCGGCATGACGGACGAGGATCGAAGGGATCAGTTATGACGGCTCAGAGCATGGTAATTCGCGGGGTCCGCCCATACGGTGCGGACCCGGTTGACATCATCGTCCGAGCCGGCGTCATCGCCGAAATCGTGAAGGCTGGCACTGGCAGCGGTCGGGTAGTCGAAGCCGACGACCTAATCGCGCTGCCCGGGTTCGTTGACCTGCACACCCACCTACGCGAACCCGGGCGCGAGGATGCCGAAACGATTGATACCGGATCCCGGGCGGCGGCACTGGGTGGTTTCACTGCGGTCTTCGCCATGGCAAATACCTCGCCGGTTGCCGATACCGCCGGGGTAGTCGAACAGGTTTGGCATCTGGGACAGGCCACCGGCTTGGTTGATGTGTACCCGGTCGGGGCGGTAACGGTAGGTCTAGGTGGCGAGCAATTGGCTGAACTTGGTGCAATGGCGACTTCGCCGGCGCAGGTTCGGGTATTTAGTGACGACGGTAAGTGCGTTCATGATGCCGCGATCATGCGTAGGGCACTTGAGTACGTGAAGGCGTTCGATGGAGTCATCGCGCAGCACGCCCAAGAGCCAAGGCTGACGGTGGATGCGCAGATGAATGAAGGCTTACTGTCGGGGCAACTCGGCCTAACCGGCTGGCCCGGGGTTGCCGAGGAGTCAATTGTGGCGCGCGATGTGCTGCTTGCCGAGCACGTCGATTCGCGACTGCATGTGTGTCATGTCTCCACCGCTGGCTCAGTCGAGGTAATTAGGTGGGCGAAATCCCGTGGCATAAAGGTCACGGCCGAAGTCACCCCGCATCACCTATTGCTGACCGAAGACTTAGTCGCCACCTATGATCCCGTTTACAAAGTGAATCCACCGCTTAGAACCAGTGCCGATATTGCAGCGTTACGAGCCGCACTGGCAGACGGCACGATCGACGCTATCGCCACCGATCACGCACCACACCCGCACGAGGACAAGGACTGCGAATGGGCTGCGGCCGCATTCGGCATGCTCGGATTGCAGACCGCATTCAGCATCGCGATGTTGACCATGGTTAATTCCGGGCTATTGGATTGGCACACCCTTGCTGATCGCCTGTCCGTGCTTCCGGCCCGCATCGGTCAGGCGAATGGCCACGGCCAGGATTTGGTGGTGGGTGCGCCGGCGAATATCGCGGTGGTGGACCCATCTGCCTCTTGGGTCGTCGAGCCAGCGACTTTCGCCTCGAAAAGTCGAAACAGCCCGTATGCGGGTATGACTTTGCCGGGCCGGGTCGTGCACGTTTTCAAGGCGGGTAAGGCGAGCGTCCTCGGTGGTGACCTAACTTGTTGAAAAGCGCAGTTGGCGGGCCGATCTCACGTGAGCCCGCGGTCCTAGTCCTAGAAGATGGTCAGGTGGCCCGCGGGCAAAGCTATGGCGCAGTGGGTACGACTTTTGGTGAGGCCGTCTTCAACACCGGCATGACCGGGTACCAGGAGACATTGACCGATCCGTCGTACCGCCGCCAGATAGTAGTAATGACCGCGCCGCATATTGGCAACACCGGGGTCAATGATGAAGATGGCGAGTCCGCGCGTATCTGGGTGGCCGGTTATGTAATCCGTGATCCTTCGCGGGTTTCCTCTAATTGGCGAGCTCAGCGCGGACTTGAGGATGAACTGCGCGATCAGGGCATAGTTGGGATTTGCGGGGTGGACACCCGAGCGCTCACCCGGCACCTGCGCGAACGCGGTGCCATGCGCGCCGGGATCTTCACCGGTGCCGAGGCGCACCTGTCGACGACGCAGCTGCTAGCCCAGGTGCAGGTCAGCCCGGTAATGGCCGGCGCGAACCTGACCGGCGAGGTGAGCACGAGCGAGGCCTACCAGGTGCCGGCCATCGGCAGCCGCGAATTAACGGTGGTTGCCGTTGATCTTGGTATCAAGACAATGACCCCGCACCGGCTCGCCGAGCGCGGTATTGAGGTGCGGGTGGTCCCATCGACCATTACCGCGACGGAGGTCCTCGCCCTAAACCCCGACGGGGTCTTCTTCTCGAACGGCCCGGGCGACCCGGCAGCGGCCGATAGTGCAGTTGCGATGATGACGGCGGTGCTGACAGCGCGGATACCAGTTTTTGGTATCTGTTTCGGCAATCAAATCTTAGGTCGGGCCCTCGGGCTGGAAACCTACAAATTACGCTTCGGCCATCGCGGTATTAACTCGCCAGTTCAGGATTTGCGCACCGGTCGAGTGAGCGTAACCGCGCACAACCATGGGTTCGCCGTGGCAGCCCCGCGCGGTGGGCCATTCCAGACTCCGTTCGGGTCCGCCGAGGTAAGCCATATCTGCCTCAATGACGATGTTGTCGAGGGCTTGCGCTGCCTTGAGGTGCCGGCTTTTAGCGTTCAGTACCACCCGGAGGCGGCCGCCGGCCCCCATGATGCCGCCGGGCTATTCGACGAGTTCGTCGAACTGATGAAAGCGGGTCGGTAATGCCAAGGCGCGCGGATATCAAGTCCATCTTGGTAATCGGGTCCGGTCCGATTGTCATCGGCCAAGGCTGCGAGTTCGACTACTCGGGTACTCAGGCCTGCCGGGTACTTAAGGACGAAGGCCTGCGCGTCGTGCTGGTGAATTCGAATCCGGCCACGATCATGACCGACCCAGAGTTTTCCGATGCGACGTATATCGAGCCGATTACCCCAGAGTTTGTTGAGCGCATCATCGCCAAGGAGCGCCCTGACGCAGTTCTGCCTACCTTGGGCGGTCAAACGGCATTGAATATTGCGATCGCACTGCACAAGAATGGTGTGCTTGAGAAATACGGCGTTGAAATGATCGGTGCCGACGTTGAAGCCATCGAGCGTGGGGAGAACCGCGAAATGTTTCGCGGGATCGTCGCTGCTATAGGTGCCGAGAGCGCGCTATCGGTGGTTTGTCATTCCATGGCGGATTGCCAAAGCGCTGCCGAGCAACTGGGGTTCCCGGTTGTTATCCGCCCATCCTTCACCATGGGGGGAGCCGGGTCCGGGATCGCTTACAACGAGGCTGACCTGTTGCGCATTGCCGGAGCCGGCCTGCAAGCAAGCCCAACCACCGAGGTGCTCTTGGAAGAGTCAGTAATCGGTTGGAAGGAATACGAACTCGAGCTGATGCGTGACCGAAATGACAATGTCGTCGTTATTTGCTCGATCGAAAACCTTGATCCGATGGGCGTGCATACCGGCGATTCAATTACGGTCGCACCTGCCCTGACTCTCACGGATCGCGAGTATCAGCACATGCGCGATGTTGGTATCGAGATAATTCGAGCTGTCGGCGTTGATACGGGTGGGTGCAATATTCAGTTCGCCATCAATCCGGCAGATGGTCGCATGATTGTCATTGAGATGAACCCACGGGTGTCACGCTCATCGGCTCTTGCATCAAAGGCCACCGGGTTTCCGATAGCCAAAATTGCAGCCCGGTTGGCTATTGGCTACACATTAGATGAGATCCCGAACGACATTACCAAGAAAACTCCAGCATCCTTTGAGCCGAGCCTCGACTATATTGTGGTGAAAGTCCCAAGGTTTGCCTTCGAAAAGTTCCCCAATGCGGATCCGGTGCTCACCACCACGATGAAAAGTGTCGGTGAGGCGATGTCAATCGGCCGAAATTTCGGTGAAGCCTTACAAAAGGCACTTCGTTCGCTGGAGAAGCCGGAAGCAATTTTCAACTGGCCAGTTGATCCCACGGCCGTGGACGTGGCGGTTCTCCTTGACCTGATGAACCGTCCCCATGACGGTCGCCTCTCCTTGGTCCAGCTGGCGCTCTGGGCGGGTGCGTCAATAGATCAGGTGCACGTGTCAACTGGCATCGACCCATGGTTCTTGGACCAGATCTGTCAATTGAACGAAGCCGCGGATGAGATTCGCGCCGCACTGGTTCTTGACGAGCAGCTGCTGCGCCGCGTCAAGCGAAGTGGTTTTTCAGATAGGCAAATCGGCCAACTACGCGGCTGCAGTGAGGACGAAGTCCGTGAAATCCGTCAGCTACTAGGCGTCCGGCCGGTATTCAAGACTGTGGACACCTGTGCGGCCGAATTTGAGGCACAGACCCCGTATCACTATTCAACCTATGATGATGAAAATGAAGCGATTCCAAGTGACCGCGCGAAGGTAATTATCCTGGGGTCAGGCCCAAACCGTATTGGTCAGGGCATTGAGTTCGACTACTCGTGTGTTCATGCAGCTCTGACATTACGTGAT
>SYJA01000007.1 GCA_005798555.1 Actinomycetota bacterium
GGGCTTGGAGCAAGTAGCAGCACTTTCCGATATCCGAGCCTTCTTGCTGGGCGCCGGGGCGCCGATCGTCTGCTTCAAATCCGACTTCGATATCCCGGTCACCGACTCGAACTTGATCCGGGCCGGGTTGGCGCCACTGCCACCCGGCCTTGCGGTCTGTGCTTATGTGATCGACCGGCAGTTCAACAAGTACGTCAAGGGCAAGGCGCAGCGGCGCCTGCAACCGACCGCTGCGCGCTACGGCATCACCTTGAATGATGCCGACTGGCATGGGGCGCAGGCCGATGCCATCGCCGCCGGGCAGATTTTCCTGGCCGAGGTCGATGCCTATCCGGCATTGACGGCCGTGAGTTCCGCGCAGTTGTCCGAGCAGGTTGACAGGTGGCGCGAAGAACAGGAAATCGATTTCCAGAACTGGCTGGCCCGGCAAGGGTCAAACTAGGTCCGCACTTAAGTCGTTGATCTCGCTGATCGCCTGCGCATCAAGTTGCACGCTGGCCCCGCCGCAATTCTCCGCAAGGTGCGCGATTGAGCCGGTGCCCGGTATCGGCAGCATTACCGGTGAATGCTGAAGCAGCCAAGCTAAGGCGACCTGCGCCGGGGTGCAGCCCAGCCGGGTGGCGATACCAGCGAGCGGGCCATCGGCGGCAACCAACTCGCGGTTGCCGAGCGGAAACCACGGGATGAAACCGATCTGATTCGCGGCGCAGTGATCGAGAAGTTCTTCGGATGCGCGGTTACCGGCGTGGTACAGGTTCTGCACGCTTACCACGTTGAAAACCTGCTGGGCACTTACGAGGGCAGCGACACTGACCTCGGAGAGCCCGATATGACGAATCAAGCCCTCGTTCTGCATTTCTTTGATGACACCGAATTGGTCCGCGGCCGGCACGTTTGGGTCTATACGGTGGAGTTGCCAAAGGTCGATGCGCTCAACGCCTAGGCGACGAAGTGACATCTGCACACATTGACGAAGATAGGCCGGATTGCCGACCACCTCCCACCGATCCGGCCCCTGCCGGGTCAGTGCGCCCTTGGTGGCGATCAGTACGTCGCCATACGGGTATAGCGCCTCGCGAATGAGATCCTCGCTGACATATGGGCCATATGAGTCTGCGGTGTCGATGAAGTCAACACCTAGCTCAACCGCGCGACGCAGTACCTTGATTGCAACATCATGATCGGGTGGATCACCCCAGATGCCGGCGCCGGTGACCCGCATGGCGCCAAAACCCAAGCGGTGGATCGTGATCGGATCATCGGTGTTCGCACCGAGGGTGAAGGTGCCGCTGGCGGCGATCGGGGCGGGCATTACTACTGGGCTTTGGTCATCAACGAATGCAGGACAAGGGTTTGCTTTCCGGCTTCATGCTGCGGATCCATATAGCCGATCTCCAGGCTCACCCCGGGGATCAGCACACCTTCGTAGGTGCCATCAGCGTCAGCGCCCAGAATGTCGATATGGGCCTCGCCGGCCACGGGGTCCATGGCGATCAGTTGCACGGGTGCTGGCTTAGACCACCTGCCACCGGTTGGCTTCCATTGCCAGGTGCCTTTGGCGACACTTCCTTTGGCTGCGGTGATGATGATCTTCTCGGTGCCCTGTGAGTACTTGCCACCGTAATAGACGTCAGCAGTGCCAACCCAGGTGCCGACAAGTGGTGATGCCTGATCGGCGGCAGCTCCCGGGGCCGCGGCTACGAGCAGGCACGCGGCCAACGCTCCAGCTGCTAATGACGGGAGAATCTTGCCGGGGGTCAGCTGCATTTGGCGCCCTTCGTTAGGAGTCGCGCAGTAGCCTGCGCAGGATCTTGCCCGATGCAGACTTCGGGATCGCATCCACGAAAACTACGTCGTGCACCACTTTATAGGTAGCAACTTTGTCGTGCATGAAGGCGGTGATGTCAGCGGCCGTAAGTGTCTGGTCGGCCCGGAGCACCACGAAGGCGCGGGGGATCTCACCAGCCTCGGTATCGGGCACCCCGATGACGGCAACATCAGCGATCTTCGGGTGGGTGAGCAGCAGTGCCTCGAGTTCGGCCGGCGGCACCTGGAAGCCCTTGTACTTGATCAACTCCTTTAGGCGATCAACGATGGTGACGTGGCCATCGGCGTCGATAGTTGCAACGTCACCGGTCTTCAGCCAGCCATCGGCGTCGATGGTCAGCGCGGTGGCCTCGGCATTATTGAGGTAGCCCGCCATCACCTGCGGGCCCTGGACCCAAAGCTCGCCAACGCCACCCACCCCTTGGTCTTCACCGGTCTCGGGATCCACGATGCGGCACTTGGTATTGGGGATGGTGACGCCCACGGTGCCGGGCTTGAACTGCCCGGGCCAAGTCACATGGCTCACCGGCGACAGCTCCGTCATCCCGAAGCCTTGAACCACATCGCAGTCGATGCGCTGGGCCGCCTCCTGGGCAAGTTCAGCGCTAAGGGGCGCAGCACCGGAAAACACCTGCTTAAGGCTTGAGAGGTCGTACTTGTCAACCAGTGGGTGCTTGGCGAGGGCGAGAACGATTGGCGGGACGGCAAATAGTCGGGTGATCTTCCGTTCTTGGATGATGCTCAAGCATTGCTCGAGGTCAAAGCGCGGCACGGTGACGATGATGGCACCGCGCGACAGGAACTCATTGAGCAGGACCTGCATTCCATAGATGTGAAAGAAGGGTAGAACGGCAAGCACGATCTCGCCGTCATCGATCGACAGTGCATCCTCGACCTGCACGAGGTTGGCTACCAGGTTGCGGTGCGTGAGCATCACGCCCTTCGGCAGCCCGGTGGTGCACGACGAATACGGGAGCACCACCACATGGTTGCTCGGATCAACTTCTACCTGCGCAATCGGGGCACCGAACATGCTGGCGAATGCGGTGGTGCCCTCGGGGGCGTCACCGATTATGACGATCTCGGTGACTTCGGTTCCGTGACTTGCCTCTTGGGCCGTCTCGAGGAACATGGCGATGGTTATGACCAATTTCGCGTCGGAGTCAAGGATTTGAAAGCGGATTTCTTCGGCGGTGTAGGTCGGGTTCACGGTACTGACGGCCACCCCTGCTACCGCGGCGCCGTGAAAGACAATCGCAAACTCGGGGATATTCGGTGAGAGAAGCGCGATGGTGTCGCCCGGGCCGAGGCCGCGGGCCTGCAGGCCACCGGCAAACGCGTGGATCATGCCACTTAACTTGGCGTAGGTGTAACTGCGACCGGTCGGACCATCAATTAGCGCTTCGCGATCGGGCACCCGGCCGGCCTCTTGCAAAACATAAGAAGTGATGGCGATATTGGGGATTTCGACGTCTGGCAGGGGGGATGAATGAATGATCATTGGGCCTCCTTGATTGTGTGCCGGTAGTCTCACAGCATCCGGTGTGTGGCGCGACCGGAATCAACTAAATACCGACTAGTGGCACGAGCAACAACTTGCCACTCAACGCCGTTTCAGCAATTAGGTCTTAATCACTCTTCACTACCCTCGAAACACCGCCCGACCAGGCTGCCTGAGTACCGAGTGGGGCTTAGGCTGTTGTTGCTACTTCCCGCACCGGGGCACTAACTTCGCTCTTCGACCTTTGATCTTCTTTTCTAGGTGAAGTGCTCCCGCGTAGGTTAACGCAGCGGCCCGTGGGCTTCGCTTGGTGCACAGGTTTTCGTTGTGGAATCCGGGCCCTTGGTCGTCTTCAATACGAAAACGCTCGAGCCTAGGGATATTTTGCGACCTCTAGCCAATTACTCGGGTTAAGCGTTTTCACTGATCGGCCCCAGAGCACATAGGCTGCCGTGGTGACCTACCGCGAAGATCTTCGAAATGTTGCAATTATCGCCCACGTAGACCACGGGAAAACGACTCTCGTAGACGCCATGCTCTGGCAATCGGGCGCCTTCCGTGAGAATCAGGACGTCAATGACCGGGTAATGGACTCCATGGATCTCGAGCGCGAGAAGGGCATCACGATCATGTGCCACCCGGGGACGATGAACTTCACCGCGCCGGACGGTAAGCAGTACATCCTCAACCTCATCGACACCC
>SYJA01000055.1 GCA_005798555.1 Actinomycetota bacterium
CGCAGCAAGGTCAGCAGCCGCAGCAAGGTCAGCAGCCGCAGCAAGGTCAGCAGCCGCAGCAAGGTCAGCAGCCGCAGCAAGGTCAGCAGCCGCAGCAAGGTCAGCAGCCGCAGCAAGGTCAGCAGCCGCAGCAGGGTCAGCAAGGTCAGCAAGGTCAGCAGCCGCCAAACCAGCAGCCAGGTGGTCAGAATTTCAATCCCGGCACCTTCGACCCGAATGCCGCGCGACCGTCGGAGTTCGCGAATATTCGGCCCCAGGATGCGGGACAGATGGCGCCTGGGCAGTTCGCGCAGATGAATGCCCAGCAGATGGCAAACTTCAAGCCGGAGGCCTTCGCAAACTTCAAGCCTGATCAGATGGGTGCGCTGCCCCCGGAGGCGATGGCCGGATTCAAACCGAATCAGATCGGCGAACTTAAGCCGAGTGCGATGGGTGCAATGACGCCCGAGCAGATGGCAGCATTCAAGCCAACCCAGATGGGCGCCTTCAACGCCCAGCAGATGGGCGCGTTACCGCCGGATGCCATGAAGGGTTTCAACGCCCAGCAGATGGGCGCGTTACCACCGAATGCCTTTGCAGGTTTCAAGCCTGATCAGATGGGTGCGTTGCCACCCGGGGCGTTTGCGGGCTTCAAGCCGACACAGGTTGACGCGATGCCACCGGCCGCCTTTGGTTCGATGAGCGCGGAGCAAGTGGGGGCGATGCCGCCCGGCGCCTTCCGGGGGATGGACCCGCAGCAGTTCGGCAAGTTGCCACCTACGGCAATGGCTGGTTTCAGCCCGCAACAATTCGGGCAGTTGCCTCCCGATGCGATGAAGGGATTCAGAGCTGATCAGGTTGGTGCGATGCCACCGGCTGCGTTTGCGGGCTTCAAGCCGACGCAGGTTGATGCGATGCCGCCGGCTGCGTTCAGTGGGATGAGCCCGGAGCAGGTTGGTGCGATGCCGCCGGGTGCGTTTAGGGGCATGGACTCCAAGCAATTTGGGCAGATGCCACCAGGGGCGATGGCAGGATTCAGCCCACAGCAGTTCGGGCAGATGCCGCCGGATGCGATGAAAGGCATGAAGGCCGCACAGATGGGTGCCATGCCGCCGGAGGCGTTCGCGGGGATGAAGGCTGCGCAGATGGATGCGATGCCGCCCGGTGCCATGAACGGCATGACACCGGAGCAACTTGCGTCCATCTTGCCTGCAACCTTCAAGGCAATGGATCCTAAGCAGGTTGGCGCGCTACCACCAGCAGCTATGGGTGCCATGGAGCCGGGCCAAGTCGGCCAGTTACCACCTGCGGCAATTGGTGGGTTGAAAGCGGCACAGGTCGAGGCCATGCCAACTGAGACCTTTGACGCGATGAAGAAGACCCAGCTGGGTGCACTCAAGCCCGCGACTGCACCGGGCTGCACGGATGAACAATTAGCTGGTTTGACACCCGATCAAGCCAAGGCGTTGACTCCGGCATTTACCAAGGCCTTGGATGCTGGACAAAAGCAGGCTTTGGCCACCTAATGCAGGGAGTCAATTATCTGCCAAGCGGCCTCGAGCATCATGGATGTTCGGGGCCGCTGCTTTATCTTGGGTTCATGGCTGGGCTAAGCCAAGAGGGCGTCGAGCACCTCGGCCACCCCAAGGCCCGGGGTTGAACTCGTAACGGTATCGGCGGCAGCCATGACGGCAGCTGATGCCGACCCCATGGCGACACCGATGCCGGCCCACCTGAGCATTTCAATGTCATTGGTGAAGTCACCGATGGCGAGGGTCTTGGCGGGATTGATGTCAAGGCGCGTGCAGAGATTGGCGAGCATGGTCGCCTTGTTGACGCCGACGGGCCCGATATCCATCCAGGCGAGATCGCCGATGCCAAAGATCACGCTATGCAAGCCCATTTGCTTGACGATCTCGCCGAAGCCGTCTTCACGGTGATCCTCGCTGCGCACGACAAGCCTGACAACCGGGTTGACGGTCAGATGCTCGAAGGCGACCTCGCGGATGGACATCCCGAGGGCATCGGCCCCGAAAGTCCGCGTCGTCAAGAAGATGCCGTGGGCGTCTTCGACGGCGAAGATGGCATCGGGTAGTTGCTCGACCAATTGGTCAAGGACGGGCTTGGGATCGAAGGTGATGGCGTCGATCACTGATTGGGGCTCGATGGTCGCCAGCACCGCGCCGTTACTGCAAACGGCCCAGCCGTCAAGGCCGAGGGCCCGGCCGACCGGTGCGGTGGTGGACAGCGAGCGGCCGGTGGCCAGCACCACTTGCACCCCGGCGGCGCGAATAGCGGCAACGGCGTCGATCACTCGCTCGCCGACGTTGCCCATGTGTTCGGTGAGGGTGTCGTCAATATCCAGGGCGATGAGTTCAGGGAAGAAATCTGCCGGCAGGGCGAGTTGTGACATCCGTTTGGCGCTATGCCTTCGGGGTGAATACTTGTTGACCGGCAAGGAAAGGTTGCAAGGCGGCCGGGATACGAACCGAGCCGTCGGCCTGCTGATGGTTCTCCAGAATCGCCACGATGACGCGCGGCATCGCGCAGAGCGTGCCGTTGAGGGTTGCCAGGGGTCGCACCTCCTTGCCGTCCCGCATCCGGATCTTCAACCGTCGGGCCTGGAACTCGGTGGTATTCGAGGTGCTGGTGACCTCGCGGTAGGTGCCTTGGGTTGGGATCCAGGCCTCGATGTCGAACTTACGCGCTGCGCTGGAACCCAGATCGCCGGTGGCAACGTCAATTACGCGGTACGGAATTTCGAGGGCGTCCATGAAGTCTTTTTCCCACTGCAACAGTCGCTGGTGCTCAGCCTCGGCATCCTCGGGCGTGGTGAAAACGAACATCTCGACCTTGTCGAATTGATGCACCCGGATGATGCCCCGGGTGTCCGTGCCGTAGGAGCCGGCCTCGCGACGAAAGCAGGTTGACCAGCCGGCATAGCGTAGGGGCAGTTGGTAGGCGTCGATGATTTCGTCACCGTGAAAGGCGGCGAGGGCTACTTCTGAGGTGCCGACGAGGTACATGTCGTCACTTTCGATGCGGTACACGTTCTCGGCCGCCTGCCCCAAGAAGCCGGTGCCTTCCATGGCGCTGGGTAGCACCATCGTCGGCGTTATGACCGGGATCAGGCCGTTGCCCATCGCCTGCGCCATGGCGAGGTTGAGTAGGGCGAACTCCAATTGCGCACCGACCCCGACGAGATAGAAGAAGCGGGCGCCGGAGACTTTCGCGCCGCGGCCGGTGTCAATTGCCCCGAGGAGTTCGCCAATATCGAGGTGATCCTTCGGCTCGAATCCTTCGGCGGCAAAATCGCGTGGGGTGCCGACCTGCTCGAGGATCTTGAAGTCGGCCTCGCCCCCGACCGGTGAGTCCAGGTTGACCAGATTTCCGAGTTGCAGCAAAAGCAGGTCCGCCGCCGCGCTGGCGGCATTGAAGTTGGCTTCAGCGGTCCTTACCTGTTCGGCCAGCACCCCGGCATCGACCAGCAGGGCGTCAACCCGGGTTTGGACTTCGGCTTTAGTGGCTGCATCAGGGGCCTTTTTCAAAGCACCTTGCAGTGGGCCGATCTGCTTGCTAAGGGTATTTTGCCGACCCCTTAAGTCCTCAAACTCTTGTTGGGCGGCACGCTTGGTGACGTCGGCAGCCACCAGGAAGTCAACCAGCTCCACGTTTTCCCTGCGTCGGCGCTGGGATTCGCGAATCCGCTCCGGGTCGGCGCGCAGGATCTGGGGGTCAATCACGGTCTAACGGTACCCGCCCCTATGAGGGAGCCAGCAGCCCTGGTCGTGCCGTTCACTTTCGTATGGCACGCTTCTCGTTCTTTGCTATTTGACTCAACTGCGGTCCAAGGTGGCCCGCCGGTGCTCGAACGTGAAAGGCGGTCGGATGGATTTCAACTGGCTCACGCCCAAGGCGCAGGCGCACCCGGCCGGGGAAAAGGGCTGGGGTTCGTTCGTGGTCGAGCCGATCGGCAAAGGCGAGACCGTCGCGGCCTTCGGTGGCTGGATAGTCTCCCGCGAGGTGCTCTCCACCATGAGCCATGATCGGCAGGGCCGATCCATCCAGGTCGACGATGACCTATATCTAGTCTCATCCGACACCCCTGAGCCAGGTGACATGCTAAATCACTCCTGCGAGCCTAACTGCGGGATGTCGGGCTCGGCACTGCTCGTAGCGATGCGCGAAATCGAGGCCGGCGAAGAACTGACTTTTGATTACGCGATGTGTGACGCCTCCGACTACGACGAGTTCCGGTGCTTGTGCGCGCAACCGGGATGCCGCGGGCTGGTCACAGGATCAGACTGGCGCGACCCGATCTAGCAGGCCAAGTACAGCGGATACTTCTCCCCGTACCTAGTCAAGCGCCTTGCCGCAATCGGGGTTTACTAGCGAAGTTCCGCAAGTTGGTGAGATGCTTTCGCCATGGGTTGCTGCCGAGTTGTAATCGTTGAAAACGACGCCCTTACGCGCACCACATTAAGCGCGGCCCTTGCCAGCAAGAGTTTCGAGGTCGTTGCTGCCGTAGGCAAGGCGAGTGAATGCTTGGCACTTGCGGATTTGAACACCGTGCATGTGGCATTACTGGATCTTGACTTGGGTAGTGGGCCCACGGGGCTGGATCTGGCCAAGGCGCTGCGTGAGCGCTTCCCGAAGATCGGGATCGTGCTGCTAACAACCTATGACGACCCGAGGCTGGTGGCCTCAAACCTTCCGCCGCTGCCCAGGGGCGGGATCCATCTGCGCAAGCGCGATGTGCACGATATTAAGAGCGTGGTGCAGGCCGTACTCGCGGCCGCCACCAAACCGGTGGCCTCCAGATCAGGGCCCGTCGCGGCCGGCCCGACTTTCACCCAAGCCCAAAGTGAAGTGCTGCGAGATGTGGTGCAGGGGCTCAGCAACGCGCAGATAGCAGTGAAGCGCGGCACCAGCAGTAGCGCGGTCGAAAGGATTATCGCGCGGCTTGCTGAGCGCTTAGGAGTCTCACGCGATGATGGAAATCTGCGAGTGATCCTTACGCAGGAGTACCTAAAACTCACCGGAAAACTTGATGGGTACGAATAGCGTCAGCAGGTTGCATCTTTGGATGACACCGGCTGCACTGTCCAACAGTGCTCTTTGGTGGTACGTACCCGGTGGAGTTCTAGGGGTGGTGTTTACTGTTCCACTCGTTGAGCGCGGCGCACCTGATCGCCTTATGTGGTTGGTGATCGCACTTTTATCACAGGGTGCATTCAGTGGGTTGGTTTTACTTACCCGCCTTGTTGCACCGCAGGTCAGCACCAAACCGGCTGCCATCTTGCTGACCCTCATCTTGGTAGGCGGCGTACGCGGTGTCGTCATCTATCTTCTTGCTTCAAGCTGGCAGCCTATGGGATTTGGTGTGAGCCCCGGATGGCAGATCCTCACGTCAGCGGTGATGAGCACTGCGTGGATGGGTGCACTCGGCTATCTGATTCAAGCGAACAAGAACTATCGGGCCACCTTCGAGACATTGTTCTGGCAGGCGGTTGCGGCGCAGCGCTCGCTGGTAAATCCGTCGGCCAAGAGGAGAAGCGAGGTCTTCGATGAAGTAGCCAAGACACGGGCGGCAATACTTGAGAATCTTGAATCGATCGACGCATCCAGAGATAATGGACGCCAGTTGCATGAGGCATCGGAAATGCTGCATGCGGCTGTTGAGCAGCAGATTCGGCCATTAAGCCATCAGCTTTGGGCAGAGCAGAAGGTGCGGCCGCCGGCAATCCGATTCGGCGCCCTGCTCTTTGACGCGATAAGCAGCTGGGATCCACCGTTACGGGCCATAGCAGTACTCCTTACTGCAGTGATTGGTGTCGGTTCGGTGCGGTCGGCCGGGCTGGTTATCGGATTCGAGGTCGCGGTGATCTCGGTGCTCACGTCCACGCTGGTGCTAATTATTCGGGCACTGCTCCTCGCTCGGCACCCGAGTTGGCGGGGCTGGGTGAGCCCGCTCGCGGTGGTCCTGCTTCCGGTCGCGGTAGGGCTAAGCCTTGAAGTGATCGCCAACAAGATGATGGGTATTCGGCCGGACCCAAGCGGCTCCATGATCGTTGCGATATCGATACCGGTGATCGTGGTTATCGCCACCGCCATCGCCGGAGTGCAGGCTGAGCGGAACCTGATCATCAGCAGCCTTCAATTGCGCATAGATATGGGGCAGGTTGATGAAGTTGCGGTAATGCAGATTGACGCCGAACACGATGCTCGGATGGGCACCTACCTGCATCACCGCGTGCAGTCGGAATTGACCGCACTTGCGCTGCAACTCGAGCAGGCATCGCGCCAATACGACGAGGTGTCAGCCCTTCAGGTGGTTAACTCCGCCCGCGAGCGGTTGTCGCGGTCACTCGACGGTGACTCAATTGAAAACTCGGATACCGGACGGGTGCGATTGGCGCGAATACCGGAGGACTGGTCTGGTATCGCCGTTGTTGAATTGACATTGCCGAGTGGGGATTTCGGTAGTGCAACGCAGTGGCAAACGGCCGCCTTGATTGCCGACGAAGCGGTAGGAAATGCGGTGCGATCAGGTGGTGCCGATCGAATCAGCCTGCGGGTGTCGGTAAGCGAGTCGGCGTTAGTACTTGTCGTGACCGACAACGGCGGTGGGGTTTCGGCTTCCGCAAAAAATGGGATGGGTTCGTCATGGCTCGACGTGATTGCACCGGGGCGGTGGTCGCGCGAATCAACATCTGCGGGCACCAGGTTAACCGTTGAAGTCACCGGCTAGTCGGTCCGCTGATCTTGAACGCGGACTCGAGTAGGTAGGCGTCGCCCCAAACGTAGGAGCCCTCGTACTTAAGCAGCGGTACATTCCAGGTCTGACGAATCAGGAGCCCGGGGCTTTGGGTGTTGACCGATGTCCATTCGGGCATTGTGAGGGTGCCCAAGGTGATCAGGGCGCGTTGCCGGTTCGCGGCGCTTGTCGGTGGATCAAGTTCGGCAAGTTGCAGCATGGCTGCCGCGGCGATTGCCGCCGCCGACGAATCCCGAGGTGCGAATGCGCTGCTAACTGCTAAATCCCACGCAGGAACGCAACCGGGGTCGACCTGTTGATGCCAAAAGGCGTGGGTGCGGTGGGCAGCAGCCAGCAGTTCCGGATTGCCGGTCACGGCATAGCCTTTTGCGAAGCCATACATCGCCCAGGCCTGGCCGCGCGACCAGGTGCTGGTGGCCATGTTGTAGCCCTGGCCGTAGACCGGCCCGGTCAGTGCACCCGTCCTTGGATCAAATGTCAATCGGTGAAATGTTGATCCGTCCGACCGCACGAAGTATTTGGCCAGAGTCAGCAGATGCTGCTGCCCGCGAGTGCGAAGCAGGGCACCTTCGGTGCCACCGATCATGTCACCGGCCTCGATCAGCATCGGCGCGTTCATCGCCGAATCGATAATGAGGCCCCATTTACCGTCGTACTCACCCGACTTGATGGCCTTGACCTTGCTGTTCCACCGGCTCGACAAGCTCTTGGCCGCATCGATGATGGCGCGGCGATAAATGATGCGCTGCGCGGGATCAGGGTCAAGGCGCATTCCTAGACCGGCGGGCAGCCCAATCATGAATCCGAGGTCATGGGAGCCGGTCCACTTCGCAACCGGCAGCAGACTTCGCGTCCAAGTGCGCGCGAGGGCGAGCCAGGCCGGATCGCCAGTGCGCGCATACATCAGCCAAAGTTCGGCGGGATAAAAACCTGCAGTCCAGCCGTACACATCTGAACGCATGTACTGGGCCTGCCGGGCGGTGGCGCCGAACGGAAACTTCACCCCGGGTGGCTTCAGGCCGCTGATATCGGAAGCGGCGTAAAGGCGCCCGGCGGCCAACGCGAACAACGCATCAGTCTGTGCGCTGGTGACCGGCAGTGGGTCGACCGGGCAGACCACCGAGGTTTCAGTCGCCGCGGCAGCGGGCGGGAGCAGGAAACCTGCTGCCAGTAACGCGAGCATGATCAAGATGGCATAACCGGATCGACGTGGAACCGGCCTGATGCGCACGTTGGAGATTATGGCCTAGACCGTCAGCACGATCTTGCCGGTGACCGCCCCGGATTCAAGTAGTTGGTGCGCGGCCGCGGCGTCTGTTAGCGCCATGGTGGCCCCGATAACCGGGGTGACAATGCCGGCAGGTATCCACGGCCAGATGGTGCGTTCAACCTGTTGGCAGATCGCGGCCTTCTCAGATTCCGGGCGCCCTCGAAGTGAGGCGGCATGCACTGTTCCGTTCTTACGCAACAAGGTATTGATGTTGAGCTCGGCTTTCACGCCGCCCTGCATTCCGATGATGGCAAGTCGCCCGTTGCGGGCAAGTGCTTGCACATTGCGCTCCAGGTAGGCGGCGCCCATGTTGTCGAGAATCACATCGGCGCCCCGGCCACCGGTGACGTCAGCGATAACTTCAACGAAGTCTTGTTCTTGGTAGTTGATCAGGACTTCAGCCCCGAGTTGCTCGCAGATTTCGAGTTTGGCCGCACTGCCCGCGGTGACGGCAACCCGGGCGCCGAGAGCGCGGGCGATCTGGATAGCCATCGTGCCGATACCGGAGCCGCCACCGTGGATTAGCAGCCACTCGCCTTCGGCCAGATGGGCGGTCATGACGATATTGCTCCAGACCGTGCAGGCCACCTCGGGCAGGCTGGCGGCAGCAGTGAGCCCGATGCCGGTTGGCACGCTCAGCAATTGCCCGACGGGTGCAGCAACTTGTTCTGCGTAGCCCCCGCCGGCGAGCAAGGCCGTTACCTCCTGGCCCACTTTGACCGCCTTGACACCCAGGCCCAGTGCACTTATTACCCCGGCGCACTCAAGGCCCAGAATTTGCGAGGCACCCGGTGGCGGGGCGTAGTTGCCTTGCCGCTGCAGGATATCTGCGCGGTTGACCGCGGTTGCGGCAACGTCAATTAAGACTTCGCCGGGCCCAGGAACAGGTGCTGCTACCTCTTGCCACCTGAGTTGGTCAGGGCCGCCGGGCTCGGTGACGATGATGGCTCGCATGATGAGGTGGAGCGTACTCGCTCGCGCACCATCATGGCGCCGATGGTCAAGACGCCGACAAGGGCGATGGTGCCGGCGACGATGCTCGGCGCGCCAAGGAGTTTGAGGGCGGTGGCGGCAAGCACGACCATGAGCAGATAGCGCAGCCGGCGCCCGTCATAACGTGATGACAGCCGGGCACCAAGGTAGACGCCGGGTAGTTGCCCGATGAGCAGTGACACAACCACCGCGATATCGATGTCACCGAGGCCGGCATGCGCGATGGCGCCAGCGACTAACATCGGTACTGCTTGGGTTAGGTCGGTGCCAACCAGTACTGATGGACGGAGCAGGGGGTAGATGAGCAAGAGCACGGTGACCATCAGGGATCCGGAGCCAACACTTGTCATGCCGACGATGAGTCCGACGATCAGGCCGAGAACTACGGTCGGCACGATCTGCACCGGCAGCTGCGTGCCGAGCAGTTCTTGTTCGCCATGGATCTTCGATGAGCGCGCGGTTAGGTAGGTCTTCAAGAGCATCGCGCACAGGGCGATGATCAAGACGACACCGATCCAGGTGCGGATGGTTTCATCGGCACCTGAAGTTTCCAGCACATTGGCGAAGATGAGCGTGCCGATCAAAACCCCGGGGATCGAGCCAAGTGATAGCCAGCCGACCAACCCCCAGTGCACGGTCTTCTTTCGAGTGTGGACCGCGGCACCAACCGGCTTCATCACGGCCGAGGCGACAACGTCACTGGAGACGGCGGCGGCCGGGGGTACGCCGAAGAGCAGCACGAGCATCGGGGTGACCAGGGCGGCCCCGCCCATCCCGGTCAGGCCCACCATCAACCCGGCGACCAATCCACCCAGGGCCAAGGCAAGGTCGATATCAGCGGGGCTCATTCTATAAAGCCTATCGGAAAACTAGGAAATGCCGAGAATTGGCTGATGCTTTCGTTTCAAGGACTGGAAATCAGCTGGTGGAAAGGCGGATGCACTGCACGACATCACCTCGAAAACCAGCGCCGGGGGCCACCACCGCGACCGCGTCGGCCGCGGCCCAGCCAGCGAGTCCGGCGGGGCCGGCGTCGGCTAGCGGGTGCGCGACCTGGGCGGCGTCCAGCATTTCGAGCCGGACGGGGGCCAACCGGGTGTCATCTGCAAACTCGGCGGCCGGGGTGTCGGCAAAGAGCACCGCGGCTGGGTAGCTTCGCACCGCGGGTGCACCGCGCAGCGCTGCAATAATGGGCGACACCAAGGTGACCAAGCCAGCAAGGGCCGACTGCGGCTCACCTGGCAACCCGACCAGGAACCGGCCGTCGGGCAACCTCGCGAGCAGCATTTGCGCACCGGGGGTCACGGCAACCCCGTCAATGAGCCAATGCGCGCCTAGATCACGCAATACCTGCCGCACATGATTATCGGGCCCCGGCGCCGTTGAGCCGGTAGTGATAATCACATCTACCGCTGCGTCATCGATTTCAGTGAGTAATAGGTCGGCGGTATCGGGTGCGCGCACCGCAGGATTGCCTCGACCACCGCAGGCTGCGACAAATGACGGCACCGTGTTGCTGAGCGCATCACGCACCCGGCCGCCACGTGATTGCCCCTGCGATAGTAACGAGGTGCCCAGCACGATGACCCCGACCACGGGTGGGCGCACGATCTCGAGGCCGTCATGGCCAGCCGCCGCGGCTATCGCGAGGATTGCTGGGGTGATCACCCGGCCGGCGGGCACTAGGAGTGCGCCAATCGGCGCGATCTCGCTTTCGCGAATGATCCCAGAGCCGAGGTCGGGTCGGGCCCGCTCATCAGGCAATTGGGTCAATTCATCGAGTGCGATCACGCTCACCGTGCCATCACCATGATGCTCTGCGGCCGAACCGTCAATTGCCAGCACCGCATCGGTATGGGCGGGGAGTGGATCGCCGGTGCGCATTCGCACGGCGTGGCCTGGTCGTAGTGTCGGCTCATCGGCTAAGCGCCACGGGCCGGCACCGCAGACCGCGTAGCCATTGATGGCGGAGCTGTCTACCGGCGGGTCCGCCGACAAGGTCAAGATCGGCTGCGCCAAGATACTGCCGGCCGCCTCGTCGAGGCGCGCATAGGTATCAGGTAATGGCCGGGCGCAGGTGCTAGCAAGCTGGTGGGCCTGGGCCCACGACAGCACGCCGTCCAAGCCGAAAGTGCTCATTGGTCGATAGTCCCACAGATCAACACGCGGGCAGGGTAAACGTGTCACGATGTGGCCGTGAAGACAGCAGATGCGGTTCTCATCGGGGGTGGAATCGTCGGGTTGGCCCTCGCCGATGCCTGGCTTGCCCGTCACCCGAAGGCGTCGGTTGTGGTGTTGGAGAAAGAAGATCGGCTGGCCGCCCATGCATCCGGACGAAACAGCGGGGTTTTGCACGCAGGTTTCTACTATGCCCCCGATTCACTGAAGGCCCAACTGACCCGGCAGGGCAATCAACTGCTGCATGAGTTTTGCGCGGAGCGCGGGGTTGCCGTTCGCGAAACGGGGAAAGTGGTGGTGACTCAATCAGATGCTGAACTGCCGGCCCTGCGTGAGCTATTTGCGCGCGGCCAGGCCAACGGCGTCGAACTTGAGCTGATTGATGACGCTGGGCTGCGCGAGCTAGAACCGTTGGCGCAGACCCACGGGTTGGCGCTGTGGTCACCGACAACCGCGGTGGCCGACCCGGTCGCCGTTGCCCAGGCCTTAGCCGCTCGGGTCCGCGAACGTGGTGGCTCGGTGCTCCTCGGGGCGGAGGTAACCGGGGCCGGGCCGGGTTGGGTAACCACCTCGAACCAACGGTTTAGTACCGGCTACGTGATAAACGCGGCTGGCTTATACGCCGACAAAGTTGCGAACTGGTTCGGGGTTGGCGAGGAGTACCGCATGCTCCCGTTCAAGGGGCTGTATTGGTATGGCTCCTGGGCGCCGGGGCGCCTGCAGCGTCATGTCTATCCCGTGCCGGATCCGCGAAACCCGTTTCTCGGCGTGCATTTGACCGTCACCGTCGACGGCAGGGCGAAAATCGGCCCAACCGCGATACCCGCCCTTTGGCGTGAGGATTACGGCGGAGTTGCTGGCTTTGATGCTGGCGAACTCTCGAGTATTGCCCGCACCTATCCAAGTTTCTTCCGAAGCAGTCATCATGACGTAGCCGGCCTGTTGCGCAGTGAGCTGCCGAAGTACTCCCGTAAGCACCTGGTCAACCAAGCCCGCGCGCTGGTGCCGTCCGTCACACCCGCGGACTTCAGAATAAAGGGCCGCCCCGGTGTGCGCGCTCAGCTTTTTCATCTACCCACGCGCAGACTGGAAATGGATTTCGTCTTTCAGCACGGCGATCGATCTACCCACATGCTAAATGCCGTTTCACCGGCGTGGACAAGTGCACTTGCGGTAGCCGACTATGTGCTGGCCGATATCGACCGCTAATTAGGCGACGGTGCTGCCGGGAGCCAGACCCAGGGTGCAAAGTGCCGGGCGGACATTACTGACCATCTCGGCGTGGCCAGAGCGCGCTAAGACCGCGCGCAGTACTTGTCCGGCCTGCACATGAAGTTCAGCGAGGCTGCGATTACGGTGCGCACGCGGGCCCAACTCGACCTGGCGAATCGAATTGACGCCATGAGCATGCGCCACATCAATCAAGAGGCCAATTTCAACTCCGTAGTCGACCTCGAAGGGCAACGCCTCGGCCACCGTCCGACGAATCGCATACTCACCGCCAAGGGGCTGGCGGATATGGGCCAGTTGGGGTTGCAGGAGTTTTAGGGCCGGGCGCGCGGCCAGTTCAGTGACGCGACCGCCGGCTGAGCTCTTGCCCGAAAGGGTGCGGTCGTAGGTGGCGCGCACCATGGCGATGGTTTCGTCATCGAGCATCGGGGCAACTAGACCGCGTACGTAGTCGGCCGTACCTACCTCAAGGTCACCGTCAAGCCAGATAATGATGTCGCCGTGTGATGCATGCACGGATCGCCACAGCACATCACCCTTGCCAAGAGTGGGGCCGAATTCGGCTAGCACCCGGTCGGCTTCGATGACACTGGCCCCCGCACGGCGTGCGACGGCGGCGGTGTCGTCTGTTGATCCATGGTCGAAGACCAGAATCTCACCGATCAGCCCACCGAGTGCTTGCAGTGGTGAAATCACCGCGTCGATTGTGGCAGCCTCGTCACGCGCCGGGATGCAGACGCTGATGGTTGGCTCGGTCACTCGTCACCTCCTTGGTAGGAGCAGACTGCCATGGCGCCTAGGCCGGCAGGATGCGGCCCATGCCCGAGTAGTGACGGGTGTACCAAGGCCCGAAGATCGACTGAACCCGCACCCGCTTGCCTCGCCCGACGGCGTGCACCATTTTGCCGTCGCCTAGGTACAGGCCGACATGGTGGGCGCTCCCACGGAGGAAGAACACGAGGTCGCCGGGCTGGGCGTTCCGCCGGGAGACCTTCTTGGCCATTTTGTATTGGGCACCTGAGTAGTGCGGCAGGTTGCGGCCGGTGATCTGCTTGAAGACGTACCGGGTCAGGCCCGAGCAGTCGAAGGCATTGGGCCCGGAGCTGCCGGCGCGGTAGGCATCGCCCACCTGCTGGCGACCCAGGGCCGTGAGCCGCTCGCGCAGCCCCGCCACCTGCCCCCCCAGGGGCTGGCGCGGGGTCCGGGCGGGCACCGAGGCCAGGTGTTCAAGGACCCGGGACATGGTGGGTACCGGGATTTCGGTTGCGGTCAATGGCTGGGCCAACTGGGTGGAAAGGGGTCCGACGGCGTTCTTGGTGTCGCGGGTGACCGGGGCGAAGGCCGATGCGGCTGGAGCTGCGCCGAGCCCGGTGGCCAGGGCGGTGGCGAGAACAGCGGTGGCGAGCGTTTTGAGGTGGGCGTGCATGCACGTCTCCTTCGCGTTGCGACAAAATCATGCCGCTCGGGGCCCGTCGGGGGACTGGCTGAGAATTAGGGTCTACGGCACGCTATGGCCGAGACCCTCGATAACGGAAAAGTCAAGACCGGTTTTCGGACGACACGCCATGGGTTTGTGGGATGGCCCACACTTCTTCCCTATAGACCCACTAATACTGCTGCGCCCCAGGAGCAACACCACCTGCGCTTCGTGCCACAGCCGATCCAAGCCAAGATTTAGGTTCCAGTAGCATTCTCGCCGGCATTGGCGTACCGTCCGTCGCGCTTCGCTTAAAACCTCAACCGATGACTAGAAGGGGCGCCGGATGGACGACACGGTTCGCCAGCATAAGTACGTACTGACCGAAGACCAGATGCCGACCACCTGGTACAACATCATGCCCGACCTGCCGGCGCCCCCACCTCCACCGCTACACCCAGGACGCATGGATCCGGTTGGCCCGGACGACCTAGCACCGCTGTTCCCGATGGACTTGATCATGCAAGAGGTCTCGATGGACAGGTACATCGAGATCCCCGGTGGCGTACTTGATGTCTACCGCCAGTGGCGGCCATCGCCGCTGTTTCGGGCTCATCGCCTAGAGCAAGCCCTCGGCACGCCGGCTCGGATCTATTACAAGTACGAGGGGGTGTCACCGGCCGGCTCGCACAAGCCCAATACCGCGGTGCCGCAGGCGTACTACAACAAGAAGGAAGGCACCAAGCGCCTCACCACGGAAACCGGTGCCGGCCAGTGGGGCACCGCACTCTCATTCGCTTGTGCCCTTTATGGCCTGGACTGCGAGGTATGGCAGGTAGGCGCGTCGTACGACTCAAAGCCTTACCGCAGGTTGATGATCGAGGCATTCGGCGCGAAGGTGCACCGCTCGCCATCCGATGTAACCGAAATCGGTCGGCAGCTTGCGCAGGATCCACGTAACTGGTCCGGCTCCCTTGGCATCGCGATCTCCGAGGCCGTTGAAGTTGCGGCAACAAATGCCGACACCCGTTATGCACTGGGGTCGGTTCTTAACCATGTGCTGCTGCATCAGACGATCATCGGAGAGGAAGCAATCCTGCAACTCCAGATGGCCGGCGACACCCCAACGATGATCGTCGGCTGCACCGGCGGTGGGTCGAATTTCGGTGGGCTTTCGTTCCCGTTCATTCGCGAGAAGCTCGCTGGCAAGATCTCCCCGCGCATCGTTGCGACCGAACCCGCTTCCTGCCCGTCGCTAACCCGTGGTGAGTACCGCTATGACTTTGGCGATACCGCGGGCATGACGCCACTAATGAAGATGCATACCCTGGGGCACGACTTCATCCCCGACCCGATCCATGCCGGTGGGCTGCGCTATCACGGGATGGCGCCGCTGATCTCACACATGTACGAGTTGGGCATGATGGAGGCCGTCGCGGTGCCCCAGACCGAGTGCTTCGCAGCGGCAGTCCAGTTTGCCCGCACCGAGGGCATCGTGCCAGCACCGGAGCCAACCCATGCGATAGCTGTCGCAATCCGCGAGGCGCTCAAGGCCAAGGAGACCGGTGAAGAAACGGTGATCTTGACCGCGCTGTGCGGCCACGGCCACTTCGACCTACCGGCGTACGACCAATACCTGCGCGGTGAAATGGTGGACGAGGAGTTCTCCGATGCCCGCTTGGCCGAGGCGATGGCGACGGTGCCGGAGGTCTCGTTCTCGTAAGCCAGATGTGCTGAGAACTAAGAAGGGGTGGATCCTCGCGGATCCACCCCTTCGCTTTGCCCTGCGTTAGCTGGGCCGAATCAATTTTCCCGGCTCTACTGCTCCGACTGCCAGGAGGTGAAGACCTCGGTATATAGGTCGCGGGCTTCTTGCCCGCAGTTCGGCGACGGCGAGATAAGAGCCACCTTGTCGGCCGGGACCACAACCGCCGGGTCGGTCTTTAGTGCTTCATCCATGAAGGGGTCCGAGCCGGTGATGCCATTGTCGTAACCACTGAAGTTACTGGCAGCAGCCGCCTGCTCAGGGCTCATCATCCAGTTGATGAAGATCTTCGCGTTTTCAATGTTCGGCGCACCAACCGGCACAACGAGGTTGTCAGCCCCAGGCCATCCGAGCCTTGCTTGAACCCTTGACCATGCGCTCGATGCCACCGTCCCAGTCAATTACCTTCGGCTTGAAAGTCGAGAGCAGTTCTTGGGCCGCGGCGTACTGCGCCTTATCGGTTGAGCAAAGATCGGCCGGAGCAACGCCGCCGGCACGAAGCGCCGCGGAGACAACCTCGGTCTGATCCTTGAGCACATCAAGGGAGTTACCCGCTACCGCACCGGCAGCGAAGTAATCCTTCCAGGACGCAATACCCGAAACCTCTGGGTCCGTGGTGTCGACGGCGATAC
>SYJA01000056.1 GCA_005798555.1 Actinomycetota bacterium
GCTCTTCATCCGGATGGCCTGGCACGCAGCCGGCACCTACCGCACCAGCGACGGTCGTGGTGGCGGTGGGTCAGGCATGCAGCGCTTCGCGCCCTTGAACAGCTGGCCCGATAATGCCAACCTAGATAAAGCCCGACGCCTGCTCTGGCCGATAAAGCAGAAGTACGGTAGGAAACTATCCTGGGCTGACCTTTTCATCCTCACCGGAAACGTGTCACTTGAGTCAATGGGCTTTGACACCTTTGGCTTCGGCGGCGGGCGCGCAGATGTCTGGGAGCCCGACGCCACCTACTGGGGCACCGAACAGGAATGGCTCGCAGATGGCCGTTACTCCGGTGACCGCGATCTGGAGAACCCACTCGCCGCTGTGCAGATGGGCTTGATCTATGTCAACCCGCAGGGCCCCAACGGCACCCCCGACCCGATGGCCTCGGCCCGCGATATCCGCGAGACATTCGCTCGCATGGCCATGAACGACTACGAGACGGTGGCACTGGTCGCCGGGGGCCACACCTTCGGCAAGATGCACGGCGCCGGAGACCCCGCAAAGTTCGTCGGTCCCGAGCCCGAGGGAGCACCTTTGCAGGAGATGGGCCTGGGCTGGATGAACTCGATGGGCACCGGCACCGGTGATGACACCATCAGCAGCGGGCTCGAAGGCGCGTGGAACTCGACTCCGATCACTTGGGATATGAATTACCTCGAGACCTTGCTCCGTAATGAATGGGAACTCACCATGAGCCCATCGGGTGGCCAGCAGTGGATACCCGCCGGCGGCGCCGAGGCGAACACCGTTCCCGATGCCCAGGACCCGAACAAGCGCCATGCGCCCGTGATGACCACGGCCGATCTAGCGCTGCGGGTCGATCCGATCTACGAGCCGATCACGCGCAACTTCCTTGCCAACCCGGCCGAGTTCGCCGATGCGTTTGCTCGCGCATGGTTCAAACTCACCCACCGCGATATGGGTCCGAAGGTACGGTACCTAGGTGACGAAGTGCCAGCCGAAAACCTGATCTGGCAGGACCCGGTACCCCCGGTCACCCATACCCTGGTAGGCGAAGGTGACGTCGCGGCGCTGAAGGCGAAAATTCTCGAATCCGGCCTTAGCGTCGCCGAACTGGTGGCAACCGCATGGGCCTCGGCCTCGACCTTCCGCGGCACCGCTAAGCGCGGCGGCGCCAACGGGGCCCGCGTGCGCTTGGAACCGCAACTCAATTGGGAGGCCAATGAGCCGGCCCAATTGGCAAAGGTGCTGGCCAAGTTCGAGGGCATCCGGTCCGGATTCAATTCGGACTCGAAGGCGATCTCCATGGCCGATCTGATTGTGCTCGGTGGCTGTGCGGGCGTTGAGAAAGCCGCCAAGGATGCCGGCTACTCAATCACCGTGCCCTTTACCCCCGGCCGCACTGATGCGACGCAGGCGATGACCGACACCGAGTCCTTCGCGGTTCTCGAACCGGCCGCTGATGGTTTCCGCAACTACCTCGTCAAGGGTCAGGTGCGCCCGGCCGAGCAACTCCTAGTGGACAAGGCAAACCTGCTGGGGCTAAGTGCTCCGCAGTTGGCAGTGCTGGTAGCTGGCATGCGGGTGCTCGGCGCCAACTACAAGGGCTCAGATGTCGGCGTCCTCACCAAGTCACCAGGAATGCTCACCAACGACTACTTCGCGAACCTTCTCGACATGGGTACCAAGTGGGCACCGGCGGATGACACCGAAAGCCTGTTCGAGGGCAAGGACCGGGCCACCGGTGCGGTGAAGTGGACGGCCAGTCGCGTGGATCTGGTGTTTGGCTCCAACTCCCAGCTTCGCGCTGTCGCCGAAGTGTATGCCGCTGGGGATGCAAAGGAAAAGTTCGTGCGCGACTTCGTAGCTGCCTGGACGAAGGTGATGAATGCGGATCGGTTCGAACTAAAAAAGTAGAACTACCTAAGGATTGAGGCCCCCTCGCAAGTTGCCGGGGGGCCTCACCTGTTCGCTAGTTAACTAAGTGGCATAAATCACATTGGCATTTAGGTGAACAGTTGGTAAGCCACGGAGTTTAGACGCCACTTCGCAATGCGCTCGTCGCACCACCGTGTTTTAGTTACTAGGTAACTGCAACATCAAAATAAATCACATCAAGGAGAACATATGAAGATCCTTCGACACGCCACCATCGTTGCGGCTGCCGCTGCAGTAACACTCACTCTTGCGGCTTGCAGCAGCTCAACAGGAGCAGCAACCAGCGCGCCGTCCACCGCAGCAAGTGCAGCGGCCGCTACACCTGCCGGTGGAACCATTGTCGATATAGCTTCAACAAGCGAAGGCTTTGGCACCTTGGTCGCCGCCGTTCAGGCTGCGGGCTTGGTCGACACGCTGAACGGACCTGGTCCGTTCACGGTATTCGCCCCGACTGATGCGGCGTTTGCCGCGCTGCCTGCCGGCCTGCTGGATGCCCTACTCAAGCCGGAGAATAAGGATCTGCTCACGAAGATCTTGACCTACCACGTTGTTCCAGGAAAAATACTGGCAGCAGATGTTACCGATGGCGATGTTGCCACCGTTGAAGGTCAATCCATCAAGATCTCCACGATGGACGGAGTAACGGTCAATGGCGCAAAGGTTGTCACGGTAGACGTGGTTACCGACAACGGCGTCATCCACGCTATCGATGCGGTGATCCTCCCACCGGACGTCGATGCGGCAGCTCTACTAGCCAAGTAGATGCTGCAGTGGCCCCGCGGCGACCGGCTCTTCCCCTTCGTCGCGGGGACCATTGTTCAAATGGGCTTTAATGCGTCCGAATCTTGAACACGTGGGTCCAGCCATTGGCCCCGAGGTTGGTCGACACCACCTGACCGCGCGCACCGAAATAAATACCGGAACCACCGATGACCGGCCGCGTGGTGGATTGCCCGGTTGCCAGCGTGGCTCCGGCCGGCGGGTAGAGGGAGACGCCTCCTACCACCAGCTGATTGGTTTCGCTTCCGAAAACAAATATCAGGTTCGATGCTCGGATCTCCTCACCGCTGGGCATGGCGTTGCTGAGGGTGGTCAGGGTGCCGGTTAGATACTGGCCATCGGCCGCCCTGCCATTTACCGCGATCGGAATGAAGAAAGTGCGGACGGTTCCAATACCCGAACCGCTCACGGCAATCGGGCTCACCGCCTGGTGGTAGACCTTTACGACGGTCACCTGCTCGACGGGTGCCGCCTGCGCCGGCACTGCCACGAGGCTGGCAAGGAGGCAGGTCGCGATGATGGCGGCGGGACGCGTGATTCTCATTCGGGCAACGTAGCAGTACCTCCCACCGAACTCCTGAAGCTTACCCAGCAACGCTTTGCACCCGCGCTATCGATGCCGAGGCCGACCTGCACCGACACCATGGCCTGACCCAAACCCGGGTACCGCTGCCAGGCCGCCGCTGGGATCCGACCCACCGGCGCGGCGCCGGTGTCGTCGTCACCGGTGGCCACCACATCGGCGGTCAAGCGCACCATCGCGTAAACAATTAGGTCTTCACCCTCTCGCCCGAGCAGGCCGTCGCGAAAACCCTCGGTGCCTGGGCCAAGCTGTAGCAGGTTGATCAAGGTGTCAATGTTGTCACCGGTTATCTCCACGTCAAGGCGCTCGAGTGCATCGCCGGGTGGCGTCAGATCACCGGCCCGACCACCGTCACTCATCACCCCGCGGGCATCAAGTAACTCCTGGCCGGCTGCGTCAAAGACCACCGGTCGCTCGCTCGGCACCACGGTCGAGGGCCGGCGCCGCAGCAATGCGATTACGGCCCCCGCAACCGCGAGCACCACGATTAGTGAAATCGGCAACGGGATCCCAAATGCGGTTGTGAAACCGCCAATTACAACGCCGGCCAGGGCACCGATACCAAATGCCGAGCACCCGGACCTGCCGGTTCTGGACGCCCCCGATCCTGACCGCGGGCCGTACCCGGGCAGCCACATCGACGAACGCTCGTAAGTCCACTGCGCCGGCGCCGGCGCACCACGCGCGGAGTTGCAGGAGGTGTGGGCCGGGGCGAGATTTGACGGATCATCGGAGCCGCCCCAAGCGACCGGCACGAGATGATCAATGGCATCAGCCGCGCCTTGCCCGCAGATGTGGCAGACACCGCCATGGGCGCGCATGACCTGCTCGCGGTACTTCTGGTGGCGGCGGGTGCGCCGGACCATTGCCACCCTTGGGGCCCCCTTCGAATCGGTGAACGCACTGGGGCCGACCACTTGGCCCGCACAGCTAAGCCTAAGGTCGGCCCCTGACACCGCGATTTGGCCATTCGTTCTACTGAATTTGACTTTCATTTTCGATTGCAATACCTTCATCGGATGCGCAAAGCCCCGGTTGTCTTAATTGCCTCAGTCACCCTGGTAATTTCGGGCTGCGGGTCCGCCGACTCAACTGCCCCGCCGCCGCCGGCGCCAATGAGCACACCCGCCTCAGCCGCGGCAACACCCGCTGAGTCACCGGCTGCAAGTGCCGTCAACGTCGTGGCCACCACCACCATGCTCGGCGATGTGGTCGGCCAGATCCTTGCCTGCGCGGGTGGCACGGTCACCGTGCTAATGCCCGCGGGCACCGACCCGCATGACTTCTCGGCCTCATCCGACCAGGTTGCGGCTATGGTGACCGCGGACCTAGTCGTTGCGAACGGCCTCGGGCTGGAAGCCGGGCTCACCGACGCCTTTGAAAATGCCGCAGCCGATGGGGCGAAGGTCTTTGAGGTCGGGCCGCTCGTAGACCCGATCAAACTTGGTGCTGGTGCGCACGAAGAAGAAGGTCACGAAGAAGAAGGTCACGGGCACGGTTCCTCGGACCCACACTTCTGGTTCGACATGAACCGGATGGCAGTTGCCGCAGAACTCATCGGTGCCGAACTTGCAGACTCCACCGGCAATAACGCCTATGCGACCTGCGCGGCCACGACGGCCGCAAATATTCGCACGGCTGAGGCCGGGGTGCGCTCCAGTTTGGAGTCGGTACCAGCCGACCAGCGGATCCTGGTGACCGACCATGAAGCCCTCGGCTACCTGGCAGACACCTATGGCTACGAGATTGCCGGTACCATCATTCCGTCTAACACCACCCTCGCCGAGCCCAGCTCAGCGGATCTGGCCGCGCTCGTGGCGACCATCAAGGCTGAAGGCGTGCCGGCGATCTTCGCGAACGTCGCCCAGACCACCAGTTTGGCTGAGGCCGTCGCGGCGGAGACCGGCACGCCGATCACAATAATCCCGCTGTATGTCGAGAGCCTCGGTGCCCCCGACTCCCCCGCCGCCACCTATCTGCAGATGATGCAGGCCAATGCCGACCTAATTGCGAGCGGTCTGAAAGGCTGACCCGCATGGAGTGGTTCCTGGAGCCTTTTACACTGGGCTTCCAGCAGCGCGCCTTAATAGGCGGGGCACTTGCCGGCCTGATGGCATCGGTGGTCGGGACTTGGCTGGTGCTGCGCGGCATGAGCTTCTTCGGTGATGCCTTCGTGCACGGCGTCGTGCCAGGTATTGCCGCAGCTGTTGTCCTTGACATAAACCCGGTAATCGGCGCTGCCCTCGCTGCGCTGTTAATGGTCATCGCCATCGAGGTCGTGCACCGCAACACCACCTTGAGCGAGGACACCTCAATCGGCCTGCTCTTCGTCGGGATGTTGGCCCTTGGTGTCATGATCATCTCGCGGCTCGACTCCTATGCCGGGAGCTTGACCACGATTCTCTTCGGCGACGCCCTCGGCATCACCACCGGCGACCTGATCGCCCAGGCCATCTTGGCGATCATCATCATCACCGCCACCACTTTGTTTTACCGACCACTCCTCGCCCTGTCCTTCAACAAGGAGAAAGCCCAGATTTGGGGGTTGGCACCCAATCGCGCCCACGCCGCGCTGCTGGTCCTGATCGCCGCGGCAGTCATCGGCAGTTTTCAATCAGTTGGCACCCTGCTGGTCTTCGGCCTGTTGGTGGGACCACCCGCGGCCGCCGCCCTATTCTCGCGAACGGTGCCACGCATGATGGTGACGTCCGCGGTGATCGCCCTATTTTCAGTTTGGATCGGCTTGACGCTTAGCTACCACCTCGGGACCGCCGGCTCTGCGACCATGGCACTGACCCCGATCGTGATCTTCTTCCTGGTCCTTGCAATTAAGCAGCTAAAGACGCGTACCAAAGACCGGGTGCTTATCGATGCCTGACGAAGTCATCGCAACCGATGTCGTGATCGCAACCGATGTCGTAGTTCTTAGGGGCAGCCGCATCGCCCTCGACACTTCTAGTTTCCAGATTCCCCGAGGCAAGATCACAGCCATCATTGGCCCTAACGGCAGCGGTAAGTCGACGATCTTGCACGCCATCGCCGGCCTGCTCCCCATTGACTCCGGCACCATCAGCGTGCTTGGTGGTGAACCGGAGAAAAGCCAGAAAAGCGTTTCTTATGTGCTGCAGTACGCAGCGGTACCGGCCGGCACCCCGCTGACGGTTGCCGAGGCGGTACAGATGGGCCGGTATTCAACCCTCGGTGCCTTCCGGCGGCCCACCCGCGCCGACCGCGAGAAGGTGGCGGCCGCCATGGCGCACCTCGAAATCACGGACTTGGCAAAGCGCCACCTGACCGAGCTCTCCGGCGGCCAGCACCAGCGTGTCTACGTCGCGCAAGGGATAGCCCAAGACCATGCCCTGCTCCTACTTGACGAGCCGCTGACCGGACTCGATCTAAATTCCGCTAAGACGATCGACAAGATCATTCATGACGAACCCACCCGCGGCTGCTCGGTAGTGCTGACCACCCATGATCTTGAGGAGGCCAAGGCCGCGGACTATGTGATTTTGACCGCGGGGCGGGTGGTGGCATGCGGAACTTCTGACGAGGTGCTGACCGCGGTGAACCTGACTAATGCCTACGGTTTGGGGGCCCTGCATGATCGCGATGACACCGCGACCCTGTTTCCTACCGAGCACCATCATGGACCCACCGGGCACGACGGTCCTTAATCAAAGGGCCGTAGCCAAACTAGACTCTGGACATCGGTACCGCGATGGGGCTACGGAAGGCGGCAAGACAACATGGCGAGGCAAGTAGTGCGGAAGACCGCTGCACCGCCTGAGCACCATGTTGTTTCAAGAATTGGGCAGCGTTCGACCAAGCAACGGTCCGCGGTCGCCGCAGTAATCTTGGATATCGAGGACTTCCGCTCGGCCCAGGAGATCTACGATATTTTGAAGTCTAGTGGCGAAAATGTCGGCCTGACGACCGTCTACCGCTCACTTCAAGCGATGGCCGCGATCGGTGAGATCGATGTCCTGGTAAATGCCGAAGGCGAGGCCAGGTATCGGCGCTGCGGGCAGCGATCGGGCCACCACCACCATCTGGTGTGCCGCGAATGCGGATTCACCGTTGAAATCGAGGGCCCGATCGTGGAGAGCTGGACCCAAAAAATCGCGCGGCAGGAAGGATTCGTCGACATCACCCACACCTTGGACATCTTCGGCCTTTGCGCCACCTGTGCTCGCAATTAAGGGCCGACTCAAGACCTAGATCGATGAGCCCTAGGCAGCCGGGTCGTCCCATCGAACGCGAAGTTGGCCGGCGCCCAGGCTGCTGCGGCTACCGAGGGTAATCCGCAAGTCGCCCTTGCTTCGAGGGTACCTGCACCGAACCGGATTACTCCAACCGCTGTGTGTCCCAAAATAACGCGCCGAGTTTTATCAAGGTGCGAAAGCACCTGCGAGTCTGGCCCTTTAACCCTTAACAGGTGGGATCTCGGCAAGCCGGGCTGCGGCCATCTCGCGAAGGAGTTTTGAATCGATCCGCCAGTCCACCGGCACCTTGAAGGTCTTCTTGTTCACGTCATACGCAGTTAACCGAGGCCGGAACTGCAGTAGTACTTCATCGCTCATCGGTGCCAGGAGAATATGGTTGGTATGGACGGACACCCCAAAGATGTACTGGCCGGCATAACGCAGCATCGGGTGATTCCAGGCGATAACTAAATCCATTTTTGGGTAATTAGTTGTGATCACCTTGAAGATGCTTACCACCGTGGTTCGTTTGACTTCATCAAATGGCGCTAGGTACTCCTCGATGGTGTGGCACCGCTTAGCGCTCTTGGAGCCTCGTGAGTAAAGCACCAGCGCATTAGCGTGCGCCTGGCTGAACCCGTGATTTTCTCTCAGGTAGGCGATCTGCTCCGGGTACTTACGATCAGAGATCTTGGTCATCTCATCAAACCAGTAGGTCATCGGGAGGCCGTGCTTTTTAACTATTGCCGGGAAGTAAGACTCCCGGTCCGGATTGGCCACCCGGCGAAGTTAGCAGTTGCCCAGGTTACTAGCGCTGCGGGACCGGCCCACCGGGGGCATACGCGCACAGGCGGTTTCTGGCGGGCAGTTTCAGGGTCAGCAGGTACTCGGTCACCGGTGCGTTGACACAAGTAGACGGGGCGATCAGATACGAGACGTGTTGGGTGCTCTCGTAGGTGATCGTGCTTGAACCGGCGAAAGTGGTCGCCAGCGCCCGCCCCCACACCCAAGGGGTCGCCGCATCACCTGAGGACAGCACGAACACCGGTGGCGTCTTCAACGCGATCGTGCTGGAACCGCTGGGGATAGCCGGCGACAAGTCTTCCGGGGCCAGCCCAAAGCACGCAGCGGAGTTACTCGCGGAGTAGGGCAGGGTCAAACCGTAGTTTCGCTCGATCGCGTCCGAGGCGGCGGCGAGCTGGGCCACTGTTGGGCGATCGTGCAGGTCGGAGCAGTTGACGAACACAAGGACAGGCGCCATTTTCAACGCTTGCTCCTTCAGGAGCGCGCGCTGTGCTTCAGAAATGGCTGCAACTACCTCAAGCCCCTTCGCGCGCTCCGCCGGCGTCGCCGCGGTGATACCCGCATAGAGGTTGTTGACGAACGCCACCGCGGTCGGGTACTGGCCCTGCGAGCCCAGGAGGCTGCGAAATTGCTCCGCCCAATCCCACCTGGTCAACTCGGTGCCATCGGGCAAGGCCACCACCGTGCCATTTAGATACTCCTCGATCACCGTCATTTTGCGGGCCGCCGCGGGGGCCGCC
>SYJA01000057.1 GCA_005798555.1 Actinomycetota bacterium
AACCTCGGAATACAAACCTCTAATAGTTGAGGTAATTGGCGCGACGGTCACATTTGCCATGGATTTGCGAACTAGCTCCCGGGTGAGTAAGACAACAGGTCTGGACTTATCAAGATGTGCAATATGGATGGGACGCATTAATCCACATCCAACACAACGTTATTGCTCAACCGAGCTAGGGAGTCGAGATCCTCGTCGGCACCGATACCTGAGTTCAAGATCTCGACTTCTTGCAACATGCGCTGGTAACGCAACTCTCGCAGTAACGCCCGCTCTATCACCGAAGCCCTGCTACGGGCGGCTCCGGAAGTGACTAATTCGTCTAACGAATTGACCAATTGATCGGGAAGTCGAACAGCAATTTGAATGCTCATAACAAGATGGTACCAAATTGGTATTCATTTCTTTAATGCCCAGCCCAGCAAGCAATACGGTTCCCGTCGGCTCAACCGTGACCACCCGGTCACACCCACGACCTCAACTGGTTTATCTGGGATCCGGCCCTTGGCACCCTTCGATGCCTGCACGGACGCCTTGGCGAACTTCGAAGCATTGCATTTTCGCGGTTCGATGTTCTCATTTGCTCAGTGGAGCAACCGCGCACCGCTACCCCCTTTGGAAGGACATTCAAATGCCTGGTCGGGTAGTAAATGGACCTGTTAGTTCAGTGGCAAGTGATCGCTTGGCTCTTAGTGTTGGTTGGGTGCGCCCGGGTCCGGGTGGTATCGGCGGTACCGTAAACCCCGCAACGGTTACGGGACAGGCATGGTTCGGTGCGTATTGTTTTGCGGGTAGTGACGAGTAGTTAGCACTACTCAACGGAAGAAAAGCACCACGGGTGAAATGTAGTTGATTCTCGGTCTAAGCAACTTCACTTGCCGGGGAGCATTGATGCGTAGAACGCGGCGCACTGGTCATATTTCGGCAACAGGTCACAGGCAAGTGCTTCAGCCAGTGATGGCGCCGCCGCGTCCTTGACCGAGAGCAGGGAATTCTGCCCATCGGGCCAGGGCAGATTCAACGTCGGGTCAAGTGGTTGCACTCCGTGCTCACGAGTTGGCGAAAACGGCTCGGAGCAGAGGTAGCCAACCGTCGCCGATTCCGACAGCGCACAGAATGCGTGACCAAGGCCTTCGGCGATATAAAGCCCCTTGCGTTCCACGTCATCAAGTTCGATGGCATCCCAAGTACCAAAGGTCGGTGAGCCCACTCGAATATCAACGACGACGTCCAAGATGAGACCGGACAGGCACTGCACATACTTCGCTTGCCCAGGTGGGACGTCAGCGAAGTGGATCCCGCGCACCGTGCCGGAGCGCGAGACCGAGATATTCATCTGCTGGAGATCGAAGGCGTACCCGGTCGCCTCGGCGAAAGTGGCCTGCTTGAACGCCTCGAGGAAGACCCCACGATCATCGGGGCGCAGTAGCGGGGTGAACTCCCAGACGCCTTCGATGGATAGCGGTTGCACCTGCACCCCGCCGAGGCTAGCAGCGAGCCGGGCCAAACCCGGAGCCACGTACGCTGGGCGGGTGAAGGTTGCGTTGATGGGCACTCGGGGGGTGCCCGCGCGGCATGGCGGGTTCGAGACCGCCGTCGAGGAAATCGGCAAGCGGCTGGCCGCCCGGGGCTACGAAGTCACGGTTTATTGCCGGAATCCGGGGCAGCAGATCACCCAATACCAGGGCATGAAGTTGGTAAATGCACCCGCTATCCGGCACCGGTTGGCCGAGACCTTGAGCCACACCACCGCGAGCACCGCCCACGCGATCATCAAGGACCACCCCGATGTGGTGCTGCTGCTAAATGCCGGCAATGCGCCGCTCCTCAAACCGCTCAAGCTGGCCGGCATTGCAACCGCGATCCATCTCGATGGTCTGGAGTCCAAGCGCGAGAAGTGGCGGGGGGCCGGGGCGAGGTACTACCGGTGGGCCGAGAAGGCCGCGATCAAGTGGGGCCAGGAGGTGATCGCAGATGCGCAGGCGATCGCCGATTACGTCAAGCAAAGTTATGGTCGTGACTGTGTGGTGATCCCCTACGGCGCGGAGGTGATCAACCCGCCGAGCACTCGGTTGGCGGAGTTGCAGCTTTCAGCGCAGGGCTACCACCTGATCGTCGCGCGGTTCGAGCCGGAGAATCATCTACTCGAAGCCGTGCACGCCTATCGCGCGAGCAACGAGACCCGGCAACTGGTTGTCGTGGGGAGCGCACCGTACTCGCAGTGGTATGTCGACAAAGTGCGCGCGGGTGCGCGTGGTGATGTGCGCATCTGGTTCACCGGTGCGATCTACGACCAGGAGCTGCTCGACCAACTTTATGGAAATTCGATTACCTACATCCACGGTCATTCGGTCGGAGGCACGAACCCGAGTCTGCTCCGCGCCATGGGCGCCGGGGCGCCGGTGCTCGCATATGACGTCGAATTCAATCGTGAGGTCACCGAAAACCAAGGCTACTTCTGGGGCGATGAAAATAAACTCAAGGAGATCTTCAATGTCATCGCAACGGGTAAGGAAGCTGCGCGGCTAGCGGAACTGCGCGGCTTGAGCCAGCGGCGAATCCAGTCGGCTTATCGGTGGGATTCGGTAGCCGATCAATACGAGGCGTTGATTAACTCCCTGGCAAACCATGGGGTGAAGTAATGCGGTCACGGGTGGCGGCGGTGCTTGTCACCCACGATGCGGGGCAATGGATCGAAAAAACTATCGCCAGTGTACTGACGCAAACCCAGGCACCGATGAGCATCGTGGTAATCGACGATCGGTCAACCGACAACACCATCAATCTGCTCGAGCAGCAGGCGGCACGAAGCGCCATCCCGTTCACGATCCAGCAGGCAGCATCATCGGCCCGAAATCTCACGACCCGGATCGCCAGCAACTTCGTGCAGGGAGTGCAACTGGCCGCCGGCCTCGGCGCCGACCTAGTCGTACTCGGGGATCATGACGATAGTTGGCTGCCGGGGCGAATCGCCAGGCAGTGCGAGCTACTGGACAACCACCCCCAAGCACTGATGGTTGCCAGTGACGGCAACCTGGTTGGCTCCGGTCGGTTGGGTGGGGTGGCGGGCACCTTGCGCGGCACCTTCCCGGTGCCAGGTGCTTGGCCAAGCCTTACCCCCGTCGAGCAATTGCGCTACACGCTGAGGCATTCAATTGCCACCGGCGGCGCCTCGATGCTGCGCCCGCGCCACTTTGCCGGTGGCCTCGAAGTGCCAATTGGGTGGCTGCACGACCGCTGGTGGAGCCTTGTTGCGGTGGTGCGCGCCGGCATGGTGATCGACGAGGGCATCGTCATCGACTACCTGGTGCAAAGCGGCCAGCAGGTGGGTCTTGCGACCGGTGGCCAAGATAGGTCGGGCGCCGGGCGCCTCGGGGGCGCGGCAACCAGCCCGATGCAGGGGCTGCGCAAACTGGTTGACCTGCACGAAAGGCTGCGCCCACTTGCGCAGGGCAAGGAAATACATGCGCAATTGGGTTGGGCTCGACTGGTTCGGAGCCTGACAAGCGGCTAATTTATGCTGCTGCTGCTGCTGCTACTTCAATGTCGCGGATCCCAACAGCCGCACCCATGAGATTTTCATACACGCCATTGGCATCGGCTAACTGCCGCCGAAGCTGCGGAGCCGCCAGGATATCCAAATACGGCTCCTTGAATTTCTCCCGCACCTCGCTCGGGAAGTTCTGCATGGCAAGTGGCAGCAACTGGGCCGCATTGTGCTGCCGAACACCGGCAATGAGTCGTTCGGTGGCGGTACCCAGTGAGTCGAAGCTGACGAACAGCACCCGCGGTGACTTCGCATACTGCTGCACGGCTCGGTGCCAGGCGGTATACGCCAGCAGGCGGCTGCGCTTTCGGGAAATCGATGGCGGGTCGTTGTTATACAAACTCCAAGACGAAATGGTGCCGATTGGGTCGCGCAGCGGGATGATCGTCAAGAGTTCGGCTTTGATATAGCCGGGGATTGCGAAGGGGTCGTGGTTCTTCCAGCACCCATCGGGTGACCCGGTCACCTGGCAGGCGGCCTCTTGCAAGAAGGTGGTGCCGGTGCGCGGGAACCCGCAGACGGCAACGACCGCGGCCTGCAGGTCAGCCGCGGTGGGGTTCTCGGAGCCGGCCGGCTGCTGATCGAAGATGAAGCGGTCGAGGGTCGTGCATACGGTGGCGAGGCCGCCGGGCAGCTGGCTGGCGAGGTTGACCAAGCCGCCGTAGCGCGGGTGCAGGCGCTGCGGGTGGAAGTGCGGGCTGGCCACCGGTGGAGCCTCCTTGTTCAAATTGCGTTTACCTTCAGGCCCCAGGTGCTTCATTCTAGGGTCCTGTTGGAGCAAAAATCAGTTGGTTCGGGTTGCCGCCTACCAAGTGGTCGGGCTTGACTAGGTTTTGGGGGTGACGATGTTGCCTGCGGGTGCAGTGGCGCCGAGCCAGACCCTGCTGGACGTCACCGACCTAGTCGAGTTCTGGCAGCGCCGGGAGTCGGTCTCCGGGGTGCAACGGGTGATCGAAAGCACCGCCCCGCTGTTGTTGGCCACCGATCCGTCTTTGCTCGCGGTGGTGCTGGACCGCCCGCGGGGGGTGTTCGTGGCCCTGACCCGGGTTGAGGTGGCAGCCTGCCTTGGGGTCGGTGCCAGCCCGACCCGCGCGCAGTTGGCGGAGCGGGCTAACAGTTGTCTGGCCCGGGCGCGCACCGCGCCGCCGGTGCGTATCGACGCCGACACCGTGCTGGTCTTTCTCGGTGCGGTTTGGATCAATGACGCGCTGATGCTGGCGGCCCGCGACGCAAATGCCAGGGGCGCCAAGCTCGTCTACCTGTTGTACGACTTGACCCCGGTGCTGGAGACCGGTCATACCGCAGCGGTTAATCGGCTCTTCGAGCGTTACTTGAACTTGGTACTTGACACCGCGTACCGGGTGCCGGCGATCTCCCAGTCAAGTCGAAGTGACTTTGTCGCATACGCAGCAGCACATGATGCAAAGGTCCCGGCGGGCAGTGTCACCGGGTTGCCCTGCGGCATCACCCCGGGCAGGTACGACACCAGCGTGCGGCCGTGGCCGCGGCCGTACGCCCTGTTCGTCGGCACGGTCGAAGCGCGGAAGAATCACCTGTTGGTCTTCAACACTTGGCGTGAGCTGATCGGCAAGTACGGGGCGGATGCGGTGCCTGATCTAGTTTGCATCGGCCGCCTGGGCTGGCACGCGGATGAGTTCTTGCGCGCCTATGTTGAAACCGGCGGGCTCGGCGGCAAGGTGTCATTGCTGTCGACGAGTGTTAGTGACGGCGAGCTGGCAGCTTTTTATGCCAATGCCGAATTCACCGTCTACCCGAGTCGCTACGAAGGCTGGGGCCTACCCGTTTCGGAGAGCATGGCTTTTGGCAAGGTGCCGGTGGTGGCGCGTAATTCGTCGCTGGTGGAAGCCGGTGGTGAACTGGCGTCATACTTTGAATCCGGTGCGGCAGCCGAACTGACCAAAGTGATCGAGCGCGATGCCCTGGACCCGGTGCAGCGGGCCCGATTAGAACAACGAATCCGCGATGAGTTCGTCGACCTGACGTGGCAGCAGGTTGCCGACGTCATCAACCACGACATCGAACAGGCACGCTCGAGTGAAGGTAGGAAGCCGATGTATCCGAACATCGAACTGGGCCGCGAATATGTGCTCGCAACCGGCGCGGGCGCACCCGAGGGTGGCTACGCGGATCAACTGATGCGTCACCTGCAGACCGAAGGCCGGACCCCGATGCTGCGGCAGCCCCGCGGCGCCGATGACTTCAAGGTGGTTGATGCTGCGGTGATCGGCACCTTTGGCTCACCCCAGACCTGGGGGCTGGAGATCCGCCCGGGACACCGCGCTGAGTTCCGCATCACCCGGCCGATTGCCGGGCCGCTGACCATCTTGATCTCCACGCGGTCGATGCCCGGGGTGGCGCGCATTGATGCCATCGGCCCGGGTGGGCCGGTGCAGGAGCAGGTCTACCTAGGCTCGGTGATCACCTTGCCACTTGGCGCCGGCAAGCAAGGTGAGCCAGCGCAGGTGACCTTGAGTGTCACCGATGCGACCGATTCAATTGAGGGCTTCCTCGGCATCCGGTCATTCGTCGTGCTCGCCGCAGATGACCTGCAGACCCAGGTGCTAGCCCTGCGGTCAGCGGCCGATGCGTTACGGCAGGAACTTGATTTCGTCACCAGTACGCGGTCTTGGAAAGTGACGGCGCCGCTGCGCAAACTGGGGGGCCGGGGCGCGAACTAGCACGCCCCGGCACCTAGTTAGCGCCTTGCGCCTTTCGGTGCCGCCTGCACCGTCACGGTGTAGGTAGCCGAGCCCGGCGACAGCGATGCATTGCCTGGTGAGATTGCGGTTACCTGGCACTGACCAGCCGACAGGGCCTGCAGCACCGCACCGTTGATCACGCACGGGCCCTGCTCACTGAACACCACGGTGGTGCCCGACTTGCTGGTGCCGGCGAGGGTGACGCTGGTGCCCGCGGTCAATACTATCGGCGCGGCGATGGACCACGCGGGTTGCGCTGGCGGGTCGACCGTGATGACGTCCGCGGTGCGCGCACCTTGGATGTTGACCGTCTGCACCGAGGTGCCGCTAGGTCCGGTTGGCGTAGACGAATAATTCGCGGTGATGGTGTGAATCCCACTTACCGGTGGGGTCCATTGCAAGGTGGCAACGCCGTTGACGGTGGCAATCGAACCGCTGATGCCGTTGCCGTCCAGCAAGAACGCGGCGGTGCCCTGCGGTAGGCCTTGGCCGATTACCGCCTGCAGCACCGTCGGGGTGCCTTGATACAAAGTCGCCGGCGAGCGCAGTGCGAGGTTTTGCACCGCGGTGGTGACACTGGGCTGTGAGATCGGGCTGGTTGAGGTCAGCTGACCGCCGGATGCCGGCTGGTAGGTCGCGAGGATCGGCGTGACACCACTTGCTGATGGCACCCATGGCAATGTCGCGGTCGCTGTTGTCCCACCTAATTGCCCGGTTAGTGGGCTGGTGGTGATAGCCGCACCTGTTGGGTAGGCCAGTGCAACATTGCCCGTTGGGGCGACGGTACCGATCGGTGCAACAACTCCAGCGAGCAGGTTGTCGGTGACACCCGACTGCAAATTGTTCTGCGCGAGCAGCACGGTGGACGTCGGCATCGGCGCGACGGTGATGCTCGTGGAACCAGAACTAAGGGCACTGCCGAGTGCGTTGACGGTCCAGGTACCGGCGCCGGTCGGCGTCCAGAGCACCGAGCCGTAGCCGGTGGCGCCGATGGTGGTCTGCGTCGTCATCGCGTCGGCACCAAGTTGCAGGCCGATCGTGACCACCTGCCCGGCGGCGGCTGGGGCGTAGACCGTGATGGTCTGGCCCACCCCGACCATGCCATTTGGGGTGGCGATGAACCCGGGTGCGACTTTGGCGGCCAGGGCTGATGGGGCTAGTGGCAGGAGAGCCAGGCCAAGGCCGGCGGCCAGGGCCGCGGCCGCAAGGGTGCGGGCTAGACGGGGGCGCGAATTCAATTGGGCATGCTGGCTCCTTGGTGGACGTCTTCTTGAGCCTAATGGCGAAATCGGTAATCCCGGCTTAGGTCCGCTGCTTCGGCGACCGGATGTAGCCTAAAATCCCGACCGGATGTAGCCTAAAACCCCGACCGGATGTAGCATAGAACTGTGGAACCGAGCCATTACCTGCCGCGAGTAGCTGATATCGAATTGAGTTTGCTCTTTCCGGCACTGAGCGCCATCAGCATTGAAGGAGCCAGGGGCGTAGGTAAAACCCGAACAGCGACCGGTCGCGTGGCTAGGGTGCTGGATTGCCAAGTGCCGCAGGTGGTCGAGTTGCTTGACGCTCGCCCCGAGTCACTCATCGAAGGCGCACACCCGGTCCTTGTCGATGAATGGCAGCGCTACCCACCGTCCTGGGATCTCGTTCGCCGTGCGGTTGATGACAACCAAGGCAGTTACCTCTTGACAGGATCGACGCCGCCAGTGAGTTGGCCAATGCACTCTGGTGCCGGTCGAATCGTTTCACTGCGGATGCGACCCATGACACTTAGTGAGCGTGGTTTTGAGAAACCAACGGTGAGTATGGGCGAAATACTCACTGGCGAAAGACCCAAGATCGCAGGTGAGACAACGCGTGGGTTAATCGACTACGCCCACGAAATTGTCCAGGGTGGTTTTCCGGCAATGCGCAACGAGAGTTCAGAGATCACCCGCGCGGCTCTTGATGGCTACCTCGACCGCATCGTTGAGCGCGAGTTCACCGATCTGGGCCGCGCATTACGTAACCCAGGAGCACTGCGCAGGTGGCTGACGGCGTATGCCGCAGCATCTTCGAGTACCGCGACTTTTGAGAAGATCCGTGACGCCGCCACCCCGGGAGAGGGCTCCAAACCTGCTCGTAGCACAACCAGCCATTTTCGCGATACGTTGGAGGCGTTGTTTATTATCGACTCGCTGCCAGGTTGGTTGCCATATGGCACCAGTTTGACTCGGCTCAACGAAGCACCGAAACACCATCTGGCTGACCCGGCACTAGCCGCTCGCCTACTAGGCTTTGATGAAGCAGGATTACTAAGTGGTGATCGCACTGCTATGGCAGGCTCTCGCAACCACAGCCAGTTAGGTGCGTTATTTGAGTCTCTGGTCACCTTGAGCCTACGAGTTTACGCGCAAGCGGCCAATGCCTCGGCGCACCATTTGCGCACTAAGGGTGGTGAGCACGAGATTGACATAATTTTGTGCCGGGACGACCGCAGGGTCGTTGCCGTCGAAGTCAAACTCGCCCGGTCAATTGACGATGACGATGTCCGCCACTTGAAATGGCTCCGCGCCCAGATGGGCAAGGATCTCCTCGATGCCATGGTCGTGACCAGTGGATCAGCGGCGTATCGGCGCAAAGACGGCATTGCGGTGGTTCCCGCAGCTTTACTGGGCCCGTAGGCACCTTGGGTAGACTCGTCTCCGTTATGACCGGGCCGGGTTATGACTGGGAGAGGTAGGGCGTGATGCTGACCGACCTCTACCGGCAACGGGCCCTGATCGGGGCCTTCGCCAACCGGGATTTCGCGACCCGCTACCGCTCCAGCATCTTGGGCTGGGCCTGGTCGTTGATCCAGCCGCTGGCCATCTTGGTGGTGTTCGCCGCCGTCTTCAGTTTGGTCTTTCGCATCCAGGCCCCAGACCTCGGTAATGGTGCAGGCTCGTCATACGCGGCCTTCTTGTTCACCGGCCTGGTGACCTGGAACCTCTTCGCCGGGCTGCTCAATCTTTCGATGACGCAACTGAAATCCAATGGCGAACTGCTCAAGAAAGTCCAGTTCCCGGCGTGGGCGCCGATTCTCGGGGCTTCGATCGTGCAGTTGATCCAGGTGCTGCTCGAACTTGCGGTGCTGGTGGTGATGTTCCTTTGGCTGGGCAATGTTGGCTGGACCTGGGTGCTGGCGATCCCGATCCTGGTCGGCACCGCGCTGTTCGCGCAGGGCATCGGCCTCGTCCTGTCGATAATCAACGCCCGATTCGGTGACGTGCAGTATATCGTCGCGGTGGTGCTCAGCGCCCTCTACTTCTTGACCCCGGTGCTCTACCCGATCACCATGGTCGATGGCCAAAATGAGTTGCTTTCCCTTGTCGTAAAACTCAACCCGATGTCCTGGTATGTCGAAAGCATGCACGAGGTGATGTATTCCCTCGTCGCACCACCGGCGCTGGTGATTATTGCGCTTCTTGTCGGCGGCTTCTTGACTTTTTGGGCGGGCTTGGCCGTCTTCAATCGCGGCAGCGAAGATATCGGCGAGTTGCTATGAGTGATTCGAGCCACGATAAGGGCCAGCAACTCGCGGTTGATATCAAAGGTGTTGGCAAGCGCTTTAAGCGCAACGTCGACCGCCGCAACTCCATCAAGGAGCGGATCGTGCGCGGGCGTTCGCGCAAGCCCGAGGATTTCTGGGCGGTGCGCGGGGTTTCGCTGCAGATCCCCAAGGGCAGTGTCTACGGGTTGATCGGCCATAACGGCTCCGGCAAGTCAACGCTGTTGAAGATGATCGGCGGCATCTACCGGCCCACCGAAGGCTCGATCACCACCGACGGTCGGGTGGCCTCACTTATTGAACTGGGCGCGGGGTTTCACCCGGAGATGACCGGGCGCGAGAACATAAGTTTGAACGGGTCGATCCTTGGGCTGCCGAAGAAGGAGATCGCTGCCGTCACCGGCGAGATCATCGAGTTCAGTGGGCTGGAGGAATTCATCAACGATCCGGTCAAGCACTACTCGAGCGGAATGTATGTGCGGCTCGGCTTCTCGGTCGCCGTGCACATGAAACCCGATGTATTGCTCATCGACGAGGTGCTGGCCGTTGGCGATGAGGAGTTCCAGCGCAAGTGCTTCGATCACCTCTATGCACTGCGCAGATCGGGGCGCACGATCATCGTGGTGAGCCACGGTTTGGGTCAACTCGAAGGCCTTTGTGACGAAATCGCCTGGCTCGAGCACGGGCAGATGCAGGAGTTCGGCGCACCGACCACGACCATCGCCTCCTACCTCCGCAAAGTTAACTCGCAAGAGGCGGCGCGCTACCCGGAAGTCACCGCGGTGCGCGCGGCGGGCGAGGAGGCGCGCCCGGGTGATCAAACCCTGCGGGTGCGCACCGCGGCGATCGTTGACGCTGCCGGTAGCCCGCTGAACCACACCGAGACGGGCTCGACGTTCCAGTTCCGCATCGGGTTCACCACCTCAGAGCCGGTGCTGGGCCCGAATGTGCGCATCGCCCTGCAGCATGAAAGCGGGCCACTTGTCACCATGATCGGCAATCACCGACTCGGGTTCGACATGGGCACGGTCAGCGGCGACAACACATTTGATGTCGCGCTCGTTGATAACCCGCTACTGCCCGGGCGCTATCGCGTGCATATTGATATCTTCGACTTCACCGGGTCACGCCTGCTGGATTCCTGGAATGACGCCCTCGAGTTCGCGGTGCGCAGCCAATCCGGGGAGATCGGTCAAGGGTTCGTGCAGCTACCCGCGCAGTTTCGGCTGGGCTAGGCCACCGCGTGAGCGAGACGAACCTGCTGATCAAGGCCAAGCGCCGGGCCGGGCGCGCCAAACGCTGGCTGAAGCGCAAGATGTGGGAGCGCAATATCGGCAAGCAGTACCACGCTTGGCTGGCCGCGGCGGCGACTGCCACCCCCGGGTCGGTTGACAACAAGGTCGCGATCGCCGTGATCGTGCCGGTATTCAATCCGCCCGTCGTCTATCTTGAGGAATGTCTCTCGTCGGTCGTCGATCAAAGTGCGCGCCGCTGGCAACTTGTTGTTTCCGACGACGGCTCAACCGACGCCGCGGTCGTCGCGTACCTAGATGAGTTCACCGCCATTCATGCGACCGATACTCGAGTAGTCGTGCTGCGCAATAGCAATGGCGGTATCTCAACGGCGTGCAATAGGGGTATCGAGGCCGTCACCACCGATTATTTCGGCTGGCTTGACCACGATGACGCACTCGACCCGCGCTGCTTCGCGGAGTTTTCGGCGGCTATCGAGCAGCAGACTGCCTCGGGTGGATCGGTCGACATCGTCTACTCCGACGAAGACAAGATCGACACCCGGGGCAACCATTTTGAGCTCTATGCGAAGCCCGATTTCGCGCCGGAGTTGTTACTGACCCAGATGTATCTGTGCCACTTCACGGTTTTTCGAAAGACGATCGTCGAGGCCATCGGCGGTTTTCGTCCCGAGATGGACGGCGCGCAGGATTTCGATGTCGCACTTCGACTGCTGCCGAAGCTGCGGGATGTGCTGCATATTCCCAAGCCGCTTTACCACTGGCGGGCGTGGAGCGGCTCGACGGCATTGACGATCGATGCGAAGCCGTGGGCGCAGGAGTCAACCGCCCGGGCGCAGCAGCAGTACCTGGACCGCACCTTTTCCGCGGGCGCCGACGCCGGTGGCACCGCGCTGCCGAGCAAAGTGCCAGGCCTGAACGCCGTGCACCCGCGCATCATGGCCGAGCACCTAGTGTCGGTCATCATCCCGACCATCGGTACGGCGAACCTTGGGGCGACCGGCAGGTTCGTGGATGACGCCATCGCATCGCTGCGGGCGATGGAGTCCAAGATCACCCTCGAGATCATCGTCGTTACCACCGGCGATATTGCGTCGGTGCCCGGCGCCGACCAGCAGGTGGTCTACCGCACTGACTCCTTTAACTTCGCCGAGGCCATTAACACCGGGCGGGCGGCCGCATCCGGTGATTACCTCTTCTTGCTTAACGACGACACCACGGCCAACGAAGCCGACCCGGTGGCGCGCCTACTCGAACTCGGCCAGATCGACGGGGTCGGGATCACCGGCTGCAAACTGAGCTACCCGGACGGTCGATTGCAACATGCCGGGATGGTGTTGCTGCCGTCTGGCCCGACGCACGTGTGGATCAGCAAACCCGGTAAGGAGCCCGGCTATTTCGGCTCGGTGCTGACCCCGCGCAACTACAGTGCGGTGACCGCGGCGGCGATGCTCGTGCGCACCAGCGTCTTTGACGAGCTGGGCGGCTTCGACACGGCGTTCGCGAAGGATTTCAATGACGTCGACTTCTGCCTGCGGGCCCGGGCGGCCGGGTATCGCGTAGCGTGGACGCCGTACGCCCACTTCACCCACTATGAAGGGGCCACCATGGCGCGCAAGAAGTCCGATCCAGCCGAACAGGGGTTATTCGATCAACGCTGGGCCGCGGCCTGCGCCCTGGACCCGTACTACTCACCGGCCCTCAACCCGAGCCTGCAACGCACCTACGAGGCCCTGTGATGGAGCCATTGAAGACTGCACGCGGGCGCATGCTGGCCGTCTTGGGCGATCCCGCACTACTGACGATGGATCGGATAGCAGAGTTCACCAAACGCTTTGACAGTGACCCGCGCATCGTCACCTGCTCACTTGTTGCCGGCATTGGCGCAGGGGAGTTGTGGGTACGTGCCACCGCCCCTGCTGGAGTGGTGATTGCGATTGCCGAGGACGCCCAAGACCTGGTCGGGCCACTACCCGCCGATAACGATGCGGCGTTGGCGGCGTGGTTTCTCGCGACCGCCGAGCGCGGGCTGTGGCATGACCATTACCTGACCCACCACCGCGACGTCGCCAAAGCCAGCGCGCTGATGGAGTTGGCGGCAATGGACGCCCAGGAGGTACTTGATCCAAGTAGTGCGGCCTTCGCGGCGCAGGAGCTGCGGGGGCCGAGCAGGCGGTTGACTGTTGCCATCGACGCGACCTGGCTGGGGCCTTACGAAACCGGTGCGCAGGTGCTGACAACCGCGGCCATCACCGCGATGGCAACCGATGAGCGCATCGATTCGATCTATGTCGTCGGAATTAAGGAACTGCCCGCATATGCCCAGCACCTTGTGGAGTCAGATCGCGTGCGGATAGTTGCCCCCGATGAGGTGGTCGCGCAGTGCGACATCGTCTGGTACCCGAATCAGATTGACGGACGCAGCAATATCGGTGACGCCCGTGCCTTAGGCCGCCGGGTCATCACTACCTACCTTGATCTCATCGCCTACGACATCCCGCGCTACCACGGTTCACCCGAGGCCTGGGGCACCTACCGCGCCTTGCAGCGGCGGATCGCGCTCAGTGTCGATGGCATCACGGCGATCAGTGGCGACGTGGCGAACAGACTGCTGGCCGAGGTGCCACGGCTGGAGCCGGAGCGGGTGCGGCCACTGCCCCTTGGGTTAGATCACATTGTCGGGGCCAGTGCGCCCGACGCCCCGGACGCCGACCTGGATCAAGTATTGGCGGCGCTCGGCGGCAAGAGATTCATCGCGGTGCTGGGCAATGACTTCCAGCACAAGAATCGCGATTTCGCCATCGCGGTATGGCAGCGGGTGCTGCAGGCAGGCCAACCTTGCGAGCTCGTGCTCGCGGGTTTACACGTTAAGAGCAGCAGTTCAAAGGTGGCCGAGGACGCACTGCTCGCAACCCATGTTGATCTGCGCGGCGGCGCCTATACCACCGGCCACCTAACCGGGCGCAGCCGCGCGTGGCTGCTCGCCAATGCGGCGGCGGTGCTGTACCCGTCCAGCGCCGAAGGCTTTGGCCTGGTGCCCTATGAGGCCGCGATCCTCGGCACGCCGTCGACCTTCGCCGATTTCGGGCCGCTGAAAGAGATCGCCGGCGTGGCCGGGCTGCCCAAGTACTGGTCGGTCGAGGCCTTCGCCACCGACCTGGAGCAACTGCTAGCGAGCAATACTGCCGCGCAGCAGCGCGTTGCCGATCTGCAGCGGGTTATTGCCGAGCACACCTGGCAGGGGTTCGCCACCGGGCTGGTTGATTTCTTCCAGCAGATCTCGGCGCAGCCCACGGTCTTAACAAGTGCGGTCGGCGGCACCGCGGCCGACACCGCGGCCCTGGCCTCGATTCTGTCCAGTCGCACCTGGCGGGCAACGGCTTCGCTGCGCAGGGTCGGGTCGAAACTGCGCCGTAAATGACAAAATTCAGTGCGTAGCCAGCCGCATCAGGTAATCCCCGTAGCCACTCTTCAGTAGCGGCTCGGCAACGGCGATCATCTCTCCGGTGGTGATCCAGCCATTGCGCCAGGCGATCTCCTCGACGCAGCCCACCTTGGTGCCGGTGCGATCTTCGATAACGCGGACGAACTCCCCGGCATCTTGCAGTGAGCGGAAAGTGCCGGTGTCCAGCCACGCGGTGCCGCGCTCCAGCACCGTGACGGTCAGGGCGCCGGCCTTCAAGTAGTGCTCATTGAGGGTGGTGATTTCGAGTTCACCGCGGGCGCTCGGCTTAATCCCCTTGACGATATCGACGACGGTTTCGTCATAGAAATAAAGCCCGGGCACCGCGTAGTTGCTCTTTGGTGTTACCGGCTTCTCTTCGATGGATAGCGCCACCCCATGTTCATCGAAGGCCACAACGCCATACTCGGTCGGGTTGGCAACTTCATATGCGAACACGTGGGCGCCGGCGAGATCGGTTATTTCGGTGAGTTTGCGCCCGAGCCCTTGGCCGTGGAAGAGGTTGTCGCCGAGGATCAGCGCGGCCTTATCGCCGGCCAGGAAATCAGCGCCGATCAAGAAGGCCTGCGCCAAGCCCTCGGGCTTTGGCTGCACGGCGTACTCAATGCGCATGCCCAGATCACCGCCATCACCTAGTAGGCGCGCAAACGACTGCGAATCCTCCGGGGTGGTGATGATCAGGATCTCGCGCAGCCCCGCCTCCATCAAAGTGGCGAGCGGGTAGTTGATCATCGGCTTGTCATAGACGGGCAGCAGTTGCTTGCTGACGCCCTTGGTGAGCGGCCAGAGCCGGCTGCCGGTGCCGCCGGCGAGAATAATCCCCTTCATGCCTGAAGGCTACCCCCGCCGCTTCGGGAACAAGCCCCGAGCGCTCGCTTTGGCCTTGGCCCAGCGATCCTCCTCAACCGTGACGGCAAGGGCGGTGCTCATCGCAAGTCGGCGCAGGGAGCGCAGGCCTTGGATCGGTGACTGCGTAAACTCGGCCGGCGCCAGGCGCAGGCGGTTGCGCACCATCGTGGTGCGTCGCTCGGCGCTCTGGCCGGTCGCCAGCACGGTGCGCCCCAGCACCTGCACCGCCCGCGCATTGCCGAGGCGGTGGGTGATGCGCGCTTCGCCGTCGACTAGCACTTGGTAGTCGAGTTGCCTTAGGTGCAGGCAGGCCGCCGCATCAACAGCATCGATGCCGAGGCGTTCATCAAAACCGTCAACCTCCTGTAAAGCCGCAACCGACCAGAGTGCCCCGCTTTGCACGATCTCCGCGGTGGTGGCAAAGCCACTTGATTCGCGCGTCGGATACTTGATCTCCCCGCCCCCGGTATCAACAACGATCGGCCCGATCGCACCGACTTGCAGTCCGGCTTGCTTCGCCCGCATTGCTGTCGCCAGCAACTGCTCGATCACCCCCGCCGGCAGCCTGGTGTCTTGGTCAAGGGTCAACAGCCACTTAGCTTGTTGGTCATTGGCAAAGGCCAAGCCGGCATTGAGGCTGCGCGCGATGCCGCGGTTGTTATCGAAGCGCTGCACCTTCAGTTGCGCAACCGCGAGCACCCGCCCCGCGACTTCGCGCGCCAATGGATCAAAAGTGCACGGGCTGGCGTCGTCGACGACGATGGTGGTGACGGCCTCGCGGGCGAGGTCATCGAGCAGGGCCAGCAGGGATTGAGCATCTGGGCGGTAGGTGGCGACCACTGCAACCACCGGGCTCAT
>SYJA01000058.1 GCA_005798555.1 Actinomycetota bacterium
GCACGGCAGTTGGCACCGGTAGGGAAAACACGACCGCGATGCTAACCAGTGCGGGTGCGTTTTCCGCTTGCACGGATAGCGCCCCAAATGCCGCTCGTGACTACCGAGGCGGTGGCAAATCGGATTGGTTCTTGCCATCCCAGGATGAGTTGAATGCGATGTGTAACTATTCACGTAACCCCAGTGCTCCTCCAACAGGTGTGTGTACCGGAGGGCAAAATGCCGCGTTCGCTAGAGGTGCCTATGGGTTTGCTACCGACAATTACTGGAGCTCCTCGCAGCTCAATGCGTCCAGCGCGTGGTACCAGTATTTCCGCTTTGGCAACCAGTACGACGCCGCCAAGACCAACCCGTTACGGGTGCGTCCGGTCCGGGCTTTCTGATCTATTTACCTATTTAGCCACTTACTAATTCAGCACTTGTGCTTCGTTCTTGTTCTTTCAGCCGCCCGCAGGGCGGACGCGAACCGCACCACGGGAAGTCCGGTTAAGCAATGGGCTCTGCACCGCCAGCGAGAAAGAGACAAGCCCCGAGTTAGTTGAGGCAGAGCAGGGCCCTTAGCTCCACAGCAGCCTCAACAACGGCAACCGCCCCGGCCTCGGTCAATTCGGCGTGCGAGCCGTACCCCCAGAGCACCCCGATGGTTGGGATGCCGAACTGCTTGGCGCCAAGGACGTCCTGGCTGCGATCACCGACCATGTGGATTTTGCTGGTGGCCGGATCGTCAATGCCGAGTTCTTCCAGGGTATGGGCGATGACATCGGCCTTATGTTGGCGGGCACCATGCATCTCGGCGCCACCGATGAAGGTGAAGTAGCCGTCAAGTTTGAAGTGAGTGAGGATCCGGGTTGCTGATGCAGTGGGCTTCGAAGTCGCCGTGGCGACAGTGGCGCCCTGCGCACACAGGTCGGAGAGGATTTCGGGCAGACCTAAGTAGACGGAGTTCTCGTATTCGCCAATGTCGTGGTAGCGCTCGCGATATTTCGCGATCATCTGCTTGCTCTGCGCTGCAGTCACACCAAAATGATTGATGAAGGTGTCAACAAGTGGCGGGCCGAGAAAGCTACGCATAGTTTCGTCATCTGGGCCCTCTAGATCCATATCGTCGAGCGCGTAGCGAATGCAGGCGATGATGCCCGGGGCGGAATCGGTGATCGTGCCGTCAAGGTCAAAGAGCACCACCTGCGAGTTCGTCACCGCGGCATCATGTCATGGCCAGATACTGGGCGCCGGTCCCTATCAGCCGCCGGTTTCCTGTCTGGTATCGATATGGCAACCTTGGCTCGTGTCAGTCATGGTGGTGGCCCATCGCGGCTCCAATGAGGAGGAGCCGGAGCACAGCCTGGCCGCCTACCTGTTGGCGGTGAAACAGGGCGCAGATGCGGTGGAGTGCGATGTTCGCCTAACCGCCGACGGCACCTTGGTCTGCGTGCACGATCGGCGCCTTGGGCGCACGAGTGATGGCCGCGGCGTGGTCTCGGCACTTACCTTGCTCGAACTCGAGGGCCAGGACTTCAGCGGTGGTCCGTCAGTGTGGCGGGACTTTGAGGATCCGCGCCCGGATGAGACGCGCAGTCGCATCTTGACCTTGCGCACTTTGCTGGCGACCCTCCTTGACGCGTCATCGACGATCAGCTTCTCGATCGAGACCAAGCACCCAACGCGGTACGGCGGGTATGTGGAGTCGTCCTTGGTCGAACTCCTTGAGTACTTCGGGCTGCTGCGCCCGGCGGCGGACACCCCAGCACGGGTGCGCCTGATGTCATTTAGCTCGTTGGCGCTCAGGCGACTACACCGGATGACGCCGGGCACCCCAACCGTGCTGCTGATGGATCGCCTGTTCCTCTGGCGAACGGGCGGCTGGCTGCCAAGTAATGTCGACATCGCGGGGATCTCGATCGCCGCTCTGCGAAAGTACCCGCGGTATGTCGCGGTGGCTCACGCCAAGGGGCACCAGGTGCACGTTTGGACGGTGGATGAGCCAGCCGATGTTGCCCTGTGCGTTGCGACCGGGGTGGACGCGATCATCAGTAATAACCCTGCCATGGTGCGCCAGATCTTGGCCACTGCGTAGATTTTGGCCATGGGTAAACAATCGAAGATGGCAAAGCAGGTAAAGCAGGCCACCGCCGATGTGGCAGCGGGCAAGAATGTGGCGGCGTCGGTGCCGGTCGTGGGGCTGCGGGAGCCCTGCCCGTGCGGCTCGGGCCGGCGCTATAAAGCCTGCCACGGCAAATCTTCGAGTACGACGAGCACCCTTCGGGCCTTCGAGGGATTCGCATCCGAGTGCGATCTGATCGCGATGCGCGAGTTGGTGCCGGCCGCAACCGCGCCGATGACTCTAAGTGACGGTTCGGGTCGCGCGGTAACAATCGCAACGGTACTGCCGACGGCCTGGCCCGCACTCGTGCGCTCAGATGGCACCATCATGTTGGGTTTGCAGGTCAACACCGATAACGGTGACGTGAGCCGCGATCTGGGCTCGGCATTGGCCCGGGCATTGGTGACCGAACCCGGCAATCCGGTGCCACCAACGCGCGAAATAGCAGATGCGCCCCGACTTCAAGAACTTGTCGACGTTTCGCAGCAACTTTCGGTGAGTGTGTCCGAAGGCTTTGACTTCTGGATCGATGGTGAGGAGATGACCAAGGAAGTTAAAGCCTCACTTGATCGCGCCAACTCATACGCCCACCCCACTACGAGACTGACATCTGTTTCCGCGGCCTACTGGACCCAGATAGGCCCGAAGGAGCACCTGCGCTGGGTGCTGCCGCAGCAGGAGGAGCCACTGCTAAATGCGCTCTCCCGGTTACACGCCCGCGAGGAGACGTCCCTTGGTGCCGACACCCGCCTAGTCGGCATGTTTCGGGCGCAGGGCTTGATGGCCCCGGTCTGGGATCTACCCCTTGGCCATGGCGCCGAGGCCTGTGAGGTTCCGGCTGCGCAGTTCGGCGAGCGCCTGGCGGCCGCGCTGCAGGAGACGGCACCCCTTACTGACGGGGAGCGTCGGGCGCGGGCGGGGTTGACGACCCGTCAGGTGACTTTGCGCTAGCCCTTGCGTCTTGTTCTAAAACGTCAACTGCCAATGTGGGCCACATCGTCGGGGTAGCAGAGTTGCGCGGCCCCGACCAAGGGGCAGGGGTGGCATCCAATTTGCGCATGAGGGCGTAGATCGGATATTCGTAGATGGCCCGGGTGGCCCGGAATATCTCCCAGGCATCATCGATTGGCACCTCGATGGGGAAGTCGGAGCGACGCAGGAGGTCAACCGCGTAATCGAACTCCGCGCGGGTGAGGGTGGTCGTTAACTTCTCGGCATCGAGTAAGCCCAGGAGCCCACTTGCAGCCAGAGCTTTTGAAGCGTCAGCGGCGGCGGCCTCGTGCACGGCGGCGATTTGGGCGTCGCGCGCCGGTATTCTCAGTTGATCCGCACTGAGTGGTTGCAGGTGCTTGTACTTGCGCCGCCAAATACTTCGGAAGGGTAGGTAATAAACCCTTGGTTGCTTCGCCCCGAAGAAAACGTAAAGGGTTTGAACTGCATCTGAACCGTGCTGCAGAGTGATGTAACAGGGGGTGCGCGGCAAACTCTTGTTGAGCGCAATTAGCAAGGCGCTGGCGTCCATTGCGGTCAAAAGTGAGACTAGAAAATGCCGGGTACCACGCCCAGAGCGCACATACATCAGCATCGGGTAGGTGATGTGAGTCATGCGCAGCTTCGCCGCCCAGGGCGCCCATGACGCAAGATGCTCCGGCAGATCCGCAATGGACTTAGTTAGGCAAATGCGTGAGAGTAATTCCGGGCCCCAGGCGGGCTCACCTGCGATTGGTGCTATGGTCGTCAATTGCACCTCGCGATCAATGTAGGTCTGGTAAATGGTGGGTAGGTAGCCGATCATCAGCGCGATTACCACCGGGCCGGTTGCGGCCGCAAGGAAATCCAGCAAGGTGGCGTCACTACTGCTGTTGTCGTTCGCAAATCCCAAGGTGAGCAGGCTCGACCCGGATTCGCGAAGTGCATCGCCAATTGGCTCACCACTAAACCCGTGAATCAAAAATCCGTAGGCCAAGATGTAAATCAACAGCCAGGTGATGAGCAGGGCGATGATGATCATGGGGCCGGCCCAGGCCAGGGCCGCATCGCGCCTGAGATAGGTGCGACCTATCCGGGCAACCAACCGGCTGGTACCAACCACCGCGGCGAGTACGCCATCGGTAATGATTGAGCGGAGATAACGTGGCACCACCACCGTGCGCAGCAGGCTCAGCGTCGCCATGATGAACAGCAAAGTCCCGAAGAACAGCCCGGCACCGCGCGAGGTGAGTTCGACGGCTAGGTTCATGACCCATCACCTTACAACGAGGCACGGGTTGTCCGGCTAGGCTTTCAGTCGTGAACCCCGGTGCTCTGAGCGTTATCGCGCTGGCTGGCGTCGTCATTGGGGTGGTGGGGTTGATAGTGGCCGCGATTGCCCTGGTTCGCATCTCGCACCTACGCCGGTCGATGGTTTTGTTGGAGGCCACCGACGGGCGCGAGACCTTCGTCGACGTGGTGGCCCGCTCGGTATCAGACTTCCAGGAACTGCGCCAAGACGTCGCCGATCTGGATCGGGAGCTCACCAAGATCCGCCAAGACGTCGCCGATTCCCTGCGACATGTGTCGGTCATCCGGTATGACGCGCTGGGTGATCTCGGCGGCCGTTACTCGTTCTCGGCCGCACTACTTGACGATGCCGGCGATGGCCTGGTACTGACCTCGATCCATGGGCGCGCTGAGACCCGTACGTATCTGAAAGGCCTAACCGGCGGCAAGGCTGATATTGAACTGTCACCGGAGGAGATGAAAGCCGTTGATCTGGCGCGTGGGCCGACCGAAAGAAGGGGCAGTTAACCTTGCGTTATTTTGTCACCGGCGCGGCCGGGTTCATCGGCTCCCACTTTGTGCGCCAGTTGCTCGCGGGCGAGTACGGCACCGAGGTATCCGGTGTCACCGTCTACGACAAGCTCACCTACGCGGGTAACCTGGAAAACTTGGCGGCTGTGGCTGATGACCCCCGCTACACCTTCGTGCAGGGTGATATCTGCGATGGCGACCTCCTTGACCAAGTGCTCCCGGGCCATGATGTGATGGTCAACTTCGCGGCTGAAACCCACGTTGATCGCTCGATTCACGGGCCACAGGATTTCATCATCACCAATGTGGTCGGCACCCAGACCATCTTGGATGCCTGCCTACGCCATCAGGTCGCGCGCACGGTTCATATCGGCACCGACGAGGTTTACGGGTCGATCGATACCGGCTCGTGGACCGAGAGCGAACCGCTGCTGCCGAACTCGCCTTACTCGGCAGCGAAAGCCGCGGCCGAGATGCTGGTGCGTGCCTACTACGTCACCTACGGGTTGAACGTCTCCAGCACCAGATGCTCGAATAACTATGGCCCCTACCAATTCCCCGAAAAAGTCGTGCCCCTGTTCGTCACTAACTTAATTGATGGTGGCAAGGTTCCGCTTTATGGCGACGGCATGAATGTGCGCGACTGGCTGCATGTCGATGACCACTGCCGCGGTATTGCGATTGTCATCGCCAAGGGCAAAGCCGGTGAGTCTTATAACATCGGCGGCGGATTCGAGTTGAACAACCGCGAGCTAACCGAGCGGGTACTGGCAGCCATGGGTGCCGATTGGAGTTCGGTGCAACCGGTCGATGACCGCAAAGGCCATGACCGCCGCTACTCGGTCGATGACGCCAAAGTCCGGGCCCTCGGTTACGTACCGCAGCACGCCTTCGACGAAGGGCTTTCCGAAACCGTGGCCTGGTACCGGGCCAATGAGGCCTGGTGGCGCCCCCTTAAAGCAAAAGCGGCGTTGTAGTACTCATGCGGGTTCTGGTCACCGGTTGCAATGGTCAACTTGGCAGCGTGCTGGTTGACCTGCTCACGGCTCGACCAGCCGATGTGGTCAAAGGTGTTGACCTGCCGGCCGTTGACATCACCGCCCCTGCTTCGGTGCACGAGGTGTTCACGCAATTCGCCCCCGATGTCGTCATCAATTGCGCGGCCTGGACGGCGGTTGATGCGGCCGAGGCACATGAGGCCGATGCCCTGAAAGTAAATGGTGCTGGTCCACGTGTCCTTGCCGAGGCCTGCAAAGCCAACGGCGCCTGGTTGGTGCAGATATCCACCGACTATGTATTCGCCGGTGATGCAAGCACCCCATATCCCGAAGACGCAGCACCGGACCCAAAGACTGCATATGGCCGAACCAAATTAGCCGGCGAAATCGCGGTGCGCGAGGTGCTCCCCGAGGCCCACTACCTGGTTCGCACCGCGTGGCTATACGGCCTGCAGGGCAGTAACTTCGTAAGGATGATGCTTACCTTGGAGGCTGAGCGCGACAATGTGTCGGTGGTCGATGACCAACATGGGCAGCCGACCTACGCCCGCGATCTGGCCGAGCAGCTGCTGCTACTACTTGATGCCCGCCCGCCCGCCGGCACCTACCATGCCACCAACGCCGGTGCGACCACCTGGTTCGAGTTCACCCGGGCTATCTTCGAAAGTATCGGTGCCGATCCGCGGCGGGTGCTGGCGACCGACTCGGCCAGCTTCGTCCGGCCGGCTCCTAGGCCCGCATACTCGGTGCTCGCCCAGGATAGATGGCAAGTGGTCGGGCTGGCCCCCATGCGGGATTGGCGTGCTGCGCTGACGGCGGCTTTCGCCGATGGCATCTCGGCGCCCTAGTCGGTTCGTTCAATCGCATGCGCACGATCCGCAAGCCCATGATGGGCTGGTGCTGCTAGGTAATTGCGCAGGCGAACGTCACCGATTGGGTCTGTCGGGCATTTAATTGGTGGCGGCCGTTAGGTGTACCTAAGTCACGAGAATCCCGTTTTTTGTCGGTTTTGCCTACTTGACAATTTCAGTTTTCGGGCGTCTACTAGGAATGAAGGTCTGGGATCCAGGCGAAGGTAAAAGTAAGGGTCGGCGAAAAGCTACTTGAAGGAGCCCTCATGACCACGAACTTCACTCGTGACAGTCAAAGGCCGCGGACGAATTCACGTAGCGGGCGGGCCCGACTAGGTGCGGCGGCACTGGCCGCTGCCCTGGCCTTTGCCGTGGTGCCGGCTGCGCAAGCTGCCCACCAAGACGGGCATAACGATGCAGCCCCGCCGGCAGGTGGTCAGCAGCCGCAGCAAGGTCAGCAGCCGCAGCAAGGTCAGCAGCCGCAGCAAGGTCAGCAGCCGCAGCAAGGTCAGCAGCCGCAGCAAGGTCAGCAGCCGCAGCAAGGTCAGCAGC
>SYJA01000008.1 GCA_005798555.1 Actinomycetota bacterium
AGACAGATGCTCTATCCGTTGAGCTACGGGCGCTTTGACCTCGGAAGTATAGCCTTTCCCGTAATCTTGGATTGCTGACCCAGTGCCTGCTACGTAGTACCCTGCGCTCGTGGGCTTCCAGAAGGCCAAGCACCGGCGCCGGCACGCCCGGCTCATCGCACCCCTGCTGATCGTGCCCCCGATCGCCTGCTGGGTAGTGCTACTTGCCGGCGGTATCGCACTTGCCGCCGACACCCCCACCGAGCCACCGCCGTGCGGCGACACCGGCCAGCCCTGCCAGGTTGACAGCCCCGCGGCACCGGTTCCCAGCGCCTCGGGTAATCCACCCGAAGGGCCGCCGGTCGTCACACAAACTGCGCAGCCTGGCCAAAGTGCGCCACCGGTGGGTGACAACAACACCGGGCCGGGCAACACCGGGCCGGGCAACACCGGGCCGGGCAACACCGGGCCGGGCAACACCGGGCCGGGCAACACCGGGCCGGGCAACACCGGGCCGGGCAACACCGGAGGCGACGCACCGACGGTCAACATCAGCGACGTGTCACTCGTACTCGGCCAGCCCGTCAATGTGCCAATCAACTTCGTGGGCGGTGACGGTAATCAGCCCGCGAATGTCGAGATCGTGGTAACCGTTACCGGTGGCACCGCGTCCATCCCGGGTGGTTCAAGCGGCAGCACCGCAATCATCCGCGGACCCTTTGAATCAATCAAGGGCAACCTCACCCAGACCATGATCACCGCCACCCAAGAAGGCGCGGTCACCATCAGTGTTCGCGGGTACACAGTGGACGAGCCTGATGAGGCCGTCACCGCATCCCGTGATCTGACGGCGGTGGGCGCGCCCTCCCCTACTCCCAGCCCAACCCCGACGCCAACTCCCACACCCACCGAAGTGGTAGCGCCCGCACCAAGTGCTGCCGCCGACATCCCGGCCGCCACGGCAGCGGCACCGGCAATCCAAACGCGCGCGGCAATTGACCTGCCGAAGTACGAAGCCATTGACGAACCCAAGGTGGTGGTCGGCACCACGGTTGCCGCAGTTGCCGTGATTGCAGTGGTCGGTGTTTCTGCCGGCGCCATGGCCGGTGGTGCCGGTGGTGCACCGGCTGGTGGCGGAGGTCCATCAAGTAGCGCCGTACGCAGGGCCGAGGCTGCCGATCGCCAAGATGCCTCGCACTATGCAACCGAACGTGCCAGCACTTCACTGGCCGGTATTGATGTTTCCTTCGGCGGAGTGGCGGCCGTAGTTGGTGCGCAGGGCATTGGTGATCGGTCCAAAACCTGGCGACTGCCACTGACACCCCATGTTGATAGCAGCGCCCGGTACGGCATCTTGGCGCTCGCTCGCTTCTCGCCCCTAAGCGCCCGATTCATCGCCGATGGCACGTACCTCCGAGCGATGTTCGGCTCGGCCGCCCTGCTGCTGCCAATACTCGCGGTGGTGCTCGGTGCTCTTGGGGTCCTCAATGTAAATGGCCTCGCGCTCGCACCGAGCGTGGTGCTACTTAGTGTCATCGCCTTCGTCGGCACCCTGGATGCCTTCGCAGGGCTTGCGGCCTTCATTGCGTTCACCATCGGTATTGCGGTTTCCGGTGGGATTACCAGCGTCGACAGCATTCGCACTCTGTTAGGCCTAGCGGTAATCGGCTTTGGCCCCGCACTCATCGCCGGCGCCACCCGGCCATTGCGCCGAGCCGGCCACGAGTTTGATCTTTGGGAGCGGCTCGCCGATTTCGTGATCATCCCGCTGCTCGGTGCTTTCACGGTGCAGAGCATGGTCTCGGCTCTCTCCGGTTTATCGGGCTATGAAATGTCGATCACGCAATACGCAGACCTCATCGCCATGGTCGCCCTACTCGGGTTGCTCTTGCGGGTGAGCCTGGAAGAATTCACCGCGCGCGCCTACCCAGCACGAATCACCGAGATCGCCCCAGCCGAGATCCCAAAGCCCGGGACAATCCAACGTTCCATTGTCTCGGTAGTCCGCACCGGGATCTTCTTATTCATCGCCGTTGCGTTCATCGGCAACGTCTGGCAGTTGTGGGTGGGAGCACTAATTTTTCTCGCCGCCCAGCTATGTGAGGTATTCGCTGCACGGATGCCTAATAGTCCAAGGCTCTATCACGCAGTGCCGGTTGGGATCCCGAAGCTGGTACTTATCTTGCTGGTCTCACTCGGGCTCAGCACGCTGCTGACTTTGGTGCTTGGAGCCAACGCCGATCTCGCCCGTTATTCCTTCGTCTTCTTGATGTTGCCCGGCCTCGCGCTCGCGGCGCTTGGCATGTTCGGGCGGGAGCCCGCCGAAGGTGACACCCGCTGGTATCTACGACCGAGTATGCGCACCTGGTACCGAGCCGGTGGCATCCTGCTACTCGTCGCCGCCATCTACATCACTCAAATGCTTTAACACTTCAAGTCCCGAACCCTGACCAATTGACTAGCTGGTCAACCCCTTGAATGCCACTGCGATCGCTGCTTGGCCGGCCGCCTGATATTTGTTCGGATCCAGTGCTTGCCCAACCGGGAACCCAACACCTTGGCGATCGGCGACCTCTGCTGTCACGAGGGTGCCGGCGTCACTTTGAGTGAATTCGATATCGATGCTGATCGGCAGTTGGTCCGTCGAAGTCAGCCAAATGCCAAGGAGGCGGTACTTGAGCAAATTGCCGCCCGAGCCAGCAATTGCAGCACCACTGTCGGAATCAACAGTAAGTCCGGCTGCCATCAAGTTGGAGTGCACCAACGCTTTCGCATCGTCAACACTTAGGTTCGTGGTAATGCTGCCTTCGGCTACAATTGTCATAACCGCAACCTTACATGGCCCCTTTGCTGATCGCCGGTGTGTAATAATCCACCATGGAGCCAAACCGCCGCCAGTTCCTGACCGGGGCCTGCGCCCTCTTGGGGGCCGGACTAGGTGCCGCCCTGCTCGCCGACTCAGCCGATGCCGCCACCGGCATCAAGCGCAAGAAGAACGGTCAGGTCGAAGTCACCGTCGCGCAAATCCCGGGCCTCCAAAACATAAATGGCGTGGTGAACCTAGGCACCGTAAAAGGCGTTCCCACCGCGGTGGTGCGCACCGGCGCCTCCACCTACACCGCCTTGAACCTGCGCTGCCCACATGCCGGGGTTACCGTTCGCGACACCGGTACGCAGTGGCTGTGCCCCGCACATGGATCGCAGTTTGCACTCGATGGTGCATTCATTAGTGGCCCGGCTGGGCGTGCGCTGACACCAGTGAGCGCCCGGCTTAGTCGTGGGATCCTGACGGTCGGCTAGGGCAAACCACCGGGGCCTTGCTGGCGGAGGCGGGGAGATTTGAACTCCCGATGGGCGATAAACCCAAACCGCATTAGCAGTGCGGCGCCATAGACCGGACTAGGCGACGCCTCCAAGCTGACGCCTGCGGCGCAGCGGGAGTAAGAGTATCGGGTGCGGTACCGCACCTCGGCAGGTATCGGGCACACTTAGGCCTCGTGACCACCACCTTGGCAATCGACTGCGGCGGTGGGGGTATCAAGGGCTCGGTCCTTGACGAATCCGGCACTATGCGGGCCCAGCCGATCCGGGTGCCGACCCCTTATCCCTTGCCGACGGCCCTTTTCGTAAAAACTCTGGTGGATCTAGCCGCCAGTTTGCCGACCGCTGATCGGGCCACCGTGGGCTTGCCCGGAATGATCCGCCACGGCGTGGTGGTCACCACCCCCCACTACGTCACCCGCTCCGGGCCGCGCACCCGGGTGCTACCCGAGTTGGTTTTGGAGTGGGAGGGTTTTGACGCCAAAACCGCGTTGACGGCAGCTCTCGGCTGCCCCACGATCGTGTTGAACGACGCAGAGGTGCACGGCGCGGGCGTGGTCGCAGGGCAAGGGCTCGAGGTGGTCCTGACTTTGGGTACCGGATTGGGTTCAGCCGTGTACGACGGCGGCCGCCTCGCCCCGCACCTGGAGTTATCGCAGGCCCCGGTGCGTTGGGGCCTGTCGTACGACACCTATATCGGTGAGCATGAACGCCGCCGACTGGGTGATGCCCTTTGGTCGCGGCGCATTGGGCGCATGGTAGAGGGTCTGCGCCCGGTGTTCATGTGGGATCGGCTCTACCTCGGTGGCGGCAACAGTCGGCACATAACGCCGGTGATCCTTAATCGCATCGGCGATGACGTGGTAATTGTGCCCAATGCAGCAGCCTTAGTCGGTGGCGCCCGCGCCTGGCTGCTGCAAACCGAATCGTGACAACACGCAGCGGGCCGACCGCACGCAAAGTCGATGCCATCGGGATTGGCATGTATCTGCTCGCCGCATTCCTCTTCGCCCTCAATGGCTCAATCGCTAAACTCGCGATCGCAGCCGGCCTCGACCCGGCGCACCTAACGCAACTTCGCAACGGCGGCGCGATGGTGGTGCTCGTAGTCTTTGTGTCTTTCACTAACCGAGGTGGATTTCGCATTAGGCGTGGCGAGCTCCCGTTCCTGTTGGCCTACGGGGTCATCGCGTTCGTGCTGGTGCAGTTCCTGTATTTCTTCACCATCTCACGTTTGCCACTGGGCCTTGGCACTCTGCTTGCCTTTCTTGCCCCGGTGGTTGTCGCACTTTGGGTGCGCTTTGGCAAGACCCAACCGGTGAGCAACCGCATTTGGCTGGCTATCGTCCTCACCCTCATCGGGCTCGCATTGGTGTCGCAAATCTGGCAGGGCTTCGAATTTGACATCCTCGGCGTGCTCGCCGGACTGTCACTCGCCGTCGCACTGGCCTTGTATTGGCTCCTCGGCGAGGCCGGCCAAGCAAGACGCGATGGGGTCTCATTAACCATGTGGGGCTTCATCTTTGCTACTGCCACTTGGACGATAGTGCTGCCGTGGTGGGGATTCCCGTGGGCGGTGCTGGGTGAAATGTCGACACCCGAAACCACCCAAGTCCCAGCGCTGCCGATCTGGGGCATCATGCTTTGGGGGGTGCTCCTCGGAACCGTGGTCCCGTTCCTGCTGGTTCTTGGTTCATTGCGTCGCATCGGTGCCCAGCGGGCCGGCATCGTGGCAGCAACCGAACCGCTTTGGGCCGGGTTGATTGCAATTTTCGTGCTCGGCGAGATGCTCAATTGGGTGCAAGCCCTCGGTGGCTGCGTTGTGGTCGCCGGGGTGGTGCTCGCCGAGACTTCGCGGCGCGTCAGCGCTCGCGAGGAGGCGGGATCTCTCCCGAGCCCCGTTTAATCAGCTCCGATGGCACCACCGTGGTCGCGGTAGCGCGGCCCGCATCAGCAATGCGGGCAAATAGCGCTTCGGCAGCCAACCGACCAATGCGCCGCGGATCTTGCGCAACCACCGTGACTCCCGGGTTGAGTACGTCGGCCAGTTCGAAGTCGTCATAACCAATCTGCGCAACGGACCGCTCGACACCCAAAGAGCGCAGCGCCCTGACCGCCCCCATGCTGATCAAGTTTTGCGCGGTGAAGATCGCGGTAGGTGGGTTGGCGCTCTGCATTAGCGCAGTCACGATTCTCTCGGCCTGCTGAACTGTTCGCACATCGCGAACGACGTAATCAGCTGGCACCTTGACCTGCGCCGCCATCATCGCGTCGAGGTAGCCGTCATAACGGTCTTCAGCGGTCGGTAGCGCTGCCACGCCACCGATAAAGGCGATGCGATGATGACCCATTCCAATTAGGTGACGCACCGCATTCTCGGTGGCACCGCGGTTGTCGGTCACGATGACGTCGCCATCGACACCGCGCGGTGCCCGGTCGACGAATGCCAGCGCCAGACCCGAACGCATTTCATTCGCGAGGTAGCCCTGCTCCAGGGCGGTCGGTGCGAGAATCAATCCATCAACCCGCCTAGATAACAGCTCCTCGATTATTTGCTGCTCTTGGTTTTGATCCTCGTCAAGGCTCGCCGCGAAAACCGCAACCCCGCGCTGCACGGCCACCTCTTCGACCCCGCGCAAAATTGCGGCAAAGAATGGGTTAGAGACATCTTCAAGGACGAGGCCGATGGTGGCGGTGCGCTGCCCCGCCCGCCGCAGATTCGCCGCGGTCAGGTTGGGGCGAAAATCCAGTTGGGTGGCCGCCCGCTCAACTTTACGAACCAACTCCGAGGACACGCCGGGTTCCCGGTTGACCACCCGGGAGACCGTCTTCAGGCTGACCCCAGCCAGGGCCGCGACTTCGCGCATGGTGGACCGTGGCCGGTGGCCGGGCGGGCCATCTGGCGGTGGCTGGGGACTAGATAACGTTGTCATTACGAAACCGGAGTATTGCAGATATCACCTTGACAGTGAAGTCCTAGGGCACTAGAAATATCAGACAACGTTGTCACCTAAGGCGGTGGCAACTTGATAAGAGACACCTGTTTGCGGCCCGGCTGCGAATTTTCCCGGTGCCTAACTTCGGTGAAGATGCCATAACGGTTAGGCACCAGTACGGTTCCAAGGCCTAGCGATGGTCTCCCCGGACCACTAAAAAAGGGACGTGCACAAGTGTTACATCCACCTCCATCCCCCTTCGAAGGGAAACAAATGACTAACCGCATCACACGCGGACGTACGTTCGCGGCAATCGCTGCCGTCGGCGCACTTTCGGTGACCTTGGCGGCCTGCAGTTCGGGCACCACGGCCACCACTGAATCCGCAGCACCTGCGGCTTCGGAAGCAGCACCAGCAGCACCAGCAGCAGCCGTTGCTGTCTCGCTCATCACCAAGGACTCAACCAACCCGTTCTTCGTCGCCATGCAAGAAGGCGCCAAGGCCGCGGCTGCAGCAGCCGGTGTTGACCTGACCGTCGGCTCAGGCAAGGAAGAGGGCGACGATGCGGGCCAGATCGCCCTCATTGAGAACGCCATCGCCCAAGGCCAAGCCGGTATCCTGATCACCCCGATGTCGGTAAACGTCAACGAAGCCATCAAGAAGGCTCGCGACGCCGGCCTCTATGTGATTGCTCTTGACACCCCAACCGATCCACCGGACGTCGTTGACATCACTTTCGCAACGGACAACTGCCTCGCTGGTGAGGCAATTGGCCAGTGGACCGCAGGCAAACTCAATGGCGCAAAAGCCATCATCGCTCGCCTGGTGATCTTCAACGATCGCATGGTGTCGGTTGACTACTGCCGCGACAATGGCTTCCTAAAGGGCCTTGGCGTCGACATCGTTGACCCGACGATCATGGGTGACGAGCCCACCTCCGGCAAGTACACCACCGGTGCCGGTGGCGACTACGAAATCGTCTGCCTTGAAGCCACGGGCGCCAATGAAGAAGGCGGCCGCAAGGGCATGGAGACCTGCCTGTCGAAGAACCCAGACATCAACGTCGTCTACACGATCAACGAGCCAACAGCATTCGGTGCCGATGCGGCACTTAAGGCAGCTGGTAAGACGGTCGGCAAGGATGTCTTCGTCGTCTCGGTTGACGGTGGTCTCGCAGGTGTTGAGGCCGTCAAGGCCGGCAGCATCCAGGCCACCTCGCAGCAGTACCCGCTGCGGATGGCTTCCCTTGGTGTCGAAGCCATCAAGGCAATTGCCGATGGTGGGGCTCCCCCGGCGAACACGTCAGCAAATGGCCAGTTCTACGACACCGGTGTGACCCTTTGCACCGAGGATCCTCAGGACACCGTCACCGCGGCTACTCAGGAGAATGCGCAATACTGCATCGACAACGCCTGGGGCTAAACCCCCTTGTCCGCGCAAGCGGATCAGCGTTGACGCGGGGGGCGGCAATCTTCGGATTGCTGCCCCCCGTTACGCAACTTCCAGCTAATCTCCTGTCAACAAAGCGATCACCTTGAGCACCCTCGGGCTGCTGAGCCGGAGGCTAAAATGTCGGAGGCACCTCGGTGAGCAATCCCGCCAGCAGCACCCTTGACCTAGCCGAGGAGTTCCTCGGCCGGCGCACCCCGATGCAACGCCTTCAGGTCACGCTGCACCGCTACCCATACCTAAGCCCGCTGATCGTGCTTATCGTCGCCGTTGCCATTTTCGCGTTGATCAACCCCAAGTTCATCCTGCCGGGCAACCTTTCCTTCATCACCCAGCAGACCGTCGTCATTGGTACCTTGGCCATTGCCCAAACCCTGATCATCTTGACCGCTGGGATCGACCTGTCGATCGGTGCCATCATGGTCTTCGGCCAGATGGTGATGGCCAATCTAGCCATCACCGCGGCTTCAAATGCAGCCAACTTCGGGCTCCCCCCGTGGCTAGCAATCACGATAGGTATCTGTGCCTCTATTTTGGCGGGGGCGATAAACGGATTCTTAATCGTGAAATTGAGTCTGCCACCATTCATTGTCACCTTGGGCACCTTGAGCGTGTTCACCGCGTTAACGCTCATCTTGTTCAAGGCGCGCACCATCCAGGGGCCGGAAATGCCCGATCTGCTAAAGGTCATGGGGGTAGCAATCAAGATCGGGGCCTTCCAACTCATGGTCGGTGTGATCGTGATGCTGGTGCTCTTCGCGGTGTTCACCTACGTGTTGCGCATGACTTCCTGGGGCACGCACATCTATGCGGTTGGTGATGACCCTCAAGCCGCCGAGCTCTCCGGTATCTCGACCAAGCGGGTGCTCTTCAGTGTCTACGTTGTTGCCGGTTTCATCACCGGGATCGGTGCTTGGATCTATATCGGCCGCACCGGTGCGGCCAGCCCGAATGCCGACCCGAGCATCAACCTCGACACCATCACCGCCGTGGTAATCGGCGGCACCTCGCTTTTTGGTGGCCGCGGCACCTTGATCGGCACCCTCCTCGGTGCCTTCATAGTCGTCGTCGTTGAAAACGGTTTGGCCCTAGCCGGCCTTGACCAGGCTTACCGCGTCCTGGCCATCGGCATCCTTGTCATCGCGGCCGTTGCCCTTGATCAATGGATTCGGAAGGTGCGCGCATGAGCACTCAAACCTTGGCCGGGGAGCCGCTGCTTAGTTGCCGCGGCATCGTAAAGTCCTTCGGCCGAGTCATCGGTCTAAATGGCGCTGACCTCGATCTTTATCCGGGTGAGGTACTCGCGGTAGTTGGCGATAACGGTGCCGGCAAGAGCACGTTGATCAAGTGCGTCGCTGGGGCTTTGATTCCAGATACCGGCGATATCACGCTCAATGGTGAGCGCCGGGATTTCAAGCGCACCCAAGACGCCCGCCTGCAGGGCATCGAGACCGTGTTCCAGACCCTCGCGGTTTCACCGGCACTCGATATAGCGAGTAATTTGTATCTCGGCCGCGAGCTGCGTAAACCCGGGGTTATCGGGAAAGTATTTCGCATGCTCGACAAGAAGCGCATGCGCACCGAAGCCAGCCAGCATCTTCAAGATCTCGGCATCGGCACCGTCCAGAGCATCACCCAAACCGTGGAGACGTTATCCGGCGGGCAGCGCCAAGCGGTAGCCGTGGCCCGGGCGGCAGTATTCGGCAGCAAGCTGATAATTCTCGACGAACCCACCGCAGCACTCGGGGTTCGCGAATCAGCCCGCGTGCTGCAATTGATCAAGGACCTCCGCGATCGCGGCATGCCCGTCATCTTGATCAGTCACAACATGCCCCAGGTTTTCGAGGTTGCCGACCGCATCCACGTGCAACGCCTCGGGCGACGCTCCGCCGTTGTCACTCCGCAAACTCACACCATGAACGATGTGGTGGCGATCATGACCGGTGCAATGACAGTGGACGAGAAGGATCAGGCGCTCGGGCCGGTGCGGTCAGCCAACTAACTGCACGGCGGCGCTGCAGCCACTACTCAAGGAGGCTTGCACCGCCTCGACAGCCGCTAGGGAGCGCACCCCATCCCAGCCGGTGACTAGCGGGGTTGCACCCTCATGCACCGCTCGGTCAAATGCGCGCACCGTCGTGACATAAAGATCATCGCGCGGACCGACTTCGATGTCAGTAACCTGATGGTCCTTGAAGAGTTGGACTTCACCGATCGGGTCACCCGTCATACACCCGGTGGAGCGAATTGCCCCTTGCGTACCAAGGATTTCCAGCCAGGTCGGCAGGTGGTAGTTGTCGTAGGAATCATGGGTCTGGACGATGACGTCGTCGGTCCAATTCACCACCGTCATCAGGGACTGAGCGACGAGGGCGCCGGTGCGCTCGCCCGCATAAGCGCGCAACGCTTGACCCCCGATCAAGGCACGGACCGCGGCCATGTCGTGGACGAATACGTCGTAGGCCACACCACCCCCGATTGGGTCATCAACCCGCCAGCCCTGCAGGTGCTGGGGCAGGCCCACCGAGTGGTTAATGTGGATCGCGCGCACCTGCCCGACGGCTCCATCGGCCACCAGCGCCTTCATGGCGCGATGGGTCGGCGATGCCGGCAGGTGATGGTTGGTGGCCATCATCACACCTGCTCGCTCGCACGCCTCCACCATCGCTCTGGCGTCGGCGACCGTCAACGCCAAGGGTTTCTCGGCGAGCACATGTCTGCCGGCCGCGGCCGCGGCCACCACCTGGTGGTGGTGCTTTTCATTCGTTGAGCTCACGTACACCGCGTCGACATCTGCGCGGCTGAGCAACTCGTCAACGCTGGTGGTCCAAAAATCAATTGCATGGGTCGCCGCATAGGCAGCCGCCCAACCAGGTGACCCAGATTGCACGGCCGTAATGGTGTCGCCCACCTCCTTGATGGCTGGGATCAACCGGGTCGAGGCAATATCGCTGGCACCGATGAGTGCCCAACGCAGTGGTGCAGTCATGTCGTCATTCTGGCAGGCGCCTATGCGCTGGCTTCCACTATCTCAAGATGGCGTCCGGAAAGTCGGGGCGTTTCCGACTCAGGAGTCCCTTTGGTGCGAACCACCATCACCGTCCGGTCGGCGCGAAACAGGTCAGTTGAGTGCTCGAAAATCTGGCCTTTTGCATCGCGGGTGGTTCTCTGCACAGCGATTAACGGCTGTCCGGTGGCCACTTCGAGAATAGATGCTTCCTGCGGACTTGCGAGAACCACTTCAATCCTCTCCGTTGCCTCCGCCGGTCTAATTGCGTATTCTCGCTCAAGCAGCTCGTACAGAGACCCTGAAAGGTCTCGCTCCGGTAGTCCAGCCACCAAGTAGGCGGGAAGCATTGCCTGCTCCAGCGAGATCGGCGTGCCGTCCGCGAAACGAATCCGCACGAGGTCAACGATGAGATCCTCCGAATCAATCGCTAGCGCTGCTGCCGCATCCGGTCCGGCAGCTCGCACGGCAACGCTAACAATGCGCGACCCCGCGGTGAATCCCTGATCCCGGAGCAATTGCGGTACATTGACAATGCGAGAGAGATCGCGCTCGACTTTGATGGATCCAACGAACACTCCGCCACCACGCCCACCGATGCGGTTCACGTGGCCCGCACGCTCGAGTACCGCCAGTGCGGCGCGCACGCTGGTGCGACTTACCCCTAGGTCGGCGGCGAGATCGCGCTCAGCACCAATGCGAGCACCTCGCGGTAAGCCTTGCGCACCGATGAGATCAAGGATCCGCTGGCGGACGCTCTCGCCGGTGGGACCCAAAGTGGAGCCACTATCGGTAACCAATTTACGAAGCTCCTAATCTATCGCCTCGAGGGCGGCCATGGACTCCGGCAGAACCTGCCCACCATCGATAATTAGAGCTTGGCCGGTTACATAAGCCGCCTCGTCGGTGGCGAAAAATAGCGCCGCATAACCGATATCCTCAACCTCGCCTAGGCGTCGCAGCGGGATAGACATCTCCATCGAGCGACGGTAGTCCTCGCCCAACTCCGCAAGGCCCTCCGTTGCAATATTGCCAGGCAGCACCGCGTTCACTGTGATTTTAAGGGCTGCGAACTCAATGGCAGCCGTCCGCATAAAACCAAGTTGGGCGGCCTTACTGGCTCCGTAATGCGACCATCCGGGAAACCCCGTGTACGGACCGGTAATTGATGACGTAAGAATAATCCGGCCGCGGCCGCTCTCGGTCAACGCAGGAAGACATGCCTGAACGCTGAGCAGGGTGCCCTTTATATTCGTATCAAAGACTAAATCCATATCGCCTTCGGACATATTAATTAGGGTGCTAGCGGGGAATATCCCTGCATTCGCGCATAGGACGTCAATGCCGCCATTGCGCTTGACCGCCGTGGCTGCCATGGCCGCGGATGAGTCGCGATCCGTGACATCGCCTAGGAAGTACGTCACGCTTCCTGCACCGAGTGAACTCAGTTCCTGGGCGGCGCTGACCGCATCCTTCTCATTGCGACCAGTGATCAAAACATTCGCACCCGCCCGGACGAAGACTTTGGCGATACCCTTGCCGATGCCTTTGGTCCCTCCGGTGACGATCACTGATCGTCCTGCAATCGAGGTGAACATTCAACCCTCCTACTGGCTCTTAAATGTGAATGAAAGGTACTCGTCCGCGAGCCGACAACTGTCATGAGTGTACTGCGGTCCCATCGCCTGCGCCGTCTGCGTCGCCGAGTGGGATCCGATCCAGGCGATCAAGAGCATGCGACGGAACATGATGAAGGTACGAAGCTCCTGCTCCTCTGCAGCACTCAATGGTGCGACTGTCCGATAGCCGACAGCCCATGCCGCCACGAGCTCGGGCACATACGGCTCATGCTCGATAAAGGACAGCGACGACCCAAGGTCGTACATGAACCAGGAGAGGCCACAGTCATCGAAGTCAATGACCGTCACCTCACGCCCGTCGACCAAGAGGTTCGCCAAGCGCATGTCTGCATGGATGAGGCCCCAACGATCCGGTGACTGTCCCCAAAGTCGCAAACGCTCGCCGAGCTTTTCCGCACAGCGTGAGAGGACGCTCAAAGACTGCGCATCCATCCCAAGGCCGTCCTGCCACCTCCCCCAGTGTCCGTGCTCGCCCAGTGCGGTTTGGAAGTCCCATCTGAATCGGGTGAAACCAGCCGGGCGTGTCCAGCGGCGCGAGTGGTCATGCAGCCGTGCGGTAATCGCCCCCAGCGTCTCAAAGTCCGACGCTAGCCGATCCTCCGTCGGCTCGGTCCCAAGTGCCCAAGCGAAGCGGCAGACAAAACGCTCATCGCCCGAGCTCGCGCGTCCGACAGCTATGTGGTCTCCGTCGGCGGTGGTCATGAACTCCGGAGTCTGCACAATGCCTTCGCTGCGCAGCGCGCTGATCCAAGTCAATTCGCTTTCGATCGCCTCGCGCGTGTGGTAGTTCGTGCGATGCACGCGCAGTACGCTCAGCTCACCCGGCAGGTTGATGCGGAAGGTCGCATTCTCCGAGATATTCAACAGGGTCAGCGGGGTCGACTCGTCCAAGCCGAAGGCCGGGAGTGCCCGGCGGGCATAGACTTCCCATCCCGCAACTGCATTCAAGGAAGGCTCCCTCGCTACTGGTCTCGACCCTTGATACCAAGAAGAGCAGATCCAATGGCTGCGCGCGCCAGATTGACCGAATCTGTTGAGCCGGCAAGGTACAAGCGACCGGCAGCGCCGATCATCTGCACGTCGACCAGGGTCAGGTTAGGTGCCGCCTTCTCGGCTTCATTTGCCGCGACCGCCGCAAATAGTGCCGGCGTCATCTCAAAAACTAGCAGGCTTTGTCCAGGCAACAGCATCGACGCCTGCCGGTTTCGGTTGATAATCACCGCGTGCTGATCAGTTATGTCCTCAATGACATCGTGGTACAGGACGCGAGGACGGAGTTGATCCTCCGGCCGCGCGCCGATGCCGGCGAGAATCGCCTCTCCGGCGGCCTTGACATCTGCCAAGTTATCCCCGTGCACCTCAAGCACCCCGAACTGCCGCTCGACGAACAAAATACCGGGCTCCATCGACGGGACCGCTCGTAGCGCGAGGTCGGTAACACGCTCGATGGCCAGCCCAGGAGCCACCTCCACGATGAGCGCGTGCTGCCCTGCGTACGGCGGGTAGCCCCGCGCCCGCGTGGGGGTACCGAGCAGTGCGGCGAACTGAGGTTGAAGGTCCTCAATCTGCAAATAGACCCTGAGTTCAGGTGACGCAGTCTCCGGTAGCCCTGTCACCTTCACTCGGCCGTGACGCAAAAGTGCTTGGACAGTTCTGCGTGCGGGCGCGGTATGACGTGCACGCTGATCAACTCTCCAACCTGTCCCGCGGCTTCTGATCCAGCCTCAGTGGCAGCCTTCACTGCACCTACATCACCAACGATCGTAACCGCAACGAGGCCGTCACCGACCTGCTCTCGGCCAATTATCACTACATTGGCAGCCTTGACCATGGCATCCGCCGCGGCTAGCGCTGCGACGTAACCCTTGGTCTCGATCATGCCGATTGCGTTGTTCGACATTCTTTTTCCCTTCGTTATGTCGGGCGATGGGCCCGGCGCTCTGACTTACTTCGAACTCTCGTCAATCGAACCGATGATGAGAGCGTCTATGGGTGGAGCGGCTCCTTCAAACCACGCGGACGCAACGGAACCCGTAGCCACTAGGACAAATTCACCTATGCCTGTACCTAGGACATCGAAGGCCACTAGGCGAGTGCCTGCCGGCTCGACCTGTACTTCAAGGAAGGCGCCGGTTGGAATGCCCGAAATCTTCTTGGTGGACCAAACTTTGCCGACAACTTTTGCCTTTAGCATGACTTACCTCATTCCTCAATCCGGATGATATCGATGCCACTTAATTTGGCCCGCTCGCGAGCCAGCGGAGTCACCACCACACGACGGGTAATCCAGATGGTCGACCCATCTAATTCCGCAGCACGCACCTGCCTCTCAGTCAGAGGTCCGCGGGTTACCTGATGCTTCGTCGCGGCCGTGGTCGTAGTTCGCGCAGCAGCGCGCGATGCCGGCTGGATAGCACCGCTGTGCATCGCGGTACTAATCTCTTCCGCGATAACCTCCTTGAGGACATCGCGCACGACCTCGCGAATAACTTCCCGCAGAAGCTCACTTGGCACTTGGTTGGCCACCATTAGCCGACCGCCTTCATTGCGCCCTCTGCGGCGAAAGCGGCGGCCCGTACCTCGGATTCGAGACCGGTCAGGTACACCCGCCCGGTGGCGCCGACCATTCGATAGTCAACGACCTTGATCCTCGAGGCTTTCTCGGCCTCATTGGTGGCGAGGATCGCATAACTGGCTGGCTGCATCTCCATCACATACATCGACTCACCAGGTATCGCCATCGAGCCGATCTTGTTCCTATTGATCAGGAAGGCGTGCTGCCGATCAATCTTGGACACCACACGCGAAGCAAGCACCTGCGGTTTGATCGCGGTCGCGGCGCTAACTTGGAGGTAATCGAGAACGGCATCTGCGGCACTGCGAACCTCGCTCGTCTGGCCATGTAATTCTAGGTACCCGAATTGGCGCTCTACCAAGAGGATTCCCGCACCCACCCCCGAGTGTTTGAGGGCGATGTCGGTGATGGGCTCGATATCTAGACCTGGTGACACCTCGATGATCTGGGCTGCGACATCGGCGCGCGGTAGCGCCCCGCGCACCCACGTGCCCAGATAGCACATGGTCTGCGGTTGCAGCCTGTCCAGGAAAATGAAAGAACGAAGTTCGGCCACGGTCAGCCCTTAATGATCTGTCGGAGTTCTTCGATAACAAGTCTTCGGATCTCCTCGCGGAGGTCATCGGTTCCGGCGAATTCGATTGGAGCGGACGGCTGCGGTATGAATGGGGCACCCTCTAGGTTGGACGCGATTGGGTACGCCGGCACGCTGCCCTGAGGGGCCGACCATGGGTTGAGATCAGTGAAGTCCGGCATGAGTATGGACTTATTCGAATTGTAGGCGATCAGCGTTCGGTTGATGAGGTGCTTTGGTTGCAGGTTTTCACCCACCGATGACTTGCCGAAGAACCCGGTACCGATTGTCATGGTTGGCGCCAGCGCCGTCTGGATACCGGCACTGCCCAAACTATTTCCGACATTTACCACCACCCGCAGGACCGGGAGTGCGGATGCATAATCCATTGTCACCCGCGCATCCTGACTGTGGATCGCTGCACTGTGCCCACGCCCCGAGTTGCGCAACACTGCGCGAGCAGCCTCGATCCCCCGGGCAGCGCTCGAGACCGTCACCATCGCAAGTAGCGGGCACAGCTTTTCCTGTGCTAAGGGCTCCTCGGGGACGACCAGATCTATCGGCGCCACGAGGATCAGCGTTCCTTTTGGAACCTTGATATCACAGGCAGCCGCAATCTCTAGCGCGCTTTTGCCCACCCAGGCAGTGTCAAAATGCCCCATCGGAAAAATCAGGTCGCGCACCACGTCGACCTGCTCTGGACTCAGCAGAAAAGCGCCAGCCTTGGCCAATGCCACTGTGAAACCACTTGCGATGGCGCTCTCGACGATGAGCACCGACTCGCTGGTACAAAGTATTGAATTGTCGAAGGACTTGCTCGCCACGATGCTCTGCGCCGCCGCAGGAAGATCCGCGGACTTCTCGACAAGCACCGGGACATTTCCCGGGCCAACGCCAATGGCTGGGTTGCCACTGCGGTAGGCAGACCGAACCATCGGTGAACCACCCGTGGCGACAATGACATCCACTCGTTCATCCGTCATCAGCGCATTGATTAAAGGGATCGAGGGCTGCTCTACAACCTGAATCACTCCATCAGGTGCGCCTGCGGCGACCGCCGCATCTCGCATGACATACGCGGCACGCGCGCAAACGCCTTTGGCGAAAGGGTGCGGGGAGATGATGATGGCGTTACGCGTTAGTAACGCGAGCATAATCTTGCAGTACACGGTCGCAACGGGATTAGTAGATGGCGTGAGCGCAAAGATCACGCCAGCGGCTCGTGGGACTTCCACAATCTTGTCACCCTCGACGATTGTTGGGGTGACATAGTCATGGGACTCGTACGTATTCCAGATACCTACCGAGCAGGCAACATTCTTCAGAACCTTGTGCTCTACGACACCGTACCCGGTTTCCTGCACTGCCAACTCAGCAAACTCCCGAGCATGATTCTCGCCCGCGATCGCCGCCGCGTGTGCGATGCGCCGGACCGAATCGATGTCGTAGGTGGCAAATGCCCGCGACGCCCAGGTGGCGCGCTCCACCATGGCCCTCCCGCGCGGCACCCCCGCGGGTTCCATCGGCATTTCGACCAGCGTTTGGCTCACCTTGGCCCCCGCAATGACTTGACTTCGGCCCAGGCCCTGCCAATGCTCACCTCGGTGCGATCCAGCAACTCTTCCGCAATCTCGGGCTTCAATAGTAAGCCGGGCTTGTACTGTAGTACCCGTGGATCAAGGGTAGAAAAAATTGCCCACACCCCATTTTCGTACAAGTGGCGCATCACAAATTTCGCACCCTGCGGATCGTTGAACTCCAATCCAATGACCAAGCCGTTCTGCCGAATACCGGTAAACCAGTCCGGGTAGTCCGCCTGAATACGGCGCAGCCCCTGCCCGATGAAGTCGGACAGATAGTGGACCATGGACCGGGTCTCCGGTCGCGAGCAGATCTCCAGCGACTTGATCGCTGCCACACACCCAAGCTCCGCGCCCCCAAAGGTAGAGATATGCCCGAAGCCGTCCTCCGTCAACCACCCGGCCGCGTGCTCCGCAACCAATACGCAGGCAATCGGGTATAAACCACCGGAGATCCCCTTGCCACTAACCATGATGTCGGGTGCGATTCCCTCTTTGGTAATCGCCCACAATTCCCCGGTGCGCATCAGTCCTGTCTGCACCTCATCGGCGATGTAGAGGGCGTCGTACCGCTCGCACAGCTCCTTGACCTTGGGCAGGTAACCCGGCGCAGGCAGAGGGAAGCCAAAGGTGGCAGGGATCGTCTCCATGATCACCGCTGCCACATCTCGATTTTGCAGTGCGCTTTCCATGGCTTCTAGGTCATTGAACGTAACGTTCGGGAAGTCCTCCGGATTGTCGGATAAGAAGAGCTTCGAGAAACGCTCGTCACCGGTACCAACCGCAAGACCGGTGTGACCGTGGTAGGCCTTGGTAATCGAAACCACCTTACGCTTTTGGGTTGCGTGTCGGGCCGTCTTGATTGCAATGTCAATGGCTTCGCCACCGCCGGACCCGTAGATGACCTTCGTCAGCCCGGTTGGAGCCGACGAAATCATGGCCTCCGCCAATGCGGTCCGGGCGAGCGCCGGGAAGTGGTGGTTGCCGATGTCGAAGTGCTGCATTGCGGTAGTTATCGCCTGCACCACCTCGGGGTTGCGGTGGCCAAGGTTGTAGGTGCCACCGTTGAGGTGGGTGTCAATGAGCCTTTTTCCGGACATGTCGTAGATGAAGTACTCCTCGCGTCGGTCAATCACGAGGGGGACACCGGAGTCGATCCAAAACTGTGTCTTGCCGGGGTTCCAATAAGCCTTGGCTTTGTCTAGGACTTCGGACTTGGAGGCAAAGGAGAAAACCCCATAGTCATAGGGTGCCTCAACACTGGCTTGGTCCGACATGGACCGACCATACCAAATAGCAGACCATTTGGCAAATATTGGTATTAAGCGGGTCACCGCAGCCTTTTGGGGCCAAGTTTGCCCTCAGGGATCTCCGAAAATAAATGCAACTGGCGTGGCCTTGTGCTTGACCCTGACAACTCATTGTGACAAAGTCGCGATCAATGTTCTCCCCGGCCTAGGCAGCGCGATCGGTGCGCGGGATGGAAAACAAATGAGCGCATCTTCTCCCTCCGCCGAACCTGGCGACCACCAGATTTCCCGGGCCGACCAAGCCCGGCTCAAGGCCGGGGCTGTTGGACTAATTGGCGTGCTCTTCATGGCGGTCGCCAATGCGGCCCCGATCACCGCGATGAGTTTCAATGTGCCAATTGCGGTTGGCTACGGAAACGGCATTGGCGTATCAGGCGGCTACCTGTTTGCCACCATCGTGCTGACCATCTTCACCATTGGCTTTGTGGCCATGGCAAAGCACATAACCACCGCGGGGGCCTTCTACGGATTCATTTCACATGGCCTCGGGCAGGTCATGGGAATGGCTTCTGGGCTGATCGCAGCCGTGGCCTACATCATCTTCGAGGCATCGCTCATCGGCGGTTTCGCCTACTTCGCCTCAGAGTATGTGCTGAAACCGGCCGGCCTGAATGTCAACTGGATGATCATTGCGCTGATCGGGATCATTGCGATCGCGATCCTCACCTACTATTCGATCTCCCTGTCGGCGAGCATCCTCGGGATCACCTTGATCGGCGAGATCGTTTTGTTGCTGGCACTCGGTTTCTCTGTCCTGTTCAAGGGTGGCCCAGATGGCTTCATGTTCGCCGATACGGTACCTCCGCAAAATGCCTTCAACAGTCTGAGCGAAGGGGCCTTCGGGACCGGAGTTGCCGCAGGTGTTGCCGCAATCGGTCTCTTCTTCGCATTTTGGTCTTGGGTCGGGTACGAAACCACAGCGGTTTACGGCGAGGAGTCAAAGGATCCAAAGCGCAACGTTCCCCGCGCGACCCTGATAGCGGTCGTCGGCCTGGGGCTCTTCTACACCTTCATGTCTTGGATGGTCGTGGTCGGCAATGGCGCCGCCCAGTCGGTGGAGGTTTCAGCCGGTGCCGCACCCGTTGACCTATGGCTTGGTCTGGTGGGACAGAACCTCGGTGGTTTCGTTGAGGTGCTCTACAAGCTGCTGCTGGTAATTGGCTCATTCGCCTGTGCCTTGGCTTTCCACAATGCGGCCTCAAGGTACATCTACGCACTTGGGCGCGAGAGCGCCTTTGCGGCTCTTCGTAGAACCATCGGAGGGATCTCCCCCAAGCATGGATCGCCAGCAGTTGCCTCCTTTGTGCAGAGCGCGATCACCTTGGTGCTCTGCGTGCTCTTCTTGCTTTTCACCAATGTTTATGTGGAAGGTGAGGCAGTCCCGGAGTTGATTCCGTATGTGAATGTGTACGGCCTACTCGCGCTGATCGGCACCGCCATGGTCCTGATTGTGCAGACCATCACCTCTTTTGCCGTAATCGGGTATTTCTGGGTTAAAAAGGTGCACCGGGGCAATGTGATAACTACTCTCATCTGCCCCATCTTGGGTGCTCTTGGAATGCTCTATGCCCTATTACTGCTTTGGTCCAACCGGCAGTTCGCTGCCGGCCTGGCGGCAGACAGCCTGGTGTTCGCCTTGATGCCCGTGTACGTCATCGGGCTTTTCGTAATCGGCGCCGGCTACGCCTTGTACGTCAAGTCGAAGCGACCGAGCATCTACGAGGAAATTGGGCGCACCACCTTGGACGAGGCGCACGAGCGCGTGTAGAACAGGTCACCAAAAAGGGGGCGCGTACCTTCGGGACGTGCCCCCGGCCATTAGCGGGGAGGTCACATGAGCACCTCAGCCGATACCTTGGCTTGGTCGCCCGATCCGGGCGCAGACCCCGCTGCCTATACCTACACCTTTGGCGGAACGGCTCCGGTGGCGAACTTGCGCCCCGGGCAACGGATCTCCACCTGGACGATGGACTGTTTCGGCGGCCGGGTACGTAGTTCCACGGACCTACCATCTTTGGTCTGTGACCCGCGGTACCTAAACCCACAATCAGGGCCCTTCTTCATTCAGGGCGCCCGGCCGGGTGACACTCTCGCGGTGCACTTTGTCTCCATCGAGCCGCGTGAGGCGTGGGGGGTGAGTTCTACAGTGCCGTTCTTCGGCGCTTTGACGTCCACGACCTTCACCGCCACCCTTCAACCCCCGCTACTTGAACGCACCTGGTTTTATGAACTGGACCTCGTCGCTCGCTTGGTGCGCTACGCGGCTGTGGACACGTCCTTTACCGCTGCACTGCCACTTGACCCAATGCACGGGACGGTCGGGGTGGCACCAGCGCTTGGTGAAGTTCGGTCGTCACTGACCCCGGGCGATTGGGGTGGCAACATGGACACCCCCGAAATGCGCGCGGGTGTCACTTGCTACTTAGGGGTAAACGTTGAGGGTGCACTCTTTAGCCTTGGCGACGGGCATGCACGCCAAGGTGAGGGGGAAGCGTGCGGGGTAGCGGTGGAGTGTGCAATGGACACTGAGGTGGTCGTAGATTTACTCTCGGGCCACACCTGCCCATGGCCCCGACTGGAGAGCGATGACTACATCATGACCACCGGTTCGACCCGTCCGTTGGAGGATGCTTTTCGCATTGCGCATCAACAGATGGTAATATGGGTAGCCAAGCTGACCGGTCAGAGTGTGATCGATTCTTATCAACTAGTCTCACAAGCAGCGCTGACTCCAATTGCGAATGTGGTCGACACCAATTACACGGTGGTATGCAAGTTCCCGAAATCACTACTAAATGGCGTGATTGCCATGGACGGGATGCACTCGCGGATGCGCGCCAAGGCGCGCTCATGAGCCGGGTCCACCGGTTTGAAATTGATCTCGATCTCGCATTGCGAATGATCTCTGCCGCCCGCTCTGCCGCCGAGGAATTGGCTGCCTGCGTCTCCATCGCGGTGGTCGATGCCGGCGGCCAGCTGATCGCCTTCGCTCGAATGGATGGCGCTGAGATCGCCGGACCGGTTCTCGCTAAAGACAAGGCCTACACGGCCGTGGCCCACCGGACCGACACCGGTTCACTTCGCGAGTTGACCGCTCCCGGTGGGGAGTTCGCTGGTATGTACGCGGCCGACGGCGGCCGATACATCGCCTTCCCAGGTGGTATTCCCCTTTGGGATGACAACCGCGTTAGCGGCGGCGTGGGCGTTAGTGGCAGCACCGGTGCGCAGGACGCAACCATTGCGCAAGCCGCGGCACAAATTTTTGATGCGGCCAGCCAGTGACCTTGGGCCGCTTTCGGTTTATGGATCAGCAACGGGTAAACCTCGACGGCTTCGCAAAGCCCGATTCGGGACTCGGCATGATCGCCTTCAACTCACCGAGTGACCCGGAGCCCTCCCTAATTGTGGCAGACGGTCGGGTCACCGAAATGGACTCAAAACCCGAAGTCGAGTTTGACATTATTGATCACTTCATTGCTCGGCATGGCCTTGATCTTGAGGTTGCCGCGGAGGCCATGGCTTTGGACCCGTTGCACTTCGCCCACATGTTGGTCGATCCTCGTACCCCACGTCCGGAGATCATTCGCCTGGCGGCCGGCATGACCCCAGCCAAGTTGGCGACATGCCTGGCCCTCCTGCGGCCCGCCGAACTTGTGCTGGCAATGACTAAATGCCGGGCGCGACGCACCCCAAGCAACCAGGCCCACGTGACCAATCGCTCGGACGATCCGCTGCTTCTAGCGGCGGACGCTGCGACGGCGGCGGCATTCGGATTCCGCGAGATTGAAACCACTGTGCCTGTCCTTGAAGACGCGCCGTCCAATGCGATAGCGGTCAGCATCGGTGCGGCGGTCGGCTCACCCGGGGTACTCGTGCAGTGCTCAGTTGAGGAGTCTGTTGAACTAGAGATGGGCATGCGCGGACTGGTCTCATATGCCGAGACCGTGTCCCTGTACGGAACCGAACAGATCTTCATCGACGGCGATGACACGCCCTGGTCAAAGACTTTCTTAACTTCTGCATATGCAAGTCGGGGCATCAAGATGCGGGTCACTTCAGGGGGTGGTGCGGAGGCGTTGATGGGCGCCGCGGAGGGCTGCTCCATGTTCTACCTCGAATCCCGCTGCGTGGCCCTGGCGCGGGCGATCGGTGCCCAAGGAGTGCAAAACGGGGGGATCGATTCTGCATCGGTTGCAGGATCGGTCCCCGGTGGCGTCAAGAGTCTGATGGCCGAAAACCTCATGGTGATGGTGCGTAACCTCGAAGCTTGCACGGGCAATGACGCACTGATGAGTGAGTCCGACGTGCGACGCACTTCGCGGACCCACCCCATTTTCATCGCCGGCTCGGACTTCATCTGCAGTGGTTTCGGCTCGATCCAAAGGTACGACAATATGTTCGGCCCAAGTCAGTGGAACTCCGAGGACATCGATGACTACCTCGCTATGCAGCGGGACTGGGGCGTTGATGGTGGGCTGCGCACCGCTCGGGAGGCAGATATCGAGGATCTTAGACGTACGGCCGTGGAAGTTGTCAGCGACGTTTACCGCTCGCTCGGACTCGCGAACTTCAGCGCCAAGTGGCAGGAGCAAGCGGTGGATGCCGCCGGTTCCAAGGATGTCCCGGCCGCCGATCTGATGACGCCGCTGCAGGCATCGAGGCTTATCCGCGATACAAATATCACCATGCTCGACGTCGTGCGTGCGCTCGATGAGTCGGGTCATGAGATCATCGCTCAGCGCCTACTCGACCTGCTCAAGGCGCGTTTGAATGGCGACTACTTGCACACTGCGGCAATCTTCGATGAGAACATGTCCGTACTCTCCCTCGTTACTGATCCAAATGACTATGCAGGTCCGGGCACCGGTTATGTTCCCACACCTGAGCGGCAGTCACAGATAGATGCGATCCGCCAGGAGCGATCGGTGGCCGACCTCCAGAGTGACCAAGAGCAGGCACGATCTAACCGACTCACCGAAGGTCTGGCAGCCGAGCGAGGCATCGGGCCAAGGGATGTGGTGATCGGTGTCTCCCCGGCCACGGCACGCGAAATCTGGCGAACGCTCGGTGGCCTGATGGTCACCGAAGCGTTAGACGAACTGCTTGCGGGGCTCGAGGAGGAGGGTTGCCAGGGGCGGATAGTCCGGTTCCATGACACCGTCGATCTTGGCCTGATCGGCCTGAAGGCGGCCCGCCTTGCCGGGTCGGGCATCGGCATCGGCCTGCAGGCCAAAGGGACGGCGCTCATCCATCGACATGACCTACCCCCACTTGGCAACCTCGAGCTATATAGCGTGGCGCCCAGCCTCGGGCGCGCAGAGTACCGGGCCCTCGGGCTCAATGCCGGCAGGCACGCAAAGGGTGCGAGCCCGGAGCCGGCGCGCAACCCCTACTCCGACGAAGCTATCGAAGCGCGCTACCACACCTCGGTCGTCTCTTTGATGGCGGTGGAGCGGCAGTGCTGCGACTTAAATGCCCCACCCATCACACTGCACCTAGTGCCCTTATGACACTCGGTATTTCGGGTCGCGCAGCCGCTGAGATCACTCTCGAAGCGGTGCGAAGCGGCGACGTTCGCCCCGAGGACATCCGCATCCACCCGGATACCCTGGTGATGCAGGCCGAAGTCGCAAGAGCGCATGCCAATCCGCAATTGGCAGCAAACCTGTTGCGCGCCGCCGAACTGGCGCGGCTCGATGATTTCCGGGTGCTTGAGATCTACGAAGCCTTACGCCCGAATCGCTCAACCGCCGCCCAACTCCACGTGATTGCCGACACTCTAAGCTTCGCGGGCGCAGTTTTGACCGCAGAACTTGTTCGCGAAGCGCTCGAGATTTACGAAAAGCGCGGCCTGCTCGCGTGACATTGATCGCCGGAGTCGACATCGGGAATTCAACAACCGAGGTGGTTATTGCCGACACCACAACTGTCCCGCCGCAGCCCTGCGCTTGGGATCGCGTTCCCACCCGTGGCGCGAAGGGATCACCTGAGGCCACGCGCCGTGCGGCTCGCTTGGTTCAACGTCTCGCCAGGCGCTCCGGTTTCACCCCGGAACTGGTGGCGATGACCCCGCAGCAACCCGTCCTGACCGGTGTGCATTCCCTGCCTCGCCTTCAGCGCGCCCCCGGTCGACTGGTTCTTTTAGACGACCATCCGACAACGCCAGCCGGTAACGGCGTGGCGTGCGGTAGGCCGGTCGCCCAAGGCGAAGAACCGCCACGGGGTATCGCGGTCATCCTGGTAGCTAGTGATCCACTGTCCTACCGCGAAACAGCAGACACCATAAAGCGCTGGCTTACTAGTGGCATTGATTTGCGCGGCGCTTTGCTCGCGGGTGACGAAGCGCGCCTTGTGCACGCGCGAATCGGCAGCGACTTGGTGATCGTAGACCGGGTGAATGCCGACTTGGCTTTGCGATGCGACCTTATTGCGCTTGAAGTCAATGACTTAGTCGTTGGGGCGCTCGCCGATCCCCTCTACCTAATCGCCCACCTTGAATTACTGCAGAATGAGATCACCGATGCCACCATTGTTGCTGCCGCGGTGCGCGGGAGCCGATGTGCGGTCGTAGGTCGCTTACCGTTAGCGGTCGATAACGATCTACACCAGGCCGGATATCTAACCTTCACCGACGGATCGGTCGTCAACCTGCGCGAGGCCCGTGATGGGCTTGCGACCAGACCGGCTGGCAGCACCGCCCACCTAGCCTTCGCGAACGGTACCCGGCAAGACGTCTTGGACGCGTGGGTTGTCGATATCCAATCCCTTGGCTCGCCCGCAGCGCTGCGTCGAGCCGCTACTGCTCCTGAACTCGCGGTCTCCACCCTTGCCACCACAGGTGACGCAACCGTGGCTGACTTGGCTTTCCGGGAGGTCAATCCGTTACCAATCATGATCGTGGGAAATGAGGCTCGGGCTGCAGCAGTCGGGGCACGCACCACGCCCGGGTGCGCAACAGACACAGTGGTACTCGATCTGGGTGGCGGCACGATAGACATCGTCACCGACAGCTCGGTCACCGGCGCCGGATCGGGGGATCTACTCAGCGCGTGCATCGGGTCACTTGCCGGTATTTCGCTGGGCGCGGCGGAATGGGTTAAGCAAGGGCCTGCCTTTCGCATTGAAACCCCTGCCATCGCCTCCAGCGAGACCTTGTCCCAGGACTTTTTACCTACCCGGGTTCCCGGATCACTCGTGGGCTGGTTGGCAGTAAATGGGCCAGCCGGGCCCTTGCCATTTTCTCGCAACTTAACCCTTGGTGATTGGCGCCCGCTGCGCCTCGCTGCGAAGCGCGCGGTCATCGAGGACAACGTGCGGCGAATCAGCGGTGGACTTCAGATCGATAGTCGCACCGCGGTGGCGGTGGGCGGTCCGGTTGGCGATCGGGAGATTCTCGAGTGTCTGTCTTCAGCACTCCCGGCCTTGGCTATCGGCCGCGGTGATGTCGCAGGAATTCTGGGTCATAGATTTGCCGTTGCCTACGGGTTGGTACTACTCGCAGAAGCAGAAACGCAGAGGATTTAGGCGCTGGTGAGGTGCGCTACCGGTTCGTGATCGCTACCGAGTCGCTCAACGCTTTATGGGTCGGGTCAGGCAGGTTGGCCCGCCCTCGCCCTTGTTGATTTCACTGGCTTCATACACATGCACGTCAACCCCGTGCCGCCGCAGTAGTTCGACGGTAGCGTCGTTGGGGGTAGGAATTACCACGACACCCGGTGAAATCGCCAGTACATTGCACCCGAGCGTCGCGTAGTCCTCCTCGGGCAGGCCGAGAATCTCAACGCCGCGTCGCTGCAGGGTCTGCAGCAAGGCCACCGGCGCCAGCCGCTCATAGACAAGAGCCAGATCTTCCCTAATCGCCGAAATCACCGACATCAGATGCAGGCAGTATTCAGGCCCCAAGTCATGGGACAGGTCAAACACCACGACCTCGATGCCATCAGCCGCCAGTATCGGTCGCAACTGCTCGATGGCTTCGGCATTGGTGCGATACGAGCGTCCCATTGCGAGCGTATTGTCATCCAGCCAGTACATGTCACCGCCATCAGCGGTGGCCGCACCGGTTAGCTTGCCTACCACTGGCAGCCCTAGGGCGCGCAGCTCGGCGGTCAGCAGCGGTGGCTCACCGGCACGCGCCGCTTTGGCTCCACGGAGCTCAATAACTCCCGATGGCGTGATGAATGCCGGGTCGTAGGCGAAGATGGCATCGGGCATGTCGTCGACCGGCGCCAGCTCTTCAACCTGACAGCCCAGTTTGCGCAGCAGCTCGACGAAGGCTCGATGCTGCTGCAGCAGCAGCTCGCCGTCGATCGGCTGCACCCAATGCGCGCGAGCGTAGTCCCCGCGCAGCGACGGTGCCCGAACCGCCACGCGGGTGAGCGGGGCCACCATTGAGCGCACTCCGTAATCGTTCATGCCCCCCTGCTTTCTAGGATTCCGGTGAGCCGAAGCCGATTGTGACGCAAGATGGCGATATAGATGGTGTTGCCAGAGATGACAATAAGAGCAAATACCAAGGTCAGCCACCATGGGTTGAAGAAGATAAGCGGCAGCCAGACGAACAGGGTTAGCCAGTGCACCCACTCGGCCCTGCGCACCTCGACGAGGTAGGCGCCCAGATCCTTGATCGTCAAACCAGGCAGTGCCTTCTTGCTTTGCCCACCGAATATTGACCCGAGTTCGGGTAGGGTCCGGGCCAATCTGGTTATTCCGATCCTGCGATATCTACTTCGCGTATCGAATCGATTGAAGTGAAGCGGGCCAACATCTCGTTGCAGCCAGGTATTCGGCCAGCGGGGCGCCGAGGCGCCGATGCAGATAGCGAGCGCAATCACCACCAGGGCGGAGGCGGCGATATGCAGTAGCAGATTTTGGGCACTCACACGCGTTTGCCCAGCGCCTCTGTCAGCCGCGACAACGCCGGGCTGATCGAACCCTTCGGCACCTTCACGTGCACGATCGTTAGTTCATCGTGGGCAAAAGCCTCGGTCAGCGCCGACGCCAGTTCATCTTCGGTGGTAACTACCCAACCCTTGCCCACCCCGAAGACGTCTACTAGTTTTTCAACCGCGAGCGGCGCGATGTCATTGAAGGGGCCATCGCGCATGGGCCGCTGGGTACCGTAGCCGGCGTTGTCCATCACGATGATGATGGGGTGCACGCCATTGAATGCGCACCACCCGGATTCGATACCGCTCATCGCGAATGCGCCGTCACCGAGCAGTACCACCGGGCGGTGCTCGGGGTCAGCCTTGCCGGCGCCCAGTGCAGCCGGGACGGCATAACCCATCGTCGCGTAATAGGCACTCGATAGGGACCAAGCCGGCACCGGCAACTCAACCGATGCGAACAGGCAGTCTCCCGGGTCTACGATAAAACCGTGGCGCCCGTCGAGATGCGCAGCAACCGCTGCGATGAGGCGCTCGACGTGAATTGGCACCGCGCCTGCTGACGTGAATTCGGGGACATCATGCTCGGCCGGGAGCAAGGCATCCCTACCTTCGGCGACCGCACTTTGCAGGGCCGGCAGGAATGCGGCCAATGGCACATCTTGGTAGGTGCGCAGACCAACGGTGACGTCGGTGTCGGTGCAGGCGATCAAGTGGGTCGGGGAGATATCGGCGGTGAAGCCACCGAAGTTCAGATCCGTCGGCAGCACCCCCAGGCTCAACAGCACATCCGCGCCTTCAACAACTTCAACAACTGCGCGCGGACTCACCGCTCCTTGATAAACACCGAGTGCGAGCGGATGGCGTTCGGGGAAGACACCCTTTGACATTGAACTTGTTGCCACCGGCAGCCCAAGGTGTTCAGCCAAGTGCAGCAGTGGCCGGGTAAGTGACCTGCGAGCAACCAGCACGCCGGCTTGGATGACAGCGGAATTGGCGGAACGCAACATGGCTGCCACATCTTCGACGGCCGCCGCAAGTTTCGCTTCGTCGACCGGTTGTGGTTGCAGTTGAATTGGATCCGGGGAAGAGCCGATGATGGCGTCAACATGATCGCGTGGGATCTCCAGATAGCCCGGCCGCTGGGTGGAAAGCATGGTGGCGATAACCCGATCGATTTCGGCGGCGGCCGTGACCGGGTTGTCCAGCACCGACTGGGCAACGGTTAGATCCCGGAACACCATTAGTTGCGTATCAAAGTCCTTGACGCGGTGGTGGAGCATTGCCCCATTTGCGCGCTCGGCAACGCCGGGCGCACCGGATACCACCAGGAGCGGGACCTGCTCGGCCCACGCATTGGCCACCGCGTTGGCCAGCTTGAGCCCACCGACGCTGTAGGTGCAACCAACCACACCCAGGCCCCGCAGCCGTGCATAGGCATCGGCAGCAAATCCGGAGCCCTGCTCGTCGGCGGTGACGAGCATTGGCAGCCCCGAGTCGGCCAACGCGCCGAATAGGCGCAGGGCATAGTCGCCAACGATGCCGAAGCCAACGGCGACCCCGTGCTCATTTAGGCGCCGGACCAGGTGCGCTGGGATCGTGGTCTGACCACCGGCGGCGCCCACCTTGGGATCAGCCACGTCAGCCCCTTCAATCAGCTCTAGGTGAAATTCGGAAGTGGCGGCGAGGGAGGGATTTGAACCCCCGGAAGGTTGCCCTTCGGGCGCTTTCAAGGCGCCTGCATTCGGCCGCTCTGCCACCTCGCCAGGTGCCTACCCACCGTAGTGCACACCGGTCATCGGCACGAAAATGCCGACGTCATCAATCCACACCCGCAACGTCGCCGCAACCGTGACGGCCCGGTGACAATGGCCGCCGCTTTGGCGATCGGCGCCGATCCCGTGCAGGTGTAGGCCCGGAATCACAACTTGATCATTGACGTCCGGGAATCTAAAGCCCACCAATGTGCCGGACCAGTTCGCAAAGGGGAACCGCACCTCGTGCTCCAGGACTTCGGTGAGGGGACGGTACGGGCGCTGTTGGCGTGGCTCGCTACGTAGGACAACGCCGGTGAAAGTCCCATCGACGCGCACCGCCGCCACCGCATGGTCGTCGTGCTGGCCGGCGGCCTTTCGGACCTCGTCGATCAGGGCGGTCAAGCCGGAGAAATCCGTGCCAGCCGCAACACTTTCGGTGATCGCGGTACCGCCGCGGGCAACCACTGAAAATGGCAGGCCAAGTGCCCGGTCCGCAACCACCGGGATGCCATCAACCGGCACCCGCCACACGGTGTTATCGAATGCAACTATCTCGCCATCAACCGCCTCGGCCACCCCAATACCCAGCAATGCCCCCCGGAAAGCCTGTGCCACCGTCGTCGCTGACTCGTAGTGGCCTTCGAATAGATCCTTGACGATTTCGGTCTGCTGGATGTGACCAAGCTCGGTCGGGCTGATTTTCGGGACCGTCCGGGTTACCGCCGCGGCCAGTGCAGCATCGAACATGGAACTAAGGTTAGCGCTCACCACGAATCACCGAAGAAAGTTCGCCCTGCGTTTGCACCGCGCCATCTCCCCGGACCTGCCGCTGCTCTTCGTCGCGCTCGAGGAGGAGGCAACCCAGCTGCAGATCACCGAGTTGCCGGTGCTGGTGACAGGTGCCGGCAAAGTCAATGCCGCGGTCGCGGTGGCCACCCTGCTCGGTGCGTACTCGCCTAGTTTGTTGATCAACCTCGACACAGCTGGCGCCTTACCCGATGGACTCTCGGGCACCAATGTGGTCTCGCGGGTGGCCCGGCAGGCCGACCTGGTCGACATCAAGGGCTATGCGATCGCCCACGCCGAGAGCGCCGGCAAGTCGTGGAGTGAGTCAGTTGACGAATGCTCCGCGCAACTTGGTGCCTGGGTGCGCGCGAATGTGTTGCACTAGCAGTTGCTATTCAGCAGCCTGGATCGGCACAACCGCGCCCCGTGGTGAATTGCGGCGGTCCATCAATAGGCCAACGACGGCGAGCACGAGTGATACCGCCACCACCGTGGTGACAATCTCGGCAACCGAGTTATGCCGCCAAAGGCCGACGATGCCGACGAGCACCAGCAGTGCTGCCCAGACCGTCAAGACGGCCCGACGGTCCTGGGCCGCCAATCGTGCATAGAGGAGCACCTGCACCAGTGCGAAAGCCGAGCCTTCCAGGGCAAAGAGCCAGGCCTCCGAGCCGAGCTCAACGTACTGCGCACCGCCCAGCACCCGCATCACGAGAGTGCCGAACGCGAAGCTGAAACCGGTGACAAGAACGCCGAGGGCCGCTGTCAGCCCCGTCGCGATGAGTACCGCGCGCCTTGAATCACCGGCAGTCATCTTCGGGAAGAGCACGATGATGATGGCATTGGGCAGGAAGAATGCGATCTTGGCCAGCAGCACCCCGACCGAGTACTCACCGGATTGATTCTCGGTCAAGAAAATGCGGGCCAGGAGGACGTCGACGTTGGTGAGGGTAAATAGCACGAGTAGCGCGTGGGCGATGTGGCCGAATTCGGCGGCGCCGCTCTTGTCTAGAGTTCTAGCCCAAGTTTTCGGACATATCAATAGGTAGCTAATGACGGCACCGACCGCGCACCCGACGAGCAGCCCCGCACTCACCCCGATCACGCTTCGAAGGCCCAGCACGAACACGATGCCGACGAAGGCGCGGCCAAAGCCATTGGCCAGGAACCCAATGGAGAACCGAAGGTGCTCCTCGCGGCCTTGGGCAATGCCGAGGGATGCCGTGCCGAGTACCACGAAGCCCAGGGATGCCAGCCCCATTGCCACCGCGGCATAGGGAATGGTGAAGATCAAACCCAGCGGCCAGGCCGCAACTAGCCCCACCAAGATAATGGCCGCCCCGACATAAAAGGCGAGTCGAATCGCTTGGCCTTCGACCTCGGCGCGGTTGCCCGTGGCCACCGATACCCGGCGGGCGGTCAGCGCCTGCACGGCAATCGACAGCGTCGAGATGATGATCAAGATGCCCAGCAGGGCGCCGTAGGCACCGAACTCGGCCGGGGTGAGTACCCGGGCCGCGACGACCGACAGCAGGTATGCGGCCCCATTGCCAATCAAGGTGGCTGCTCCAACGAACACCAAGCCCTTGGCTAGGGTCCGTCGGGTTTGCTCGCTCACGCGTAGACCCTACTTCCCTGCTAATAAAGCGGCCGGCGTGCCAGCAGGAACTGGGATAAAACCGGGATCAGTTGCCCGTGTTCAAGATGTGTACTTGGCCACGGTGTCGACCTCTGGGTTTTATCACTGGTTGGCAAGGCCACAGTCGGCGACCGCGGCCCGCCGTGGGGCCTTAACGGCACGGGTTAGGCAATTCTTCGAGACGTCGCATGGAACCTACGGCTACCGCAGGATCCACGCGGATCTGGCCGGCGAGGACACCGAGTGCTAGCCAGAGTTGGTGCGTCAGATTGCAATTTCATTCGGTGACATTACCTGTATCCACACCTGGGCCGGATTGATTTACTTGGCCACGGTAATTGATTGGTGTTCCAAGAAGTTAGTTGGCTGGTCAATCGCTGATCACATGCGCACCGAACCCGTCCAGGACGCGTTGAAGAACGCTACCGATACGACGGTGATCGAGCCCCTCGGGGTCTTTCATTCGGATCGCGGAAGTGTCTACGCGTCGGCCGATTATCGGCTCTTGGTCAAGGACCTGGGGATGCGTTCGTCGATGGGCAGAACCGGCGTGTGTTGGGACAATGCGATGGCCGAATCTTTTCTTCTCAGCGTTGAAGAACGAACTCGTCTACCGGAGCGTTTACGCCACCAAGGCCCAAGCCAGACCAGATGTCATCACCTACATCGAGGGCTTCTACAACTCCCGCCGACGTCAGTGAGAACTTGGCTATCAGCGCCCGAACGAAGTCCACTACGGTTACACCCAGCCGGCCACGGCAGCATAGAAGTCAAACAAATCCACTGTCCGAAATCACCACAGCAGACCAGAGCGCCAGTATCGCCGTCGACACCACGGACCCAGAGGTTTCGGGTATTGCGTCCTGGAAGGATTACTTCGCTGCCGGTGCGGTAGCGGGTAACTCCCTTGATGTGCTCAAGGATCAGACCGAGGTTGTCTCCGCGGCGCTTCGTGCCG
>SYJA01000059.1 GCA_005798555.1 Actinomycetota bacterium
CGTCGGCGACTGCGCAGGCATGGCAGCTGACCTCTTCGAGTCCTATGCGGTCACCTTGGTCGCCGCCCTGATTTTGGGTAAGGCAGCTTTTGGCGAACTCGGCCTGGTGCTGCCATTGATCATCCCGGCGATCGGGGTGCTCACCGCGGTTATCGGTATCTTCGCGGTCTCACCGCGCGCCAGCGATCGTTCGGGCATGACCGCCATCAACCGCGGGTTCTTCATCTCCGCGGTGATATCGGCGGTACTTGTTATCGCAGCGGTCTTCGTATGGGTACCGGCCGATTGGGCAGGTATCGAGTCACTCGGTGGTATCGCCGCGGAGCTGACCGGTTCATCACTTAACCCACGGGTCTTCGTGATCGGCGCGGTATTCATCGGCATCGCGCTCGCGGCGTTGATCCAGCAGTTGACCGCTTACTTCACCGAGACCAATCGCCGGCCGGTTGATGATGTCGCGAAGACATCGATGACCGGCCCGGCCACGGTGATCTTGTCGGGTATCTCCCTTGGCCTCGAGTCGGCTGTCTACTCGGCACTGCTGATCGGCGCCGCGGTGTACGGGGCGTTCCTGCTCGGTGGCGGCGTGGTGCTGCTCAGCCTGTTCGCGATCGCCCTTGCCGGCACCGGGCTGCTGACCACCGTCGGCGTCATCGTCTCGATGGACACCTTCGGCCCGGTTTCTGACAATGCCCAGGGCATCGCGGAAATGTCCGGGGATGTGCATGGTGAAGGTGCCGCGGTTCTTACCCGCCTAGATGCGATCGGCAACTCCACCAAGGCCATCACCAAGGGCATCGCGATCGCAACGGCGGTACTCGCTGCGACCGCGCTATTCGGTGCTTTCCGCGACACGGTTATTGCCGCAGCGATCAGCACCGGCTGGGAGCCCAGCATGCTGGCCGATGGCCTGGGCAAGGTTGTGCCCGAGGGCTACCAGTTCTTCGGTGTTCTTGATGTCGCATCGCCGGCCAACCTCGTTGGTTTGATCATCGGAGCGGCGGTTGTCTTCCTGTTCTCCGGATTGGCGATCAACGCGGTCTCGCGCGCCGCTGGTGCGGTTATCTTCGAGGTGCGCCGCCAGTTCCGCGACATCCCGGGCATCATGGAAGGCACCACCAAGCCGGAGTACGCCAAGGTCGTTGACATCGTCACGCGGGATTCACTGCGTGAGCTCGTCACACCAGGGCTCCTCGCGGTGCTCACCCCGATTGCCGTTGGTTTCGGTCTTGGCGTGGGTGCACTCGGTGCCTATCTCGCGGGCACCATCGCAACCGGTGTGCTGATGGCGGTGTTCTTGTCCAACTCCGGTGGGGCTTGGGATAACGCCAAGAAGTTCGTCGAGGACGGCCACTTCGGCGGCAAGGGGTCCGAAGCCCATACCGCCACCGTCGTCGGCGATACCGTCGGCGATCCGTTCAAGGACACCGCCGGCCCAGCCATCAACCCGCTGATCAAGGTCATGAACCTGGTTGCGTTGTTGATCGCACCGGCCATCGTCACCATGTCACTTGGTGCCTCGGCGAACACCACCTTGCGGTGGGCGATCGCGCTGGTCGCAGCGGCCATCGTCATCATCGCGGTCGTAATCTCCAAGCGGCGCCCGATCGCGGTCGGGGATCAGGCGGCAGCAGCGAGTTAGTAGTTGACCCACGTGGCCGCCCTGTGTTCCGATATCCGGACGCAGGGCGGCTCACTTCGCTCCCCCTTTAGGGGGAGCGGGGGCCAGCGAACGACTGGGTGGGGGCGGCTGGATTTGACTTAGGGGGCTGGCTTAGCGTCAGACTCCGCCAGGGGCCGCAGCGGCCGGTGATTAGGAAAGGGTGCGAGTGTCAGGCAAAACCTTGGTGATCGTTGAATCACCGGCCAAGGCGAAGAAGATCGCTGGGTACCTTGGGGGCGGCTATACCGTCCTGGCCTCGGTCGGCCATATCCGCGACCTAGCCGCCAAAGCCTCCCAATTGCCAGAGGCGGACCGCAAAAAGCCCTGGGCCAAGTACGCCGTCAATGTCGACGACGAGTTCCAGCCTTATTACGTCGTTCATGAGTCGAAGAAGGCGACCATCGCCGAACTCAAGCGGGCGCTGAAAGATTCCGATGAGCTCCTACTCGCAACCGACGAGGACCGCGAGGGTGAAGCCATCTCCTGGCACCTGCTCGAGGTACTTCGGCCCAAGGTGCCGGTCCACCGCATGGTGTTCAACGAGATCACCCCGGATGCCATCCGTGATGCGGTAGCGAACCCACGTGACCTTGACATGGCCTTGGTGGAGGCGCAGGAGACCCGCCGGATCGTCGACCGGCTTTATGGCTACCCGGTATCCGAGGTGCTCTGGAAGAAGATCGGCCGCGAAGCGAAGTCGGCGGGTCGGGTGCAGTCGATTGCCGTGCGACTTGTTGTGGACCGCGAGCGCGAGCGCATCGCATTTCGGTCAGCCGGGTACTGGGATATCGAGGGTACTTTTAGCCCGGGTGACTTTGATGCCAAGCTAACGAGTGTCGACGGGGTGCGCGTGGCGGCCGGCCGGGACTTTGACGAACTCGGGGCGCTGAAAGCCAAGGACTTGATCCTGCTTGATGAAAGAGCTGCCCAGGAGCTGGTTGCCGGGTTGACGGATGCCGCGTTCACGGTGCGCTCGGTCGTGCAAAAGCCCAGTGAGCGTTCGCCTAAGGCACCTTTTATAACGTCGACACTCCAGCAGGAAGCCGCCAATCGCCTGCGCTGGGGAGCGCAGCGCACGATGCGCATCGCGCAGAGCCTTTACGAAAACGGCTACATCACCTAGATGCGTACCGACTCCGTGCATCTATCAGAGCAGGCGATTAGCGCGGCGCGTAGTCAGGCCCGCGACTTGTACGGCGCGCAGTACGTGCCAACTGCCCCGCGCAAATATTCGAGCAAGGTGAAGAATGCCCAAGAGGCCCATGAGGCGGTGCGCCCATCGGGTGATTCCTTCCGCACCCCGGGCGAGGTATCGGGTGAGCTTAATGCCGATGAGTTCGCGCTCTACGATTTAATCTGGAAGCGCACGGTGGCATCGCAGATGGTGAACGCGAAAGTTGCCACCACCACGGTCAAGTTCGGCGCAGCGACCAAGTCCGGCACCGACGCGGAGTTCACCGCATCGGGCACCATGGTTGTCTTCCCGGGCTTCTATGCTGCGCTCAAAGATGTGGCTGACGATTCGAATGAGGATGACCGCGAGCGTGAGCTGCCGAGCATGTCTGAAGGCCAGAGCATCAAGGCAACGAGTCTGGCGGCCTCCGCACACAGCACCAATCCACCAGCGCGTTTCACCGAGGCGAAACTGGTGCAGCGTCTTGAGGAGCTGGGCATCGGCCGCCCGTCGACCTATGCCTCCATCATGTCGACGATCATTGACCGAGGCTATGTCTGGAAGAAAGGCTCGGCCTTGGTGCCCAGCTTCACCGCGTTCTCGGTAGTTCGGCTACTCGAAGAGCACTTCGAAGCACTCGTTGATTATCAATTCACCGCGAACATGGAAGAAGTCCTCGACCTGATCGCCAATGGCGAATCAGACCGGGTGCAGCAGCTACGGGCATTTTGGCGGGGCGGTGAAAGTGTCTCCGGGCCGTTCCCCGGTATCAAGCCGCTCACCGAGGATCTATCGGCAATCGACGCCCGGGAGATTGCCACCAGCCCGATTGACGGTACCGATGCGAGCCTTCGGGTGGGCCGTTATGGCGCTTATGTCGAGCGCGGCGAGGAGCGCGCGAATATTCCGATCGGGTTAGCACCCGATGAGTTGACTGCCCAAAAAGCCGAGGAACTTTTGGCGATGCCGTCCGGGGATCGCGAACTCGGGGTGGACCCAGATACCGGCCTAGAGATCTTGGCCAAGACGGGGCGCTACGGCCCTTACTTCACCGAAGTCCTGCCGGAGGGTTCGCCGAAGTCGGCGAAACCGCGAACCGCCTCTCTTTTCTCCGACATGACTTTGGACAATGTGAACCTTGAGGACGCACTTCGCCTCTTGGGTTTGCCGCGAGTCGTCGGTGTCGACCCGGCCACCAGTGAAGACATCACGGCGCAAAATGGTCGGTATGGTCCGTATCTGATGCGCGGCGCCGACTCCAGGTCACTGGCAGGTGAAGCCGAGATCTTCACCGTCACCTTGGAGCAAGCGTTAGCCCTCTACGCCCAGCCCAAGCAGCGGCGCGGCCGCGGTCAAGCGGCGGCACCGCTTCGTGAGGTCGGCAGTGACCCGACCACCAACTTGCCGATTGTGGTGCGGGAGGGCCGGTTCGGGCTCTACGTCACCGATGGTACGACTAATGCGGCCCTGCGCACCGCCGATGACCCGGCCACTATTTCGGTGGACCGAGCCAGCGACCTGCTCTCCGAGCGACGCTCGCGCATCGCCCTGGACGGTGATGGTGGAGTCAAGAAGACCACCAAGCGGGTGGTGAAGAAGGGTGCCAGTAAGGCGGCCAAGAAAGCGGCCGCCAAACGCGCGACGAAGCGCACCGCTAAGAAGCCGAATAAGAAGGCGGTCAAGCGCACGGCCCTCGCGTCGGCGGGTTCGCGGTAATCATGCTTACCAGGCCCGGTGCGTTCATTGCCTTTGAAGGTGGCGAGGGCGCCGGTAAGTCAACCCAGGAGCAGCTACTTGCTGAGCACCTGACCGCCGCCGGCCACGAGGTCGTGCGCACCCGCGAGCCCGGTGGCACCCCGGCAGCTGAGGCCATGCGAAATATCGTGCTCAGTCCGCAGTATTTGGGCCTTGATGCCAGGTCTGAGGCCTTGCTATTTGCGGCCGCCCGCGGCGAGCACGTGGCGCGGGTCATCCGGCCGGCACTTGATCGTGGGGCTGTCGTGGTTTGTGATCGGTATCTTGATTCATCGGTGGCCTACCAGGGTTACGGCCGAGATTTGGGTGCTGAAAAAGTCCGCGACTTAAGTTTGTGGGCCACGAACAATCTGCTTCCTGATCTAACCATCGTCCTTGATATTGATCCGTTGCTTGGCCTTACTCGCATCACCGATCCAGACCGTTTGGAAAGAGAGCCGGTTGAGTATCACGTTCGCGTTCGCGCGGCCTTCTTGGCGATTGCGGGCGCTGACCCACGCCGCTATCTCGTCGTTGACGCGACTTCGCCCAAAGGTGAGATCGCCGCAGTCATCGCCGGGCGGGTTGACCGGTTACTGGCACCAAGATGAGCATCTGGGACGCCCTTGTTGGCCAAGATGAGGTGGTAGCACAACTGGAGCGGGCGGTAGCCGGTGCTGACTCGCTGACCCTAGGTGAGCCCGGGCCGGCGATGACCCACGCTTGGCTGGTCACCGGGCCACCAGGGTCGGGGCGATCAACAGCGGCCACCTGCTTTGGGGCAGCACTGGTTTGCCCGGAGAGTGGTTGCGGGGTCTGCCAGGCCTGCCGTAACGCCCCCTTGGGCGGTCATCCTGATGTTGAGGTTATCCGACCCGAGGGCCTGAGTTATAGCGTTGACGAGGCCCGCGAGCTGGTTAAGCGGGCGGCGATGTCACCGGCTAGTAGTCATTGGCATGTGGTGATCGTCGAAGACGCTGACAGGCTGACCGATCAAGCGGTCAATGTTTTGTTGAAGTCCATCGAGGAGCCACCCCCGCATACCATCTGGCTGCTCTGTGCGCCGAGCGTCGAAGATGTGCCACCGACGATAGTTTCCAGGACACGTCACGTAGCACTTCGTACGCCTTCCACCGCTGAGGTGGCGAAGGCTCTCACCGATCGGTACGCGGTAGATGGTGCGATTGCGGCATTTGCCGCTCGCGCATCCCAAGGTCACATCGGCCGGGCCCGAGCCCTTGCCACCGATGAGCATGCGCGAATCCGCCGGGCTGAAGTCCTGCGGGTGCCACTTGAACTTCGCGATCTGAATTCGTGCTTTATCTGCGCTGCGAATATCTTGGAAGCTGCCTCGGCTGATGCTGAGGCCATCACCGCTCCCCTGAATCAGGCCGAGGTCGAAGACCTAGACGCCAGTTACGGGGTCGGTGGGTCCGCGGCCATCAAGGGCCAACTGAAGAGATCACGTGATGCGGCGTTGAAGGATCTGACGAAACGGCAAAAGACGCGCAGCACCCGCACCGTCCGCGATCAAGTTGACCGGGTGCTACTTGATCTGCTCGGGCTCTACCGCGATGTGCTGGTTATCCAGATGGACGCTGTCGTCCCATTGATCAACGAGGAGATGCGGCCCCAGATCCAACAGCTAGCCGCCAATAGCACGGCCAACGACACCGGCCGCCGCCTCGGTGCTATCGACTACGCGCGCGCCCAGATCCAGGCGGGTGTCACCCCGTTGATCGGGTTGGAGTCATTGCTGGTTGAGATAAAGGACCCTTGGATCCGAGCCGCATCTGCTTAGTCGCGGCATAGGGCGCAGGATTTGCTCAGATGGGCCCTCGGGTTATGGTTTTAAGTATGTCTGTGCCCCGGTTATCAGCTCTGGTGCTCGCGATCTCTGTCGGCCTTAGCTCCTGCGGATTTCTCAACGGCCCAGTGGTGGCACCTCCAAGTGCCAAATCCCCACCAGTACCAACGCCTCCGGGCCTGGAGGCCTTCTATGACCAAGAGGTCACCTGGCGTAATTGCGGTGATGCCGATTGCGCCAAGATTATTGTCCCGGTCGATTATGCGGACCCCAACGGCCCGACCACGAAACTTGCGATCACCAAGGTCAAGGCCATTGTCGAGCCGATAGGTTCGCTGTTTGTAAATCCTGGTGGCCCAGGTGGTAGCGCCTTCGACTATGCAAAAGCCGCTGACTACATCGTCAGCCCTGATATCCGCGATAACTACGACATCATCGGTGTTGACCCCCGCGGGGTCGCGCATAGCTCACCAATCACCTGTCTGACCGATGAGCAGCGTGATGAATTCCTTGAAGTCGATGGCACGCCAGACACCCCGGCGGAAGAACAGCAGGTGATCGAGGTCGCGGCCGAGATCGGGCAGTCCTGCAAGGAAAAGGCAGGTGAACTCTTGGCTCACATGGGCACCAACGATGCCGCACGGGATTTAGATATAGCCCGCGCTTTAGTAAATGACCCGGTGCTCAACTACCTAGGTAAGTCTTATGGCTCCGATATCGGCATTGTCTATTCGCAGTTGTTCCCGGCCAATGTTGGCCGCGTGGTTCTTGATGGGGTTTTGCCGCCAGACCTAAGTTTGGAGCAGGTCTCGAAGGAGCAGGCTGAAGCGTTCGAGGTCGCCGTTGATGACTTTGCTGCCGATTGCGTAACCCAAAGTGATTGCCCATTTGTCGGCTCCGGACCATCGGTTGCTGACCAATTGCGTGCCTGGTTGCAGGGGCTTGACTCAAAGCCACTAATCGAAAATGGCCGTGTCCTCAATGAGCCGGTTGCCACCTACGCGTTGCTTTCCTACCTCTATTTCCCGCCGAGTGATTATGCGGAACTGCGCCCAGCACTTAGCGCAGCAGTTGCCGACGGCAATGCCAAACCATTATTCGAACTCCTCGATGCGCGCATCAGCCGTGGGATCGACGGACGCTATCTCGATAACTCAACCGAGGCCTTCTACGCCGTTAGCTGCTTGGATCGCCCGTTCCTAGGTGACAAGGTCAAGGTGCAGCAACTGGCTAAGGAGTGGGCAGTTTCGGCACCAACATTTGGTGTGTCTCAGGCGTGGGGGCTACTCACCTGTGCCAACTGGCCGGCGAAATCGGCTGATCAGCCGGTTGCGATCACCGCGAACCTCGCCCCGCCAATGCTCATCGTGTCGACCAAGCATGATCCGGCAACCCCGTATCAATGGGGGCAGCGGGTCGTGGAGCAGTTGGGTAACGCGCGCCTGCTCACCTGGGATAACCACCAACACACCGGCTATACCAATGGCTCGGAGTGCATTGACGCTGCGGTCGACACTTTCTGGCTTAGTGGCGAGCTGCCGACTGCGGGAGTCGTCTGCGACTAGGGGCAATCGGACCTACCGGTAGCATGGGCAGGCTCGTCATGAGCGCGCCGCCTTAGCTCAGTGGTAGAGCAACGCACTCGTAATGCGTAGGTCCGGGGTTCAAATCCCCGAGGCGGCTCCAACGGAAAGTCATTTGATAGCAACAACTTTCCAGGATTGCGAGGCTCCAAAAGCCAAGCCTGAAATTGACGTTGGCCCCAGGATTAGCCCCATAAGAACTCGTGGAGTCCAGCGGGGTGAGCGAACAATCCCGACATCCACGTCAGCCTGGGCACGTCGCGGGTTCAGAGGCTGCACAATCACCGCGGCGGTTCAGGGCAGGGCATGATGGGATGGTCCAGAGGAACGTTCACCACGAGACGGGGGGTTCAATGCGCCAGTCACGCCACGAGACGCGCACTGACGGGCCCACCGCATACCGGTACGACTCGTCGGTCCGTGATGTGGCCGTGCGGCGGGTGACTGTCGGCGGAGAACCTCAAGTGACGGTTGCACGCGACATGGGCGTGGGCGAAAGCACATTGCGTCGGTGGGTCGCCAACTGGCGAGCGAGCAAGCCGGCGGACAGCCCCCCGCCCGCGCTTCGCGCGACAGCTCCCGGCCGTCAGGGTTTGGTCGAGGCGGCCGTACGAGTGGTCTCGCGTGGTGGGCTCCGGACGATGACGTATCGGTCCGTCGCTGCTGAGGCAGGGGTGTCTCACGGTCTGGTGCGGCACTACTTCGGGAATCTGGACGAGTTGCTCGTGGTGGCAATGGAGGACGTGATGACGCGGACGATGGAATCGGGAGGAATGCTCTCGTCCTCGTCGAGTGTGGCGGACTTCTTGATGGATCTCGAGGAGTCGGTCGAGCGAGATGCAGAGTCCCAAGCCTTCATCTCTGAGATGGTGGTCGAGGCTCGCCGCCAGCCGCGACTGAGGCCACTGGTGGGCCACATGTACGAAGCGATGCGCGCCTCGACCCAGGTGCAACTCGACCAGCGAGGACTCAGCAACGATGCTGTCCTCGCAGCGCTCGTGTTTGCCGCCCTCGATGGGCTGGTCTTCCAGCAGTTGGCCCTCGACGACCCCGACACCACCCGGCGGGCCTTGGAGCGGCTACGCGAAGTGCTGGCGATCCTGTCGAGCAGCCAGGCCTAAGTCCCGCGTCGCGCCCCGGGGTGCCGAACCATGGGCGCTGAGCGACCTGGCTGGTGCGGTGCGCCTCCGGCAAGATGCCGCTTCTTGTACGCGAGAGCTGCGAGTGTCTCGAACACCACGCGGTGCGCATTGTTGACCGTGACGTCAGCGTGGTCGAACGGCGGAGAGACCTCCATGACGTCCAGCGCCACCAGAGGCGTCTCGAGCGCGATGCGCCGAACAGCGTGCAGGAGGTCGATGGGGCTCATGCCGCCCGGCTCGGGCGTGCCGGTCCCAGGCGCGTGACTCGGATCAAGCACGTCGATGTCCACGGACAGATACACCGCAGAGCAGTTGTCGACCATTCGGTTGATCACGGAGTCGAGAACGGCGTCTATGCCGGACTCGCGCACATGCTCCATGAGGTGCCAACGGCCTCCTTGGGATGCAACGAACTCGAAGTCCTCGGGAGGTGGCCAATAGCCGCGCAGGCCGATCTGCTCGAAGTGCCCTTCCTTCAGCGCACCCGACTCGAGCAGGTGCCGCATGGGGGTGGCGTGCGAAGCAAGGTTGCCGTCTAGGTGCGTCGCGGCGTCCGCGTGGGCATCGAAGTGGATCAGGCCGATCTCGCCCCAGCCATGCGTTTCTGCCACCGCAGCAGCGGTGGGCCAGGTGATCGAATGATCGCCGCCGAGGAATACCGAGAACGGCACGGCATCCGTGACCCGCCGCGCCGCTAGACGAGCGTTGGTGTGCGAGATGTCCGTCAGTCCGTGCGGGCAGTGGACGTCGCCGGCGTCCACAACCGAGAGCCACTCGGTGATGTCGACGCCGAGGGGAAGGTGGTGGTAACCGGATGTGAATGCCTGTGATCGCATGGCTCGGGGTCCGAACCGGCAGCCGGGGCGGTTGGCCGCCGAGTTGTCGTAGGGCACACCGAGGATGGCGACGTCCGCCGTGTCCGGGGATAGGTCCTGCCAGGGGATGTGGGGGAACCCTCCGAACGTGGGGATCCCCGCATACGGCGTCATGCCGTCTACGTATTCCCCTTCGAACGCGTGATGTTCGCCCATCGCTACATGACCTCTTCAGAGAGGTCGGCCAGGGCCTCGGGGCTCAGCGAGCGCCGCCTGAGGGCGTAGAGGCCGACGCCGATCAGGAACGCCACGATCCCCGTTGACGCCAGCAACAACGCCTCGCCCTTGGGCGTGGCTACGAGGATGTCGAGATTGGCCACGATGTTGTACAGGACCACCACCAGAAGTAGGCCTGACAGTACCGGGGCGATCAAGGTGTTCCACAATCGATTGTCGACTCCCGAGTTCTTGCGGAAGTACACGATGATCGCGATGCCGGTGAGTATGTAGAGCGCCACGATAGACACGACCGAGACCCCCGATCCCCAGAAGAAGACGACGAGGACGGGATCGGAGTTCGTGATGACTGCAAGTGCGATGAACGCGAGGGCTGTGGCGGTCTGCAGGAACGAGGACATGTGCGGAGTGCCGTGGCCGTTGGTGCGCGACAGGATCTTCGGGAAGATGCCGTCTCGGGCGAGCGTGTATTGGTATCGAGCGATTCCGTTGTGGAAAGCCAGTGCACAGGCGAAGAGGGACGTGATGACGAAGATGCTCATGACGGTCGGCGCCCAGGAGCCGAGGTACGTCGCGCCGGCGTCGAAGACGTACTGCGCGGGGTTGCCCGACTGCAGCGAGGCAGTCGCCGCGTCGATGGCGTTCGACGGGCCGTAGCCGACAATCAGCATCCAGCCGGTGAACGCAAAGAATCCAGTGATCATCGCGATGGAGATCACTGTGGCTCGAGCGACTGCCCTCTTGGGATTGCGCGCTTCCTCGCCGAAGATCGCCGACGACTCGAAACCGAACATCGAAGCGAAGGCCCAGACGATGCCGATGACGGCCCCGGCTGAGGCCAGGCCGCTGGGCGACCACACCTCCGAGACAGCGAACCCTTCGCCGGCGCCGCCTTGAATCAGGATCGCGAATGCCATGACCAGCATGACGGTCCACTCCATGCCCATCACCACCAGCAGGACCTTCGTCCCAACCTCGATCTTGAGGTAGCCGAATACCTGCACCAGAGCGATGAGTCCCAGGGACGCGACATACCAGGGCATCTCCACGCCCCACCAGCTGTTGATCGTTCCGGTGAACACCACACCGAAGAACCCGTACGCGGCGATCTGGATCGTCGTGTATGCCCAGAGCGCCAAGCCCGCTGCTCCCAGGCCCATCGGCATTCCGAGGCCTCGACCGACGTACGCGTACAACGCGCCCGCGTTCGTCACTTGGCGCGACATTGCGACGAAGCCGATCGAGAAGAGCAGCAGCAAGGCTCCCACGACGACGTAGGCGAGCGGGACCCCGAGGCCGTTGCCCGTGACCATGGCGCTGGGGACGGCTCCGGTGAGACCGATGAGCGGACTTGCGACAGATAGAACCAGTACCACGATCCCCAGCGTCGAGATCGCGTTGCGCGTCAGAGTCGAACTGCGTTCGGGCGTTGCGGTGGGAGTGGCCACGGGGCCTCCAATAGGCGAGCTCCAGGCACGCCGCCTGCAGTGAGCAGAGTCTTATACATTTGTATAGCAGAGTCAATAGGGGCGTCGTCGACGTGCCAGCGGACCGTCCGTATCAGCGGCGGTCCACGGAACTGGCCCGTTCGGCCCGACGGAGGCGGGCAAGCTCGCCGCAGCACCTCCACGACGCATCGATAGTGCGTAGACCCAAGGGCGTGATCGGGGTCAGCGGGGCCGATTCGTAGCCCCACTGTCAGCCCCACCTCCAGTGGCTTGGGTGGGTCTCGAGCGGCCCGGAGGAGACGAATCCGGTTGGTATCACTGAGTTTCCCTTGTGGGCCTGAGGGCGGAAAATTGTCTCGTAATGCGTAGGTCCGGGGTTCAAATCCCCGAGGCGGCTCC
>SYJA01000060.1 GCA_005798555.1 Actinomycetota bacterium
TCAATTGCAATCCCGAGACCGTCTCTACCGATTACGACACATCGGATCGCCTTTACTTCGAGCCACTGACTTTCGAGGACGTACTTGAGATTGTCCACGCAGAGGAGCAGGCGGGCGACTTGATCGGGGTGATCGTGCAGTTAGGCGGACAAACCCCACTCGGACTTGCCCAGCGGCTGAAGAACGCTGGTGTGCCGATTATCGGCACTAGCCCGGAGTCGATTCACCTGGCCGAAGATCGCGGCGCATTCGGTCGGGTACTCGCAGAGGCCGATCTCCCGGCGCCCAAGCACGGTACCGCTATGTCCTTTGCGGAAGCGCAAGGGATTGCGGCCGATGTTGGCTACCCGGTACTAGTGCGTCCAAGTTACGTTCTCGGTGGCCGCGGCATGGAAATCGTCTACGACGACGAAATGCTCGCTGACTATCTGGGGAGGGCAACCCAAATCAACCCCGAGCACCCAGTATTAGTGGATCGCTTCTTGGATGACGCCATCGAGATTGACGTTGATGCAATCTTTGACGGTGAAGAACTCTTCCTTGCCGGTGTGATGGAGCATATTGAGGAAGCGGGCATACATTCTGGGGATTCGGCTTGTGCCCTTCCTCCGATAACCTTGGGCGCATCGGAGATTGACCGCATTCGCGAGTCGACTTTTCGCATCGCCAAGGGCGTCGGCGTACTCGGGTTGCTGAATGTGCAATACGCACTCGTATCGGATGTACTTTATGTGCTCGAGGCCAACCCGCGAGCCTCTCGTACCGTGCCATTTGTTTCCAAGGCAACAGCTGTCCCGATCGCGAAAGCTGCAGCTCGAGTCATGGTAGGTCAGACAATTGCGCAATTACGTAGTTCGGGGTTGCTGCCGGAGCACGGCGACGGTGGCACCATGCCGCCGGGTGCGGCGTGTTCGGTAAAGGAGGCGGTACTTCCATTCGGCCGGTTCCACGGGGTTGACATTTTACTTGGCCCGGAGATGCGTTCAACCGGTGAGGTCATGGGTATTGACGATAGTTTTGGGTTGGCATTTGCCAAGTCGCAAGAGGCGGCATTCGCCGGTGGATTGCCAACATCTGGCACGGCATTTGTGTCTCTCGCAAATCGCGATAAGCGGGCGGCGATCTTTCCGATCATGCGGTTGGCCGATCTGGGGTTTGAAATCGCGGCGACGGCCGGGACTGCTGATGTACTCGGGCGGCATGGGATAACTGCGCGGGTATTGCGAAAGCACCATGAGGGCCGGGGTCCGTCGGGTGAGCCAACCACCATCGATTCGATAATGGCTGGTGAAATCGCACTTATTGTCAATACCCCGTACGGGGTCGGCCCGCGCGTTGATGGCTATGAAATCCGGACGGCCGCAGTGATCAAGTCGGTGCCGTGCATCACCACAGTTCAAGGTTTGGCTGCTGCGGTACAGGGTATTGATTCACTAAGCCACGCCGATGCCACCGTTCGCTCCCTGCAGGACCATGCCCGTGATCTGCTCAAGCTTCGGTTAGGTGCAGGCGGTAGCCTCAACCCGGCGAAGCCAAGTTGAACCGGGTGCGGGCGGGCGAGGAAGGTGTGGGCTAGGTGCCGATTCAGGTAAGGGGAGAAGTCCTCGATGTGCGCCGCGCCGGCGCCTACTACGTGTTGTCCATCACCGCGCCTGGCATTCCGGAGTCTTTTCGCCCAGGTCATTTCGTCACCATTGGGATTGGCGGCGAGGAATCTAGCTTGATCCTGCGCCGCGCACTTGCGATCCACCAAGTGCAATCCCGCGGGGTTTATGGCGGTACCATTGATGTGGTAGTCGGCGTGCACGGTCAGGGAACCCGCTGGCTCAGCGAGCGCCACCGGCATGACTTCCTAGACATCGTGGGCCCCCTCGGCAAGCCCTTTGTATTACCCAAGGAAGGGGTGCCTTGTTTATTGGTAGGGGGCGGCTATGGATCGGCTCCACTTTTCATGCTGGCTGAGCAGTTGCGGGAGCGTGGCTGCCGGGTTGATGTAGTCCTTGGCGCGTCCAGTGAGGACAAACTCTACGGAGTCCTTGACATAAAGCGGGTTTCGTCAATGCTGACGATTACAACCGAGGATGGCTCATCCGGCACGAAGGGCCGGGTCACCGACGTGCTGCCAAGCATTATGGAACACAATAATTCAGCGGTGGTTTATGCATGTGGGCCGATGGGCATGCTCGAGGCCGTCGCCGCCGTCGCCGCTGAGTATCGCGCTTACAGTCAGTGCTCGGTTGAGGAGGCAATGGCCTGCGGTATTGGAATCTGCATGACCTGCGTCCTGCCGGTGATCGGGGAGGATGGGCGTACCCGGATGCTTCGGTCTTGCGTAGAAGGTCCGATATTTCGTGGTGATCTGGTGCGCTGGGCGGAGATTGGCACCGTTCCTGCCGACGCCCTCGGCGCTCCCGAATTGGATGCCTCATGAGCCGGGCCATGTTCGGGCGTACCGCTGGCTCGGCGGCTGCACTCCCGGGCGTCGACATGTCCGCCAATCTTGGTTCTTTGGCAATGCCGAGCCCGGTCCTGACGGCTTCGGGTTGCGCGGCCTCGGGGCGCGAGCTTGATCAGTTCTTTGACATCACAAAGATCGGCGCCATCGTGACCAAGAGTGTGATGTTGCGTGCCCGCTCTGGGCGTCCGACCCCGCGCATGTGCGAGACCCCAAGTGGCATGCTCAATTCGATCGGGCTCCAAGGTCCAGGCATCGAACACTTCATCGAGGAAGACCTTGCCTGGTTGACAGCACGTGGCGCACGAACGGTGGTGTCAATTGCCGGTGAGTCCGTGGAGGAGTACGGCAAGTTGGCCCAGAAACTGCGCGCCGTCGAGGGTGTCGATGCCATCGAGGTCAATATCTCGTGCCCAAACGTCGCTAAGCGAAATCAGGTTTTCGCCTGCGACCCCGAACTGGCTGCCAACGTGATCTTGACCGTTCGCCGGCAAAGTGATTCACAGACTCCGATATTTGCAAAGCTCTCACCAGATGTCACCGATATCACCGAGATTGCGCGGTCGGTGGTTCGTGCGGGAGTTGATGGGCTGACGGTCATCAACACTGCGCTCGGCATGGTGATCGACGTCGAGACGATGCGACCGGCACTAGCCGGGGTGACAGGTGGCCTAAGCGGGCCAGCGATCCGACCCATCGCACTGCGCTGCGTATGGCAGATTCGTCAGGCGCTGCCAGATATCCCGATTCTTGGAGTGGGGGGTATCCGAACCGGCCTTGATGCCCTGCAGTTCATCCTGGCCGGCGCCAATGCCGTTTCGGTCGGCACCATGACCTTCAATGATCCGTCAGCGCCATTTCGCGTGCAAAATGAACTTGCAGGTGAACTGGCCGATCGTGGATTCGAAAGTGTGCGGGAGGCGATCTCCTACGGCCATCGTGGTGCAGAGGTATTTGGTCTCGAGTCTGAAGGCGAAACTGAACCCGAATGATAAATGATCGCGCACCAATCGCAGTGGCAATGGATGCACCGGATCTGAGCGCCTTGAGTTCCTGGGCGCAGGCCGTGGCTCCGGTGGTTTCAACATTGAAAGTCGGTCTAGAAGTCTTCTGTCGCGATGGAGCCCTAGCGGTCACCACCGCACGTGCGGCCGCAGGTTCGGTCGGTGCCGGTGCAATTGCGATCTTCTTGGATCTGAAGCTCCATGACATCCCTGCGACAGTTGCTGGTGCGGCGCGGGCGGTGGTGCATCTGGAGCCGGAGATATTGACGGTGCATGCGGCTGGGGGAGCGGCCATGGTCGAAGCTGCTGCACTGGCTTTGCCTAATACCAAAATTGCAGCCGTAACAGTTTTGACCTCATTAGATGAGCAAGCCCTGGCCGCTATCGGAATGTTGGGGCCGTCAATTGCTGCTGCGGTGCGCTTAGCTTTGCTGGCTACCAATGCCGGCGCCCGAGCGGTGGTCTGCTCACCACATGAGGTGGCTGCGATTCGGGCGGTGGTGGCTCCGGACATCACCTTGATAACGCCGGGGGTGCGGCCGGCCGGCAGCTCGGTTGACGATCAAAAGCGGGTGGCAACGCCTCAGCAAGCAATCGCCGACGGCGCTGACCTATTGGTGATCGGGCGGCCGATAACAGGAGCATCTGATATCGCACAGGCGGCTCGCGGCATTGCATTGAGTATCACGGATGTGAACTAGTGGAGCCGCGACTGGCGCCATTAGTCGTTGTTTCCGGCCCATCTGGAGTCGGCAAGAGCACCGTTGTTGACGCGGTGCTCGGCCTTGTTCCTGAAGTTTGGCTGTCAGTGTCTGTGACTACTCGGCCGCCACGAGCAGGTGAAATCGCCGGGCAGGATTACTACTTCGTTGCCGACGAGGAGTTCGATCGTCTGATTGCGCAAGACGAGCTTTTGGAGTGGGCCCAATTCGCGGGCAATCGCTACGGCACCCCGCGCGGTCCGGTGCTTGAGCATCGAGCCAGCGGCACTCCGGTGATCTTGGAGATTGAAGTAGCCGGAGCGCGGCAGGTGCGCAGCCGGGTGCCCGAGGCCCGATTGGTGTTCTTGGCCCCACCTTCGAGGCCCGCATTAGCGGCCAGGCTGATCGGCAGAGGCACTGAATCACCGGAGGCGGTCGCCCAACGCCTAGCAGCCGCGGACCTGGAGCTAGCCGCGGCCCCGGAGTTTGACCGGGTCATTGTCAATACCGATGTTGGCCAGTGTGCGGCTGCATTGGTAGCATGCCTGCATGAGTAACTCAAGATCTGATGGCATCACCCATCCCTCGATCGACGCCCTGCTTGAAAAGACCGACTCGAAGTTCTCCCTGGTCATCTACGCCTCCAAGCGAGCACGGCAGATTAATGCCTACTACTCGCAGCTGGGTGAAGGCCTACTTGAGTACGTTGGCCCCCTCGTGGAGACCCATGCGCAAGAGAAGTCCCTATCGATCGCACTGCGCGAGATCGATGCGGGTCTATTGCAGTCAGAGGCGATCGAGGTAGTCGAGGCTTCGGCCTGACTTCGATGTCGCCACCTCGTGTTGTCCTTGGGGTTGCTGGCGGCATCGCCGCCTATAAGGCGGTCGAGGTACTCAGGGGGCTGGCCGAGTCCGGCCACGAGGTAACCGTGGTTCCCACCGAGGCAGCACTGAACTTTGTCGGTGTCGCGACTTGGTCGGCGCTTTCGGCGCGGCCGGTGGCCACCTCGCTTTGGACTAACCCCAATGAGGTTTCGCACGTTAAATTAGGGCAGGAAGCCGACTGCGTGGTCGTGGCTCCGGCCACCGCAGATCTACTGGCCCGCGCCACCCACGGAATCGCCAATGACCTGCTAACCAATGTGCTCCTCACCGCCCGCTGCCCAATTGTCTTGGCGCCGGCGATGCACACGGAAATGTGGCAGCACCCCGCCACCCAGAGCAACGTTGCCACCCTTCGAAGTAGGGGGGTGATCGTGCTCGAACCGGCAACCGGTCGGTTGACGGGAGCCGACGTCGGCCCCGGCCGACTGCCGGAGCCGGCGGCCATCCTCGCTGCGGTTCAAGATGTGCTGCGCCGAACACCGACCGGTGATTTAGCGGGCCGACGGGTGGTGGTCAGCGCCGGCGGTACCCGCGAGGCGTGGGATCCGGTTCGGTTCATCGGCAATATCAGCAGTGGGCGGCAAGGGGTTGAGTTGGCCCGCACCGCGGTGTCCCGGGGGGCCCAGGTGACTTTGGTGGCCGCGCACCTAGCCGTTGACCCGCCCGCCGGGGTCACCGTGCGACCGGTTAGCTCTGCGGCGCAGTTGCTTGAGGCGATGCTCACGGCGGCAGTCGGTGCCGATGCGGTCGTAATGGCGGCAGCCGTAGCAGATTTTCGCCCAGAGGTTACCGCCACCAGCAAGATCAAGAAGCCCGATCAGCCGGCTGATCTCAATCTCAAACTGACCGCGACCGTTGACGTGCTGGCGGAATTGGTACGCCGCCGGGAAGGGGACCTACCCGTGTTGGTGGGATTTGCCGCCGAGACCGCGGTGGACGACACCGAGTTAAGTGAGTTAGGTCACCGCAAATTGGCCCGCAAGGGCTGTGATCTCCTCGTGGTCAACGAGGTTGGGCGGCAAGTGGTGTTTGGTGCAGATGAGAACGAAGTGACGATTTTGGGCCATGAGGGCACCTCGGTCCAGGTGCCAAGGGCCACCAAAGCTGCGATTTCCGATGCCGTCTGGGACGCCGTGGTGCATGAATGGAAACGCACTTAGCCATTAGACTCAAGGTTTGACCCTGACGGTTTATTCATTCGTTTGTTTGTAATCGTCAGTTTGTAATTGCTGGTTTGTAATCGTTGATTCGACGTCATCCGTAAGGGGATACCACGTGTCTAAGCGCTTGTTCACATCTGAGTCGGTCACCGAGGGCCATCCGGATAAAATGGCGGATCAGATCAGCGATGCCATTCTTGATGATCTGCTGCGGCAAGACCCGCGCAGTCGGGTTGCGGTTGAAACCATGTTGACCACCGGTCAGGTGCACGTGGCCGGTGAGGTCACCACCGAGGGGTTCGCCGACGTCATTCGCTTAGTTCGCGACACCGTGCTGGGTATTGGGTATGACTCATCGACCAAGGGTTTTGACGGTGAGTCCTGTGGCATCTCGGTTTCGATCGGCAAGCAGTCCCCGGACATCGCCCAAGGCGTTGACGATGCGATCGAGGAGCGTGAGGGCGGCAGTGGCGACCCACTGGATCGACAAGGGGCCGGCGACCAAGGTCTGATGTTCGGTTATGCCTGCACCGACACCCTTGAACTCATGCCGTTGCCAATTTCCTTGGCGCACCGGCTGGCCGAGCAGTTGACCGCGGTGCGCAAGGACGGCCGAGTGCCGTACCTGCGCCCCGACGGCAAGACCCAGGTCACTATCGAGTACGACGAGGATGATCGCCCGACTCGAATCGACACCATCGTGGTGTCCAGTCAGCACTCCCGGGATATCAATCTTGATACCATGCTGAGCCCAGATATCCGCGCCCAGGTGGTCGATCCCATCCTCGCGACTTTGGATCTGGACTCACGCGACTACCGACTTCTGGTAAATCCAACGGGCCGCTTCGAGGTCGGCGGTCCCATGGGCGACGCTGGTCTGACCGGACGCAAAATCATTGTTGACACCTTTGGGGAGGCCCCGATGCCGACGCTTGACCCCGCCCGCGCCAAGGCCCAATTCGACGAGCTGGGTTATCTCGCCCCTGTGCGCGTGATGAGCGCGGACGACGCCCAGCGCTGCCGCGCGGACTTGGAGCGCTTCGAACGCGCGCATCCGGACAAGGTCGGCCTCCTCGACATGAA
>SYJA01000061.1 GCA_005798555.1 Actinomycetota bacterium
CGAGCACCTGGCTCGGTAAGTACGCGGCGTTTATCGGGCGTCCAGGAGTGACCTTCGTGGTCGCGCTCGCTGGCACCACCTTGCTGGCGGCATTCTTGGCCGTCCGCGCCGGGCGGCGGGGATATGGCAGCGCGTGGTTCGCGGTCTGGCTACTGGTTTTGGCAGTGGGCCTAGTGCTACCACTTGGGATTGGTACGAGTACCCAGCGCACGGTGGCGATCGCGATTGTGCAAGGTGGCACTCCGCAATTGGGGCTTAGTGCGCTGGATGTGCGCCGACAGGTGCTCAACAACCATGTGGCGCAAACGATGCTACTAGCCGAGCAGGTGCGAACGGGTCAAGTAGAGCAGCCAGATTTCGTGCTATGGCCGGAGAACTCAACTGATATCGACCCCTTCCAAGACCCTACGGTCGCTGCGGATATCACCCGTGCCGCGGTTGCCATCAATGCACCCATTCTGGTGGGTGCGGTTGTTGCAGTCCCAGGTAACCCGATGGTCGCTTGGAATATGGGCGTGGTTTGGGATCCCGTGACCGGCCCCGGGGCGCGGTACATCAAGAACCACCCGGTGCCCTTCGGCGAATACGTGCCGCTGCGGGCCGAATTGGCGCCCATCCTCGGGCGGTTCGATCAGGTACCACGGGATTTCCTCGCGGGCGACAAACCAGGGCTACTGCCAATCGGGGGAGTGCTGGTGGGTGATGCAATCTGCTTCGAGGTATCCGATGATCAAGTGCTGCAACGCCTGGTCGCCGGTGCCGCCGAGGTGATAACGGTACAAACAAATAATGCAACCTTCGGGGGCTCGGCCCAACCTGAGCAGCAACTTGGTATTGAACGGCTGCGCGCCATCGAGACGGGGCGCTCGGTGGTCGTCGCGGCAACCACCGGCGTCTCGGCGGTGATCACCCCTGACGGTGTAGTGCAAGCAGTGATGCAGCAGGGCGAGGTTGGCTCACTTGTCGTTTCGGTAGCGCTCATTGACGGCCGCACTGTCGCGGGCCACCTAGGCAAACTGCCCGAGTTGCTGCTGGCGGGCCTCGGCATTGCCGCTATTGCGGCGGGCAGCGTTCTTCGGATCCGACGGCGCGGCCGGCGGGGTGCAGAACATAGGCTGGGATCGTGACCTTCGAGGATCTCGGCCGCATTGTCGTCATCATCCCCACTTTTAATGAGCGGGAGTCGTTGGCGGCGATTGTCGGTCGCGTCCGATCATCGGTTCCCGAAGTCGAAATCTTGATCATTGACGACAACTCACCAGATGGTACGGGCGCCATTGCCGATGAACTCGCGGCGGCCGAGCCCAAGGTGCAGGTGATGCACCGACTCGGCAAGGAGGGGCTAGGCGCGGCCTACCTAGCCGGGTTCTCGTGGGCTTTGCAGAATTCATTCGATGTGGTGGTTGAAATGGATGCCGACGGCTCCCATCAGCCCGAGCAACTGCCACGACTGCTAGCAGCACTGCGGGGCGCCGATCTGGTCTTGGGCTCGCGCTGGATGGCCGGGGGAGGCACCGAAAACTGGTCGAAGGGTCGGGAGATTCTCTCGCGCGGCGGTAATTTCTATACGCGCACGATGCTGGGCGTGCCCCTGCACGATGCCACCGGCGGTTACCGGGCCTTTCGTGCCGACACTTTGCGCAAACTGGACCTACATGACGTAGCCTCGCAGGGCTATTGCTTCCAGGTTGACCTTGCCTGGCGGGCGGTGCAGCGCGGCTTGGTTGTTACCGAGGTGCCGATTACTTTCGTCGAGCGGGCCGCCGGCACGAGTAAAATGAGCCAACGGATTGTCGTCGAAGCCCTATGGCGGGTCACCGTGTGGGGCCTTGACGATCGCGTGACTCGAATCAGGCGCACGGCGCAAAACAAGCGCCGCCAAAGCCATGACCTATGGACCTAAGTTCGGCATGCGGTATCGATTGCTCTTCTTCGGCTACCCCCTGCTGGAGATCCTCGCTGCCTGGCTGGTTGCCCAACTCCTCGGCTGGGGTTGGACTCTACTGCTGCTGGTCGCTGGCATCCCCATTGGTTTTTATGTCATGCGCCGGGCCGGTGCCGCTACGTTCGCCAGTATTCGCCTGGCGGGGCGCAGCGGCACCTTGCCCGCGGGTGCGGCCGGCTCACATTCCCTGACTTTCATTGCCGGCTTGCTCATTGCAATTCCTGGGTATTGCACTGATCTCCTTGGGCTGGTCCTCTTGCTGCCTCCCATCAAGGAGCGCATCCGCCGCCGTGTTGGAAGTCGGATCGTGGCCTCGGGATTAGCATCCTCGGTTAGCTTCACGCCAGCACCTGATGTCGCACCGGAGTTTGGGCAAGGTGACTTCGTAGTTGGCGAGGTCATAAACATGGATGCACCGGATGCGACCGAGCAAGAGCCAAAAAAACAGGCTGGACCCGGTATCGCGGGCCCAGCCTGAAGAGCACTGTTTTTTTGCTTGCCATAACTTAAGCAGAGAGCAGCTGCTCCTGGGCAATTTGGTCTCGCAGCACCTGTAGCCGCTCATTGAGCAACTCCTGGAGTTCTGCGATGGTGCGGCGCTCCATCAGTATGTCCCAGTGGGAGCGCTGAACCCGCAGCTCAGCAGTTGGCGCGGTCGACGTTTTCAGCCCCGGATTCACCACGCTAGCCTCGCGGCCGCAGCGACACATCCACGTGACTGGAATCTCTTCCGCCTCAATCGAGAACGGAACCACCGATTGATGGGCCTGTGCACAGACGTAGCGGACAATCTCGGTCTCTGGCGCTTCTACCGCGCGGTCGCTTTCATAACTGGTGGCGCCGAGCCCGGTGCCACGCATCGTTGCTGATTTCACGGCCGGTCCTTCCAAATCCGCCGGCCGCCCGTATGCCCGGGTGGCCGCACTGTGATTTGGACGCGGGGGGGATCTAGTTGGTTCCGTCCGCCTCGGTGCCCCCGGACCCGAGCTCGCCGACCAGCCGGGCCTGACCCGCCGGCAGCTGCCCCCCGCTGGCGTACATCTCGAGCTTGGCGCGGGAATCGGCGATATCGAGGTTACGCA
>SYJA01000062.1 GCA_005798555.1 Actinomycetota bacterium
GGTCAGGACGCGCGCGGCATTGAGGGTGCAGACAAGTGGCAGGAAGCGTCCGGTGGCATCGGCGAATCCCGCGACCAGGCCCAGCGGATCGGCCGACGGCACCAGCGAGCAGGCAAATGCCGTGCCGGAGGTGCCGAGGGACACCACGATGTCGCCCGGGCCCGCGTCAAGTGCCAGCCCGGCACCCATGTTGTCGCCGGTTCCCGGGCCCAGCTTGATTCCGGATTTGCTATTGCCGAATGCGGTCTCGCCGACTACTTCATTGGGCGCCGCCACCCGTGGCAGTGCCGGTACCTGCCCAAGTGCCATCTTGACTAGATCCTCGCGATAGCTGCCGGTGGCCGGTGACCAATATCCCGTCCCGGAAACATCACCGCGGTCGGTGGTGGCCTGCGCCGGTTTGCCCGCCAGCAACCAAGTCACGTAGTCGTGCGGCAGCAGCAACGAGGCGACCCTGCTCGCATTTTCGGGCTCGTGCTGCGCCAACCAACGAATCTTCGAAACGGTGAACGCGGCAACCGGCACACTGCCAACGGCATCGGCCCACGCGCCCGGCCCACCGAGTTCGGCTACTAGATCATCGGCGGCTGCGGCCGACCGGGTGTCATTCCAAAGCAGGGCGGGTCTGATCACCTCGCGTTGCTCATCTAGCACCACCATGCCATGTTGTTGGCCCGCGACGCTCAGGGCGCTCACCCCATCGAGTAGCCCACCGGATTCGGCGGCCAGCGCAACTTGTAGGGCCGACCACCAGGCGGCCGGATCAACGCTGGTGCCTTCGGGGTGCGGCGCGCGAGCCTGGCGCACTAAAGCACCGGTGTCGGCATCGCGAACAACTACTTTGACGGATTGGGTTGAGGTGTCGACCCCGGCTACCAGTGTCATGTCGTAAAGGCTAATGGCACGCGGTGCTCGGCCAAACCGTGAACTGCCAGGTTGGTGTTAGCGCTCGCAGACAGTGCCATCCTTATCGCGATCGATGTACCACGAATACTCCTCATCGCGGCCGACAACATAGGGGCCATAGCCCGCAGCGATCGCTTCGCGGCAAGTGCCAAGTCGTGGGTCGGTAGCACCACCGGTACCCGCCCCCGGGTCGGCCGTCACCACCTCTGATGCACTCGGGCGCGCAGCATTTGGATCCGTGATCACGGCGGCCAGATCAGGGACCAGCATTAGCCCGGGGCACGAACCCAGTAACCGGTTCAGGGCCGACTTCTCGGTGCTGTCGACCGAAAGGCGCCACCGATACTTAACCGCTATCCAAGTTTTCGCATAGGTGCAGACTTCGTACTTGGGCAACCAGTCGGCCGGGTCGCGATCGGATTTCGAGCGATTTGACGACGCACTGACCGCGATCAGCGACTGTGCATACCCCAGATCATTCGCGAATGCCTCGCGGGTCGAGGCCGACCACCGCCAAGCACCCGAATCCCATGCCTCCTTAAGCGGTACGCGATGATCCACATCGAAAGTACTTGAGTTCGACGTGGTGACACCGTCGTAGGCCGATTGCCAGACCCCGCCCACCACGGTGCAGCCCGCTACCCGACCGGCGATGGCTTCCTCGATCAAGACATCCTTACGGGCATCGCACCCGTTGCCGTCTCGGTCCGTCCAATGCCGAAACAGTGACCGCGAGTATCCCGATGCCATCTCGACCGAGACCGGCAACGAGTTGAGCACCATGTCGGCGGGTTTTCGAGAGTCGGCCTGCGCGGTGGGCGCGGTCACCGGGCCCAAGGCCAGCGCCATGGCCAGGGCGAGTGGACTAGCCAGTGCGGTGCGGGTAAGGCTGCGCATCACCGGCCCCGGCTAACTTCGGTGGGTGCCACCTCGTGGCGTCACCTCAATCAAAGATAACGCCCTTTTGAAGGATGAAGCACCCATAGGGCTGCGCCTCCAGGGTGTGAACGACCGCAAAGACCGATTTCGCCCGCTGATAGAAATCCAGTCGCGGGATTACTCCATAAGCAAGTGGGCGACCTTCGGCCTCGATCGCCAGTGCGAGCATCTCATTTTGCATGGAGGTTGTGGTACTTGGGTCGTCATTCACTTCCATCCGCTCCAGCGGGTAATCCACGAAACTATCTAATGGAAAAACACTGAAAATGGCTTGAGCGGCACGAAGCACCGATACCTCGCCCAGGCGAAGCACCGGTCGCCCCGAGGCCACAGCCGGATAGTTTCGATCACACAGCAGCAGCTGATCGCCATGGCCCATGTCGTCCAGCACCTTCAACAACTCACCACTAAGTAGCGGGTCAATACCTTTTAGCATTGGACCAGCGTAGCGAGTGTGACCAATTAGTCGATAGCCGTGATGGTTTCCTCGGCTTCGATCAGCTGGCCGTCCGCGTCATAGACCGACACGGTTTCATCCTCGAGCACGATATTGCCGTCCGCGTCCAGCACATCGATGATCTCGTCAGTAATCGAACCGCCGGGGCCGGTTGCGACTATGAGATCATCAACAATTGCCCCGATCGGCATCCCCGATTCGTCAAGGACAACGTCTACTTCAATATTTTCCCCGATTTCAATTGCACCGTCACCCATGTGCTGCTCCATTCTTCACCACCCGGCTCACTGCCGCGGCTTCGTGATTATAGGTGCTGCCAAAAGCCTCACCCAAGGGAGTCAATCGCAATCGCCAGGTTTTCGGCAGTCACTTCGCCAAGAATTCGTCCCGCCAACCTGCCCTGTTCATCAATGAAGAAAGTAACCGGCAGGCCTCTGGTCGGATTCATCGTGAACTGAGCCAACAGGTCTCCAGCAGGATCTTTGATCACTGGATAGGTAGCACCTTCAGCGGCGAGGAATCCGCGCGCGGCCTCATCGTCGTCCTTAACGTCAAGGCCCAGGAACTGCACGTTCGGATACGCCTTCGCAGCGGCCGCCAGCACCGGTAGCTCCTTTTGGCATGGGATGCACCACGACGCGAATGCGTTCAGCACCACCAATTTGCCCGGGTAATCCAAAATACCTATTGAGCCGCCGACCAGCCCAGGACCGGTAATTGCTGGTGCTGCCGTGCGATCGTCTTGGGCAACCAAAACCAAGCCCATCGCACCTTCGGGCGCCGGTGCTGCTGCATCCCCACGACCACATGCACTCACCAGAGCAACGCTCAGTCCGAGGATCAACACGGCCCGGCGCCATCGCGTCAGCGGCCCGTAAGTCATATGCCATCTAATCACTACCGTTAGCCTTCGCCTGTGAAGCGTCTGCTGGCACTTGCTGCGCCAGTAGTTTTCGTCCTGCTGTGGAGCACCGGGTTTGTCGGCGCGCGATATGGATTGCCGTATGCGCCCCCCTTTGCCCTTCTTGCCATCCGATTGGTCATTGCCGCAGCCGTTCTTGCGTTGCTGGCCGCGCTCTGGCGCTCAACTTGGCCCAAGGACGCCAACGACTACCGGCGATCTGCAGTGATCGGCGTGCTCTTGCATGCGGGCTACCTGGGCGGGGTCTTCGTCGCAATTGGCCTCGGCCTACCGGTCAGCGTGACCGCCCTGGTTGTCTGCCTGCAGCCAGTGCTAGTGGCGGTCTTCGCCGGGCCAGCACTCGGTGAACACCTCGCGCTAAGGCAGTGGCTCGGGATCGCACTTGGCTTGGCCGGGGCCATCATGGTCTTAACACCAGGCCTCATCCATCAGGGCAACCCCGGCGACTACTCGCCGGTGGCCGTGCTCGCAGCTTTCGTGGCACTCATCTCTTCATCCGTTGCCACCGTCATGCAAAAGAGGTACGGGGCGAGCATCGCGCTGCTTCCCGGTACCGCCGTGCAGTACGCAGCGGCCGCAATCCTGCTTGCTGCACTTGCATTGCTCACTGAGGAAATCATCATCGATTGGACCCCGACCTTCATCGGGGCCCTCGCTTGGTTAGTGCTCGCACTCTCCATCGGCGCGGTGCTGCTGATGTTCTGGTTGCTTCGTATCGGCACCGCCACCGGTGTATCGAGCCTGTACTACCTGGTGCCACCCGTGACACTTTTTGAGGCCTACCTGCTTTTTGGCGAACATCTCTCGCCGCTTTCCCTTGGCGGGTTCGCCCTTGCGACCGTTGGGGTCGCGTTGGTGCGCCGACGTGAACCACTAACAGTGGCTAACCCACCTGCGACAGCGCCTTAGTTCCTTCGATGTTCGCGGACACGACATAGTCAGTGACATTGCGTCTTGGTGCCCACTGGTCGATAAAGACCTTGCTCTCATCCTTCGGCGTGATTTTGATGTTCTCGAAGCCGGCGGCTGCCAGCAGTTCGTGCAGATCTGCAATAAGTGATGCACCGGCCATGCAGCCGCTATAGAGACTCAGATCGTTGGCGATTTCGGCAGGCAGTACTGCCGACGCGACTACGTCGGAGAGTGCTAGCCGCCCACCGGGCTTCAGGACCCGAAAGGCATCCAGAAAAACCGCTGCCTTCTGCGGAGAGAGATTTATGACGCAATTTGAGATGATCACGTCGACGGTGCTGTCGGCAACCGGCAGATGTTCAATCTCACCTGGACGAAATTCAACATTTAGGTAGTCACCAGCGGCCGCGTTTGCCCTCGCCTTCGAAACCATCTCCGCCGTCATGTCAACGCCAATGACGTGACCTCCTGCACCAACCGCACGCGCCGCAAGGAAAGCATCGGAGCCCGCCCCGCTGCCAAGGTCAAGCACGGTCTCACCCGCCTTCATCGCAGCGAAGGCTCCTGGATTGCCGCAGCCAAGGGAGGTCGGCGCCGTCAGGGACCGATGTTCGGTCGGCCTCGGAGTAGCCCAATTGGCGCGAGCCGATTTGCACCGGGGTTTTCGGCGCGCACGTGTGGTCGCTAACTGCGCAGCAACCACCGGCTTCACTGATCGCGATCTGGCGATAGGTATCACGTACGGCACTTGGGATTTCGTCGCTATCGACGTGTCCCATTGGCATCTCCCTTTATCCTGCACGCACGTCATTGATGCGACACGGGCACAAGTCACGCCCACTTGGCCCAGAAGTTCGACTCAGGCCAACGCCGCTCTATTTAAGGCCACTTACGTGCAAATGCCAATGCCGTCAAGTGGTGACCCACACGGCAAATGCTGCGAACAGCAAGAACCGAAAGAGCCGGCCGAGGAAGACCGCCGGGTAGAAGATCTTCACCGGCACGCCAAGTGCACCGGACAACACACCAGCGATATCGAATGCGGGAAAAGGCACCGCCGAAATCAGGAGCAGGACGACGAATGCGCGCACCGGGTGCGCCAGCGCTCGCGCCATCCACCCGGCGAACTTGGTGCCCGCAAAGGAGCCTTTGCCCGCCCGCCCGGCGAGGAATCCGGATGTCTCACCGAGGGTGGCACCGGCCGCAGTTGTGATCGCGACCAACCATGGCATCGACGCGGTTTCCATCATCTGCAAGATGATCGGGTTGTAGGGGATCGGGACTGCGACGGTGAAGTTGGTGAAGAAGGCCAGGAGGAACGAGCCGAGGAAGACCGATCCCTGCAGATTGCGGAAGAAGTCCTGGACGGGAGGCAATCCGATCAGCCAGTAAGCCAAGACATTTAGTGCCAGTAAAGCGAGCAGCCCTGCGCCTAGGCGGAGCCAAGCGCGCTTGCGTCGTTCAGCAACGGGGGGTTCAGCCTCGAAGACTTCCTCGGGTGCCATGTCGCGACCCTAGTTCGTGGACTCCACCGCGGTGTCGGCCTCGGCAAGTCGTTCCTCGCGGCGGTGCTTCCAAGCCATCCCGCCCAAGACAACCAGAGCCGCGGGCAGCACACTCGCCCCAGCCTGAACACATTGCACACACATATCAATCCTCAGACGCCGTGGACGTGCCCGGGGTTCCCGCAATCTCAACGGATTCGGGTTCCGCTTCGCGGTTGCGCTTCAGTGCAAGCCAAACCACCCCGACCCCGAACAAGGTGAGTCCGGCCGTCATGTACTGCGCGCCGGTAAGGCCATAGAGCCGCTCGTCATTAATGCGCACGAAGTCGGTGAGAAAGCGTGCGCCGCCATACATGATGGCGAAAGCGCCGGCCATCACACCGGCGGGAGCCTGCCTCTTGTCCAAGTACAGCAGCACCAAGATGATCGGGATCAACCACATGAACTCATATAAAGCTGCGTTGTGGTAGGTCACACCCACCTCCAGGGGGCCTTCGATCACCGCGCCGCCGGTGTAGGTCCAACCCAGGAAGAAATCCGTCGGGCCGCCAAGGTGCTCGCCGACGGCAACGCAGCCCAACCGCCCGATCAGCTGACCGACGGCCAGACCAAGCACCGCGCCATCGAGAAGCTCCCAACGGCGATCCTTCGGCCACTTCCGCGTGAACAACGGTGCCACCAAGATCGCAGTGACAAAGCCGCCGGTGAACTGCAGGCCACCGTCCCAGACAGCTATGACGTCAATTGGTGACTGGATCTCCTCCAAGTGGGTGACCACCCAGAGCAAGCGCGCACCTACGAAGCCGATGCCAACGAGGATTAAGGCGACCTTCTCGGTCTCTGATCGCGGAATCCCATACCGCAAATTGCGCCGCGCTCCGACGTAGATTCCGGTGATCACGCCGATCGCCACGAACAGCCCGAAAGTCATGAATCTTAACGGCCCGATCTCAACGGCGGGGAAAGTCGGATACGGGATCCCTGCCACCAAGGTCAACACCTGCTTAGCGTAGGGGTCGCCTCCCCTCGGTTTCGTTGACCCCGGTCTTTAAGCCCAGCGGTTGCCGGGGGGCAATGCCCCGGTACCGGCGGCTATCAGGGTTATCTGAGTTCGAAGGGTGGGTACTTGTCGGTAGCCAGGAGCAGCGCGTACGCCTGCACCCGCCAGGTCCAGCGCATCACCCCAACGACGAAGTCGAACAACCCCCGCGGGTAACGGCCCGTGAAGATGATCGCGAACCACGCGATGAACACGACGAAAAACACCGCGATCCAGAGGAAGAACAAGATCACGTAGTGCGGGATTGCCAGAAACCACTTAACAAGTGGCATCCCCCGCTTGAGGTCGGTCTGGGCGTTCGGATAGTCAAGGTCAAGGTGGATGTTCTGCTCGTCCTCAGTTGATGGATACCTATCAGTGATCAGGGCAAGATAAGCCGAGATCCGCAGCGAGAAGCGGTTCAGGGCGAGCGCGAAATCGAACCACCACTTCGGGTAGCGCTTGCGGAACAAGATCAGCAGCAAGGTCACCAAGAACAGCGAGCCGACGATGCCGGCACCGGTGCTCACCGTTTCAACGGCGACCTCGCCGGCAGCACTAACCGTCTGGATGACACTTTCACTGCCACTGGTCAGAATTCCCAGGATAATTAGAATCGGGATCACCAAGATGATGCGGAAGATGGTCGTGACTCGACTTAACTTTTCTTGGCAGTCGATGTTGAGACGAGCCGGATACGCGGTGTCGACCATGTGCTCTCCCTTGGGACGTGTGTCAACGCAATACTTTACGCGAAGTGACTAAGGCAGCGAGCCACCTGCCCAGGCCGTGCACGTCACCAACCTACGGATTCAAAGTCCGCAGCTCTACCAATTGGGCTAGCGACCCGGGGCGGGCACCCTCTGACGTCCTGCCGGTGCACGAAGCCCCGCACTGAAACCCTCTCACATGTCGATGCGCGAGAGCGAAGTCCCTTGTCTCCTGTGATGAAGGATCAGCCCTAGCTGGCGGGCGGGGTGAAGAACTCGAGGCCCACCGACTCGCCTAGCACCTCGGCGAGCTCCGCCTGATGAGCAAGCACGTACGCGATGTTTAGCATGGCCAGCGTCTTCGGGGTCGTGCGGTGCGACAGCGAGTCGATGTGGGCCTGGCTGTCCGGGAGCCCGGCCAGCCGGTGCACGGTGGCGCGGGTGTCGGCGTAGGCGACCGACTCCGCGAAGCCGCGCCCGATGTCCGTGCCGTCGGGATCGGTCAGGATCACGGCGCCCTCGGCGTACTGGGCGCCGGCGGCGAAGAAGCCCACCTGCGCCACCTGGACGATCGGTGTCATCGTCACGCGTCGGATGTCCTCGGGCACGACGTCGTCGAACTCGAACTCCCAGCGATTCGGGTACCACGTGTCGGTCACGGCGTACCGCTCCGGGTTGGGCGAGCTGACGGCCTTGATCCAGTCGGTGACCCGCAGAGTCCCCCACGTCAGCGCCTGGGTGCGGTCGGCATCCATGTAGGTGCCGCCCACGCGCACGGTCATGGTGCCGGGGTGCTCGGGTCCGGTCTGCTCGTAGTACTCCGCTCGCTCGCTGGCGTGCGTGGCGGACACGGTGACCTGCCGGTCGCCGGTGAACTGGGCCATGAACCAGTCCCAGCCCGCCGGGCTGGGGTCCTTGCTGAACGTCAAGGCGCGCATGACCTTGGAGCGCGAGACCCCGGAGATGTATCCCCACTGGCGGTCGAACCAGAACTGCCCGCGCACCAGCCGCACGGTGCGACCGGCGAGGGTGAGGGTGCTGCTCGTCGGGTCGAGGGAGATGTTGGGGATCGAGTAGTAGAGCGACCCGAGGCCGTCGACAGCAGGCATGCAGCCGTCGACCCCCTGGAACAGGTACTGCTTCCCTTCAGTGAACGTGATGTCGACCGAGAGCTCGCGTGACGGCGACTCCCCCCGGTCGACCCCCCACGCCTTGACGGTGATCGGGAAGAACTCGTCGGCGTCTTGGCAGGCCATGCTGTTGCGACCGACGCTGTAGCTGAACGGGTTCGCGGTGTGCGAGACGAGTCCGCTGGTGCCACCGAGGCAGACCGGATCGGCCTGCCAGTGGCCCTCGCCCGCCTTGCTCACCGCAAGCTGGACCTCGACCACCTGGTTCTCGTCCTCAGTGAGGCCGAAGCCCGCGGCCAGGGGCGGCGGGAAGATGCCGGCCTGGAAGAACATCAGCTCCACCCCGTACTCGGCGCCGTCCTCGTCCCAGCAGCTGCCGACGAAGAAGTGCCACCCCACCGCACTGCGAGGCTTCGGGCCGAAGTCACGCGGGAACTCGAAGCCGGCCTTGGCGGGAACCATGTCGTAGCCCACGGACGCGGGCGGTCCGAGCAGGTTCATCGAGATTGCGTAGGCCTGCTGCGGGGACAGCCGCGAGCAGTACGGGAGCAAGTGCTCGTACGTCTTTTCGTAGCTGGGCGTGTGCTCCACGGGATGCTCGCCGAGGTAGCGGAGGAACGACTGCATTCGCTTCCCGTAGGCCTCCGGGCTGTTCGTCTCGCTCAGGAGCGCGGCGCGGACCTCCTCGGGGATCGCCTGGACATCCAGCTCGGACTGCCACAGCGCGTCCGCGACGCTTCGCAACGTGTCGGCGTCGAGGACGCCGAGCGGGTCCGACGGACTGGCAGTGTCGCTCATGCGTGCTCCTCGTGTCAGACGTGCCCAGGCCAACCTTAGTTTACGCCCAGGCGGTCAACTCGGCCAGTCGCGATCCCCGTCGATCGGGACAGGTCGGTGAAGGCCTGGTCGGGATGGACCAGGGTCGCGTCGGTGAACACGGTCCTGCGCAGCGAAGCGGTCGCCAGCGGGGAGTCCGTCACGGTGGCGCCGGTGAAGTCGGCACCGTCGAGCGTCCTCCGGTACGGCGGGCTGCCGACCACGCTGCCGCCGCTGAGGTCCACCGACGGGGCCACCGCGTCGAACATCGAGATGTTGAGGAGCTCGGCGTCCGACGCGTCCAGGCCGCCGAGTCGCGAGTCGGCCTGCTCCTCTAGCTCGCCACCCCGGTATCAGCGAGCTGGACAACCGTGGCGCCCAAAGGTCATAAGGATGTCTCGAAACATCCGATAAGCATGTCCCGAGACATCACAGAGTGGGTCGCCGGGGGCTCGAACCCCGAACCTACGGATTAAAAGTCCGCAGCTCTACCATTGAGCTAGCGACCCGTGCTCGGGCGGAAACCCCTTGGTAGTGAAGGCTTTCCCGTGCGACGGTCTTGCTGGTCGTGCCGTGCTTCCGTGCTTCCATCCCGTGAATATCCCGTAGCCGGTCCTGAACGTCACCGTTTTGTCCGTTTTGTGCTTCTTTGCTCATCTGCCGTCCCCACATCCTACGTAGACGCATTGAGACGCGTGCGTGCGCAGGGAGTCTCAGCACCGTCCACAACATGACAACAACGACAGCACGGTGGCTGACCACCGCAGAGGTAGCAGAAGCAGCACGCATGTCACGCTCGACGATCTACAGGATGTGGGCGTGCGGGGAAGGACCGCGCCACAGCCAGGTCGGGAACCGCCGGCTGGTCCGAGAGGACTGGCTCCAGGACTGGATCCTCGCAGGCGAGGTGGCGGCATGAAGCAGTCGTTCAATGTGAAGGTATGGGCGACGACCACTCGGACGGGTGCGAAGTCGACGGCCAGCATCGTCCGCTGGTCCGTCGACGGGAAGGAAACATCTAGGTCGTTTAGGAACGCGGCGCAGGCGGACAGCTTCAGGTCTGGCCTGGTCACGTCAGCGAGGACGGGTGAGCCTTTCGATCCGGTGACGTGCCTGCCGGTCGGGCATGAGCCAGCAAGCGGGATGACGTGCCTGCAGCTGGCTCGCGAGCTGAACACGGCCGACTGGTCCGAGTCGGCTGGCACGAGCCGGCGGACGCTGGCGGAGAACCTGTCAGTTCTTCTCTGCTTCCTCGTACCGGCCGGCAGGCGGCTGCCTGACGGGCTTCGTCAGGCACTGTTCGCGGAGCTGAAAGGCGGCACCCTGGACGTCCGGCAGCTGGATGCGGTGCGCTGGCTCGAGCAGACGAGCCTGCCGGTCGGGCAGGTGACCGCTGATGTTGCGACGCGGGTCCTGGCGAGTGCTGGGATGAAGCTGGACGGGACTGCACTGTCTGCATCAAAGCAGGGGCAGCGGAGGACGTATCTTTCGAAGCTGCTCGGGTATGCGGTGGCAAAGGATCTGCTGCCGGCAAATCCGGTCTCCGGCGGGTAAAGAGGCAGACGGCTCGCAAGGCCAGCACGGCCGTATCGAAGCGCGAAATAGGCAGCCCCGAGCTGGCACGCAAGCTTATGGATGCGGTTGCCGATTCGATGCATCGGCATTTCGTGAAGACGGTCTACCCTTCGGGTGCGCGCCCGTCTGAAGTCGCGGCGTTGCGGGTGACGGACTGCAACCTGCCTGACAGTGGCTGGGGTGCATTGTTCCTGCGGAAGAGCGCAGCGGAGGCCGGCAAGAGCTTCACCGACGGCGGGAACGTGCGGGACGATCGAGGGTTGAAGCATCGGTCGGAGGATGAGGATCGCGAAGTGCCGGCATCTCCCGAACTGGTCGCGCTGCTGAAAGCCCGTATCGGGACGGCGAAACGCGGGATCGTCTTCCAGAACGGTGCCGGCGGAATGGCGTCGGGATCGGCAGTGAACGCGTCGTGGAGGAAAGCGCGAGCTGCAATCCTGGAAGAGGGAGACAATGTCACGCTTCGCCGGGTGTATCTCCTTCGGCATCTGCACGGGTCTGCTGCGTTGAATGCGGGCGTGCCGATCGCGGTCGTTGCTGCACGGCTCGGGCATGACCCGAGCGTGCTTCTTTCGGTGTACGCGAAGGTGCTCGAGGCGGAGGACCGCAGATGGATCGAGGCGCTCGGTGGCGCACTGTGACAGCGGTTCGCTGGGCGGATTCAACTGGTCGTCGCAACACCCCCAGGTATCGGAGGTGGTCGGCGATGGCGACGGCGGACTGGCTCAAGAAGACCAGCGATGTGCCCGAGGGCGCGCGCCGACAGTGGCGTGCAGATCGGGCGTTACGCCCGCCAATGCGCTCGCCGGGGCGGCCCGCGCCGTAGGCGGCGGCGCTTTCAAGACTGGCAGGCACCGTTGAAGCAATGATGATGACCGTCGAGGATGCGCTCAATCGAACCGAATGGATGCTCACTGCGGGATACGTCACGCACAGCCCGGGACGACTAGCGGCGGTCAGGCTGCTGAGGGAGTACCAATACGAAGGCTTACCCGGAGGACTCCTTCTCCCGCTTGCCGCGGCCGGCTTCATCACCGTGGATCCGAACGACGGCCAGCTTGAGATCGATCTGGCGAGGCTGACGCGTGCCGTCGCCCAATTGACGCTCGATGGCGTGAGTCAGCCGGGACTCAAGCTCCTGGGCTTCGCGGCCGCTCTTGCCCTGACTCCGTCCCTCCTCGGAGCAGATCAGCAAGGCATAGCCTTGCTTGCAGACGCATTCAGGGAAGCCGAGCGATTCGTTCGGTCATCTCTGAGCGCCAGCCAGCAGAGCGTCCCCTAAGAGCGCGCGCGGATAGGTCGCTCAGGGGTCCGGCTGAGCGGGGTCGTCCCTGAGTTGCTGGAGCGTGAGGCTCTCGAGTTCGGATGTCAGTTCGCGTAGTCGTCTGGCGTTGTCGAGGAGCGGGCGTATGGCGTCGGCCTGCGCGGTGTCCAGGGTCCGGGTGACGGTCTTGTTGTCGACCTTGCGGGTCCAGGTGAGGTAGGGCCCGTGCAGTTGGGGCGGGTCGGCGTGGCACCGGCAGCCCTGGTTGCCGCACGTGGTCCGTCGCTCGACCAGGCTGCCGGGCAGCGGCGGGCCCAGTGCCGCGATCGCTGCTGCGATCACCGCGCGCCTTCGGTCGATGGCGGCCTTCGGGACACGCGCATTCGGTCGGCCTGTCATCCCGCACCTCCGGGCTTGAAGTAGCAATACTTGAAGTAGCAGTACTTCATGTTTCGCTGCCGAGGCTAGCAAACGGAGGACGTCATGCTCGCAATGGAACCCCGCACCGTGGAAGCGGTCTGGCGCGCCATCGAAGGCCACCTGCCCGTCCGCCCGCCCGACACCCACCCGCTGGGATGCCACCGGCCACGGATCCCGGACCGCGACTGCTTCGAGGGCATCCTCACCAGGCTCGTGACCGGCTGCTCCTGGGACGTGGCAGCCCGGCTCACCAAGGCGAGCGAGACCACCCTGCGAGGACGGCGCACCGAATGGCTGGCCGCCGGCGTCTTCGACAAGCTCCTCGCCGAGGCGATCGCCGCCTACGACCAGATCATCGGACTTGACCTCAGCGACATCGCGGTCGACGGATCCCTCCACAAGGCCCCCTGCGGCGGCGAGGGCACCGGGCCGAACCCCACCGACCGCGGGAAGTCCGGCTGGAAATGGTCAGTGGCCACCGACCGCGCCGGACCACGGCCGGCTTCGCGGTGTGCGGGGTCGGACGCGGGTTCGGTCGATGTATCGCCGTCGGGCTCGGTCGAGGTGCCGTCGTGGCGCGCGGCGTCGCCGGAGGGGCCGGTCGCGGCGTCACAGGTGCTGGCGCGCCTGGCCGCGTGGCGGAGGGCTCGGCGGTGGGCGTCTGCGTCGTTCCTGACGCAGGGGTCGACGCTGAAGGCAACGGACTCGCGGACGGAGAGGCTGTCGACGGGCTCGCGGACGGAGTTGGGCTGCTAGTAGGTGTCGGGCTTCCGGTCGAATAGGTGGAGACGCGGTCGCCCAGCTCGACGTCGGACCACGTTGCCGCAGGAGACGATGACGGGCTCGAGCCGGCCACGGATGATCGGGGCGCCAGCGTCGTGATGACGCCGAAAGCGACGCCGCCGACGAGCATCGCGCCGCAGGCCATCACCAGGCTGCGGGGGGTCAGCTGCACGACGGTCCCCCCAGTCGGGCGCGGGCGACCCATCTCGTCACGGCCGATGCGCTTGCCCCGGTGATCCGTGCGGCGGTCGGCACGCTCATCCCGGGGATCGCGAGCAGGTCGGACCAGGCAGAGGCCTCCACCGCCATCGCGGCGTCGAGGTCGCTTCGGTGGCGGGCCTTCGCCGCGTCCAGCCGCGCGCCTGCGGTCGGCGGCAAGATGCACGGCAGCCGCTCACTCGACAACGAGGCCTTCCCGTTCGACGAGCTCGGCGCCTGGGCCAAGTGGGTGAACCCGCCAAAGACCGGCTGGCCGCGCCGCACGAGCATGATCGAGGATTACTACACCCCGAATCTCGGGCCCGAGGTCATGGCCGAGCGCGAGGCCCGCGACTTCCGCGGAGCCGGGCAGGCCCTCATCGGCTCGCTGCTCAAGGGCGTCATCGACCGAGGGATCCCGCTTCGTCGCGAATCACGCGCACGCACGCTCATCCGCGAGGGCAGCCGCATCGTCGGCGTCGTCACGGAGGAGGCTGACGCAACCCTGCGGATCAAGGCGCGCAAGGGTGTCGTCATCGCGACCGGTGGCTTCGAATGGAATGAGCAACTGGTGAAGTCATTCCTGCGCGGGCCGATGACCGGCCCGGTGAGCGTGCCCGAGTGCGAGGGCGACGGCCTGCTCATGGCGATGGAGGTTGGCGCCAGCCTCGGCAACATGCCGAATGCCTGGTGGATGATGTCGAGCCAGGAGATGGCGGCCCACGGCCGGGGCAAGGCGAACTACCTCATCGGCAATCAGGAGCGCACCCGTCCGGGCTCGATCCTCGTCAACCGCTCTGCGAAGCGCTTCGCGAACGAGGCGGTCAGCTACAACGCACTCGGCCCCGTCCTGCACAACTTCGACGAGAACACCCACGACTACGTGAACCTGCCCTACTGGGTCATCGTCGACAGCCGCTACACGAGCAAGTACCGCTTCTTCACCGCCGCGCACGGCTCCGGGGCACCCGACTGGGCGGTCAGCGCCGACACCATCGAGGAGCTCGGCAACAAGCTCGGCCTCGACGGCGCCGTGCTCCATGACACTGTCGAGCGCTTCAATGCCGACGTCCGCTCCGGTCGAGATACCGAGTTCGGACGAGGCGACGCCACCTACGACAACTTCTGGGGCGACAAGGACTTCGAGTCCCCGTACCGAACCCTCGGCGTCATCGACCAGGCGCCGTTCTACGCGGTGAAGATGGAGGCGGGCGTGCTCGGGACCTGCGGTGGTCCGCGCGCGAACGAGCATGCTCAGGTCATCGACTGGAAGGACGAGCCAATCGAGGGCTTGTCCGTGTGCAGCAATGCGATGTCTTCCCCGACCGCCGGTGTCTACGGCGGCGCGGGCGGCACCCTCGGCCCCGGCATGACCTTCGGGTTCATCGCCGGACGGCACGCCGCCCAGCAGCACTGACCCTCAGGTCGTGGCCTTGCAGTTCGCCGATCGCTTCGCGACCGCGCACGAGGCGAAGGGCTTGCCACGCTGATCCCGGTGCTCGAACATCCATGATGTCGATCGAGCGCCCGGCGTCGCGATGACATAGCCGAACCGAACGTCGGTCCACGTGCTCGTCGGGGCCGGATACGGCGTCGCCAGGGGCGACAGCGCCGACCCGTCGACGTTGCTCAGCGGGCCGTAGGTGGGGGTGTCGTACCCGGTCGTGGGGTCCAGTTCAGTCGCACCGTTGCCGAGGACAATTTGGGCCGGCTGGCCGGGGATGTTCACCGCCTGCGCTACATGGATGTGGGACGACAGCACCAGACTGAAGCCGCCGAGGAGGCCCTGGGAGGCGGCCGCTTGGTCAGCCGATGTCCACACCGGGCCGCCATCGGTGAACTGGGTAGAGATCATCCCGAAGATCGGACGGTGGGTGAGGAGCCAAGCCTCGTCGGGCCGACTCTTGGCAACGTGGCTTGCAGCAGCGACGTAGCTTGATCGCTGAGTAGCCGCGTAGGCGTCGACTGTTCCGTCTTGGCCGTAGGCCGAGTCGATGATCTCGAGGTCGAGTGTGTGAGCCGTCGCGTCGCTGTCACCGACGAGCCAGGTGGCGTTCCAGGTGGGGCTGATGTCGTTGCTCGGCACGACGACTGCCCCGTCAACCATCTCAGGTGCGCATTGCAGTGCGGTTGACCGTTGGGGGCTGAAGAACAGGAAGAACCCGATGCCACCCCGTGCGCACGACTCATGGTTGCCGCGAACCATGAGGATCGGTGCAGCATCAAATACCGGCTGCATTGGGATGAGGGCATCCGCGATCCAACCCATCGCACTTCCGGTCACGGGGAGGTTGCCGGGCGGGGGCGGGTTCGATGCGCACAAGCCCTGATCGGTAGCGGGGCAGACCGCCTCCCGGTAGAAATAGTCGCCGAGATTGATGATGACGTCGGGGTTGTCCTTGGCCATATTTCGGCTGATCCGCGCGAGGGGCCAGGCGCTGGTGTTCGAGCAGTCCTGAACCTCCCATGATGAGATCCGGCAGCCACTGTCGCCGCTCAGCGCGATGCGCTCGATACGCGATGGCAGAGACGCAGGAATGACCCGACTGCCGACCATCGCGCTCACGGTGCCGGTTGGGATGCCGCGTTCGCAGACCTCCACAGCCGAATATGCCGCTCCAGCAAGGGCTGGCTTGGGCCGCAGTTGCATGCGAAGGGCGAAGGACTGGCCGCGGCCGGTGCGCCCAGTGAGCGCTGGGCAGCCTGCCCCGGAGGCGATGACTGCCCTCGCCAATAGTCCTGACGGCACCTCCGATTTCGGTGCGATGAGCGTGTACGAGGCGATGGACGAGGTCGCCGAATCAGCCGCGAATACTCCCGTGGCTCCTGCAAGAGATGTCGCAAGGCCGAGGACGAGGCAAAGGGGGGCCGATCGACGGAGGATCATCGCCAAAGGCTAGCCCAACGATTTCGTCGGGGTCGGTGATTGCCGGAACTTCTCGTCCAGGGAGCGGCGCAATGCCAGATGATCTGGGCCATCCATCGTCATCAAGGTGCTGCCACCGAAGGATCTGTCCACCGGGGACTGCGGCGCCGCTGCCGTGAAGTACTCCGTCCGCTTAGTCACGAAC
>SYJA01000063.1 GCA_005798555.1 Actinomycetota bacterium
CGGAGTACATGAGCCTGGATAACTCCTCGTGCAATCTAGCGAGCCTTAACCTGTTGACCTTCCTCAAGGAGGACGACACCTTCGACGCGGAGCGCTTTGCCAAGGCCGTCGAAATCATCATCACCGCGATGGACATCTCGATCTCCTTCGCCGACTTCCCCACTGAGCCGATTGCGGAAACCACCCGCAAGTACCGGCAATTGGGCATTGGTTACGCGAACCTAGGTGCGCTGCTAATGGCGACCGGCTTGCCATATGACTCAGATGGTGGCCGAGCGCTAGCCGCGGCGATCACCTCGGTAATGACTGGAACGGCCTACAAGCGAAGTGCAGAACTAGCTGGCATCGTTGGCCCGTATGAAGGCTACGCCCGCAATGAGACCGGCCACAAGCGGGTTATGCGTAAGCATGCGGCCGCGAATGACAATGTTCGAGGGGTGACCACCCTCGATACGTCAATCATGAAGCTCGCGCATCGGCAGTGGGAGCAAGGACTCAAGGCCGGTGAGAAGAAGGGTTGGCGCAATGCGCAGGCTTCGGTGTTGGCTCCCACCGGCACGATCGGTTTCATGATGGACTGCGATACCACCGGGATCGAGCCTGACTTCTCCCTAGTTAAGTTCAAGAAATTGGTAGGCGGTGGCTCCATGCAGATCGTCAACCAGACGATCCCGCGCGCACTGCGGCGCCTCGGCTATACCGAGGAGACCATCGAAGCCATTGTGGAGTTCATCTCGGAAAACGGTCACGTGGTTGATGCACCTGGGCTAAAAACCGAGCATTACGCGGTGTTTGACACCGCCATGGGGGTGCGCTCCATCACCCCGATGGGACATGTGCGCATGATGGCGGCGGTTCAACCTTTCATCTCCGGTGCCATTTCCAAGACCGTCAATATGCCCCAGTCGGCAACGGTGGAAGATGTCGAGGAGATCTACTTCCAAGGCTGGAAGCATGGCCTGAAGGCGCTGGCCATCTACCGCGACAACTGCAAGGTGGGTCAGCCATTATCAGACGGTACGTCGGCAAAGGTCGACGAGATTATTGACTCAACAGCTGATGCGATCGCGCAGTTGGTGGGCCAGCCAACGCGCCGGCGGCTGCCGAAGTCGCGTCCAAGTCTGACAACGAGTTTCTCAGTGGCAGGTGCCGAGGGCTACATGACCGCTGGCAGTTATCCAGATGACGGCCTGGGTGAGGTATTCCTCAAACTCGGTAAGCAGGGATCGACCCTGGCCGGGGTGATGGATGCGTTCTCGATTGCCATAAGCATCGCTCTGCAGTACGGAGTGCCGCTTGAGGCTTTCGTTAGCAAGTTCGTGAACATGCGCTTTGAGCCTGCGGGCATGACCGACGATCCTGATATCCGGCTCTCGCAGTCGATCATGGACTACATCTTTAGACGGCTGGCCCTTGATTACCTGCCCTATGAAAAGCGGGCGGCGCTCGGTATCCACAGCGCCGATGAGCGGGCGGCGACGGTTGAGGCTGGCTACGCGCAGTATGCACCGGCTGCTTCGGCTGATCTGGATATCGACATTGCTGACACGCCTGACCCCGCCGAGATGGTTACGGTGGTCGATACGGTGGCAGCCCCCGAGCCCGGCCGGGCCGTAAGCAGGGCCCACTCAAGCGCCGAACTCCTCGAGGAGATCACCGGTAAGGCATCTGATGCACCGCTTTGCATGACGTGCGGGATAAAGATGCGGCCGGCGGGTAGTTGCTACGTCTGCGAAGGGTGTGGCAGCACGTCGGGGTGCAGCTAATCGGGGGTCAATCCGCTGGAGCCCGCACCTTGGTATAGTGCCGCGTCACTTCAAAAAAGGGAGAGTCGCAGATATGAACCTCGGTGAGTCCATTTGGACTTTGCTCGTGCTATTCCTCATGATCATGTTCTTCATGATCTTCTTCATGGTGGTGCTGGATCTGTTCAGCGATCATGAGGAAAGCGGCCTCGCCAAGGCGGTGTGGATCATCTTCTTAATCCTGCTCCCGCCGATCACCGTGCTGATCTATGTCATTGCTCGCGGCAACGGAATGGCAAAGCGTCGACAGAAGCAAGTTGAGCAGGCGCAAAGTGAGCAGAAGGCCTATATCCAGTCAATGGCCGGCAGTACTTCACCTGCTGACCAGATCGCATCCGCGAAGGCGCTTTTGGACGCCGGTACCATTTCGCAGCAGGACTTTGATTCGTTGAAGGCCAAGGCACTAGCCAGCTAGGGCATGAAGTCCTTCATTTTGGGCTGCCGGCTTGGTTCGAGTCGCGCAAAATGAAGGATTTACCCGTGAAGCGGGCGCCCAAGCTTGATAGCCAGGTCGGGTGGGCAGCACTTAAACTGTTGCTAAGGCTTGGCCTGCTGAGGCCGCTGCCAGTTGGCGATTGGCACGGCCGGCGTGCGCGGTCAAATGTGATTCAGGCCAAGTTGGGCCAAATCAACCACAAGCTCGCACCCGCTCCTGCGGATATTGAGATCGCTGACCTAACTTGTCCGAGGGCAAACGGCACCTTGTTGCCGATGCGTCTTTACCGCCAGCGGGGGAGTCGGTCAACTGCGTTGATCGTGTACGTCCATGGCGGTGGCATGATCATGGGCACGGTGGGCGCATATGACGCGGTGTGTTCGAAGTACGCGGTATTCGCCGATACTGCGGTGCTGTCGGTTGATTACCGACTTGCACCTGAACACCGGTTCCCGGCTGCGGTGGACGATGTCTGCTTGGCACTGAAGTGGGCTCGAGGTAGCGCGATTGAACTACTTGTCGATCCAAGGCGAATTGGCATCGCCGGTGACAGCGCAGGTGGTGGCATTGCTGCTGGCGTCATGTTGAAGTCGCGTGATGAAGGTTTTGCACTATCAGGTGCGCTGCTGATTTACCCGATGCTTGACGACCGCACGACTACTTACCCGGCCGCCGGCCCTGAACTCACCGGTCCATTTATCTCGTGGACTTATAACGACAACATCACCGGTTGGCAGGCGCTCCTAGGCGACACGGACTCCGAATCGGTCTCGCCGTATGCGGCACCGGCGCGTGAAACAAACTTTGGCGGACTCCCACCTGTGTATATCGAAGTGGGCGACCTCGATATTTTCTACGAGGAGGATGTCGAATTCGCCAAGCGAATTAGCGCGGCCGGCGGTGCTGTCCAATTGCAGCTTCGCCCTGGGTGCCCACACGGCTATGAAGTGGTGGCGCCGACATCTAGGGTGGCGCGCCTTGCCATGCAGCAACGCTACGATTTCTTGAAGGCTCTAACCTAGTTACATGCGGGCGGTAGTGCCGAATTTGGGTGTTATCGGGCCGGCTGGCGGATATTTCTAGTCCAGTGACCTGCAAGAGTACGGGGTTGTCGCGTAAGGTTAAGGCACCCGGGGCGTATTTGTGGTCGCCGGTGTTCGAAGGAGTGATGATGGGCAGCAGCAAAATGTTCAAAGCTCGAGCGCTAGCCCCGTTGGCGCTTGTCGGGGCCCTACTGCTGGCCGGGTGCTCATCGGAGCCCGAGCCCGTACCGACGCCAAGTCTGTCCTCGGCCTTGGCGGCCCCGAGTGCAGATGCGGTCGTCACCTTTGATGCGCAAGCAACTTGCGAGACCTTCTTTCAACTGGATTTATTGCGAAGCACGCTGGCAGTCGGGGTGAAAGACTTAGGCAAGAAGGAACGCAGGGCATTATTGGTTGAGTATCAGCAATTGGTGGCTGACTTGGCTGGCACCGCGGGCGATGCAGCGAACTCAGGTGAACTACCGCAACAAGTGCTCACTAATGCTGAGAAGATGCAAATGATCCTTGATAAACTCGGTAAGAAGGACGGTATTGACTCCTTGACGAAAGTGCAGAAGAAGCGTCTGACAGTGCAAGCAAGCCGCATTGAATCGCAGTGCGCTACGGCCGGATATGCGCTACCCCAGGAGAACATTGACGCACGGGAGTTGATTCCATAGATATGTCGGGTACCTATGTGCCAGACCCGCAGCGCTACGACGGGCGGATGCCATATCGGCGAACTGGCCAGAGTGGGCTGATGCTGCCGGTGGTCTCACTTGGGTTTTGGCATAACTTTGGGGAAGACAAGCCCATTGAGTCACAGCGCGAGATTATGCATTGCGCTTTTGACCTAGGGATCACGCACTTTGACCTGGCTAATAACTATGGCCCACCCGCCGGCTCGGCCGAGATCAATGTCGGTCAGATCTTGCGTGATGACTTTGCCGGGCTGCGTGATGAGTTGGTGATTTCGAGTAAGGCCGGCTGGGATATGTGGCCCGGTCCTTATGGCGACCTAGGGTCGCGTAAGTACCTGCTGGCAAGTCTCGACCAAAGCCTTGATCGCTTGGGGCTGGAATATGTCGACATCTTCTATCACCACCGGCCAGATCCTGATACCCCACTGGCGGAGTCAATGGGAGCCCTGCACACTGCGGTGCAGCAAGGCAAGGCGCTGTATGTCGGTATCTCATCGTATTCGCCAGCTCGTGCGCTGGCGGCAGCCCGCATACTCGCTGATCTGGGCACCCCGCTGCTGATTCATCAGCCCTCGTATTCGATGTTCAACAGGTGGCTCGAGAGCGGTCTACTGGATGCATTACAAGCGGTTGGGGCCGGCTGCATAACTTTTAGTCCGCTGGCTCAGGGTCTGCTCACTGATAGATATCTAGCGGGGGTTCCATCGGATTCGCGAGCGGCACAAGGCAAGAGCCTATTTGAGTCGCATCTAAGCGAGGAGAACATCGACCGGGCCCGGGCCCTGGCCGAAATCGCAGGCCGACGCGGCCAATCCCTGGCGCAGCTTGCGGTCGCCTGGACCCTGCGCGATGAACGGGTCACTACCACTTTGCTAGGCGCGAGCAGTGCGCGTCAACTTCAGGAGACCGCGGCCGCGGTCACGAATCTTGCATTTACCGAGGCGGAGCTGGCCGAGATAGATACGTATGCAATAGACGCCGATATAAATCTGTGGGGAGCGCAGTCCCTAATCCAGTAGCCTGAGCCGACCGGTCTACCTTGTTGGAGAGTACCTGTGATCTCACAGTCCGTTATCAGTGATTCCGAAAATCTGATTCGCAGGTCCCGGTTTCCGCTGGGCGCGCAGTTGACCATCGCGGACATGACGGACGCGGGCCGCGAGCATGTGCTCGACGAGTTGCGCTCGCGAGAGCCGGTAACTTGGTTTGCGGAGCTTGGTGGCTGGCTCATTACCAGCCGAGAGGGTGCTCGTGAGATGTTGCTGCCAAAGTCTGGGGCAACGGTCGAGGCCGAGGAGAACATGGTGCGCGCCTCACTCGGAACGATGATGCTGACGGTGGATGCGCCGGCGCATGATCGGTTGCGCGCCCCGTTCGAACGGCCATTTCGAGCCCGGGAGGCTGAGCAGGCCTTTGGCGGCTTCATTGGTGATCAGGCAGACCATTTAATTGACCGGTTCATTGGTGCCGGGGCGGCCGAACTGCACTCGGTATTCGCCGCCGAGTTCGCGGTCGCCGTCGCCGGGCACGTGATCGGCTTGCCACTTGGTGAGAGTAAGAGAATTGACTCGTATTACGCAGATTTTGCTGCAGCGATGGTTTATGACGGTGATCCTGAGCCGGTGCTTCGGGCCGAGCGCGCACGGGCTCAGCTCAATGAATTACTGCTGGCGGGGCTGAACGCGCACCGTGCTTCGGGGGCACCGTCCTTGACCAATGAGGTGCTGGGGGATCCAGCTGGTGAGCTAACCGACGACGAGGTTGTTGCGCAATTACGAGTAGTGATGTTCGGGGCGGTAGAAACGATTCAAGCGTCAGTGATGTCAACGCTGTTTCTTCTGCTCACCAACCAAGATTCCATGGCGGAGTGCCTTGCCGATCCGGCTTTGATCTTCGGCGCCGTAGACGAGGGCATTCGACTGATCCCGCCCGTGGCCTTCATTGAGCGATGGCTGCAAAAGCCGCTGACCATCGGTGGGGTGGGGATCGGGGCGGGTGAGTTTGTCGGGATTTCGGTTATCGCGGTCAACAGAGATCCCACGGTGTTCGCAGACCCGTTGACATTTGATGTCAGAAGGGGCAATGCGCGGCACGGATTGGGATTCTCGGCTGGTGAGCATCACTGCCTTGGTGTGCATCTGGCCCGGACTCAAACGGTTATCGCGATTACCAGATTACTGACCCGGTTACCAGACCTAACGCTGGTCAGTGCCATTCCGCCCGCCGGGTTTGCTTTTCGGCGCCCAGGGTCACTTGAGATCTCTTGGCGTACCAGCTAGTCAAGTTACATGAACTCATCAGGATTGGGTCCGGTACGGTGACCGTTCGCCAGGTCGTCAATGGCGGCCATGTGTTCCGGTGTCAGCTCGAAATCGAAAACCTCGATATTTTGCCGGATGCGATCGGGAGTAACCGACTTAGGAAGCACCACGTTCCCCAACTGCAGATGCCAGCGGATCATCACCTGAGCGGTGCTCTTGGCATACTTCGCTGCGATTTCGATAAGTTGTGGGTTGTCGATCAACTCACCCGATGCCAGCGGGCTCCACGCCTCGATGAGTATTCCTAGGTCGGCGGTGAAGGATCTAAGCGGGGCTTGCGGCAGCCATGGGTGCAACTCAATTTGGTCCACCACCGGCACTACGCCAGTCTCGGCGATAATGCTGGAAAGATACGGCTCATGAAAGTTCGACACCCCAATTGAGCGGGCCCGACCTTGTTCATGTAACGCCAGCACAGCACGCCAGGTCTGCAGGTAATTGCCGGTGGTAGGCGCGGGCCAATGCACCAGATAGAGGTCGACCTCATCAACACCTAGCAGGTGGGTGCTCTTATCGAAGGCCCGAAGGGTCTGGTCGTACCCGTGATCGGTGTTCCAGACTTTCGTGGTCAGGAAAATCTCATCACGGGTTAGCCCCGATCGCGCAATTGCCTCGCCGACACCTCGCTCATTTTCATAAACGGCGGCGGTGTCGACGTGGCGATACCCGGCCGCAAAAGCCGTGAGGGTAGCGTCAACCACAATGTCATCTGGCACCTGCCAGACCCCGAAACCGATCTGCGGGATCAACCTGCCGTCATTCATCAGCAAACTTGGTACCGTCGGCATCAGTGGGCTCCCAGCAGTCAGGTGATTTACGTAGGTTAGCCAACGATACCCTCGATTCAGGAGGAGCGATGCCAATCCAGCGGCTTAATCAGGCGGTGCTCTATGTGCGCGACCTGGGGCGCAGCCTTGATTTCTACCAAGGGGTTCTTGGGTTCAAGGTGGTACTGGAAATCGCGGGTCGTGCCGCGTTCTTGCAGGCCGCTGGCAGTTCCAATGATCACGACCTTGGGCTATTTGCGATGGGCGCTGGCGCCGGGTCTAGCGCTGCAGGTGTCTCAACGGTCGGCACGTAGCACTTGGCTTGGGAGGTCGACACGCTCGCAGAGTTGCAGCGCATCCACGGGGATTTGGTGGCACATGACGCCGCGGGCAGCAGCAGATGCTGATCGCACCCCTGGAGATAGCAGCGGCGATCGCGACCTCCGGTGCCCAGACGATGGGTGGAACCGCCAGTTGACCGCGTGCCTTAAGTCCCGACCAAGAAGGGACTTTTGGTTTGCCCTGTGCCGGGGGTTTCGGGGGGATACCGGAGGCATTTGGTCCACTGATCGGGAGGTCGACTATGTCGCATTACCGGATGACGATTCGAGAGGAGACTGGATACGTCGTACTTGACTCATACGGAGGCGTGCTGGATCCGGTTGAATGGCAATCCCTGGAGTACGTTGACTGGAAGTCATCTGGCGACACGCGATTTGCCCCGCTGGCCAGCGCGCAAGGACAAATTGAGTGCAATGGCTTTTGGCATGCCGACCCCCCAAAGGCCGACAAGGACGGTATCTGGATCCCATCGCAAGTAGCGAAGGCGCCGACTTTGGCTCGCCGGGCCCAGGGCGTTGGTGCCAACGTCGGGCGGTGCCGGGTGATTGAGCTGCAGCCCAATAGCTACGCCGATGCGCTCTACAACTCCCATCTTGATGACAACAATCGGCTGAACCCGTAGGGTGAATGCTGGGTTATTCGGTCCTTTATGCAATTGACGGATAACCCGGATTCATACCTGGTTCTGCGCTCGGACATTCTCGACCCGAGCACCGAAACTCGGTTGGCGCTGCTCGCGGGTGCGCAGCTTGTGGTCGACTCAGAGCGCATGTGGCATTCGGTGTGGCAGGTAGGCCCAGAACCTCGTTACTGCCTGATCAAATCATGTGAGTCTGGGCCCGAGCTTGAGGCCTGGATCAACAGTTTGCATCCGGCGACAAATGCTCCTTCCGGACCCATTGACCCGGTTAGGGCGGCGGAAAGCGAGCTCAAGGCTCAGGAGCGGCGAGCGGCGCGCTCCGCGTTCTATGGGTATGACCCGTCAGAGGTTTACTCCGAGGCATACCAGGAACTTCGCGGAACGCGGCCATTCTCGAGCGCGCCGCCCCGAATATTTGTATGGTAGCGGGCAGCAAAGACGTGCGCTGCCGAACGGTCACGGGGCTCAAGATGGAGGGTGTTATGCGAGTTCGTGGTTTCTTGGCCATGGCTGTTGCCGCGCTGGTGGTTGCCGTGCCAATGGCAGGTGTCGCGAGTGCGGCGGACAATGTCACCGTGGTGAAGTCAATCCCGGAAGCTGGTGTCCAGACCGTTAAGGTCCCGGCTGGCAATATCGCACGCTTCAAAATCCCATCGAATGCCACGACCGGGTACACCTACACGGTCACCACCTTGATGAACACCGCGCAGGCGGCGGTTTCTGACCCTAAGTACGTGGCACCGAGTGCGGCCATCCCGGGTAAGGGAGGTAGCACGGTGGTGCTGGTAGTTCCGATGCACTCCGGGGTAACGGTGGTCAAGTTCACGAATGTCGCCCCCGGTGGCGCTAGCGCGGGCAGCAGTCGGGTTCGCCTGTTGTTTATGAACTAGAGATGGCAGAGACCCGGTACGTATTTGACTTCACCGAGGGCGGCCGTGAGCAAAAGGGCCTACTCGGCGGCAAGGGCGCGAACCTTGCGGAGATGACCCGCCTGGGGCTGCCGGTGCCACCTGGTTTCACGATCACCACCGACGCCTGCCGGTGGTTCCTATTGCACGGTCAAGAGCCGGTGAACCTGCGGGTGCAGGTGACAGCAGCGCTGCGTCGGTTGGAAGATCAGCTGAACCGCCGCCTTGGTGATCTACATGACCCGCTCTTGGTATCGGTGCGTTCTGGTGCGGTGTTCTCAATGCCGGGGATGATGGACACGATCTTAAATGTCGGGCTAAATGACGCCTCGGTCAAAGGTCTGGCGGATATTTCAGGTGATTCGAGATTCGCTTGGGATTCGTACCGTCGGCTGATATCCATGTTCGGTCGAACGGTATTGGGGGTTGAGCCGGCGTTATTTGCGAATGAGCTGGAGAATGCAGTGACGGTCGCTGGGGTGGCGAATGAGAGTGCCCTTGACGATGTTGATCTGCAACGCCTGGTCGAGCGCTACAAAGAGATCATCCGCGATCAAACCGGCCGGGAGTTTCCGCAGCATCCACGTAAGCAATTAGATCTCGCGGTGCATGCGGTCTTCGAGTCGTGGAATGGCGAACGAGCAAAGCTGTATCGACGTCGTGAGCGAATCCCAAACGATCTTGGAACCGCCGTGAACATCTGCACCATGGTGTTTGGCAACCAAGGTGATGGCTCCGGTACCGGTGTTGCATTCACGCGCGATCCGGCCACCGGGTCTGCCGGTCATTACGGTGACTATCTACCTAATGCACAAGGCGAGGACGTAGTAGCGGGAATTCGCAACACTTTGACGTTGGCTGACCTTGCGGTTCAAAACCGCGAGGTTGCTGAGCAATTGGCGCTGACGATGCGCCGCCTAGAGACCCATTATCGAGATCTTTGCGATATCGAGTTCACCGTTGAGCGCGGGAAACTTTGGATGCTCCAAACGCGCGTTGGCAAGCGAACCGCGGGCGCTGCCTTTCGGATCGCCTGTGAGTTCTTGGACGAGGGCTTGATTACCGAGGATGAGGCCCTGGCCCGCGTCAGTGGCTCGCAGCTTTCGCAGTTGTTGGTGCCGCAGCTCAAGTTGGGCAGTGATCGGACGCTCATCACCAAGGCGATTGCGGCCTCACCTGGTGCGGCTGTCGGACAGGTGGTTTTTGATCCGGCCCGGGCGGTGGCACTTGCGGAGACCGGGCAGCCGGTGGTGCTCGTGCGCCGTGAAACGAACCCAGATGATCTTGCCGGGATGGTGGCCGCGGTCGGCATTTTGACCAGTCGCGGCGGAAAGACCAGCCATGCGGCCGTGGTGGCCCGGGGGATGGGCAAACCGGCGGTCTGCGGCGCCGATGCCCTGATAGTCAAGGAAACCGAGGGGCTAGCGACCGTCACGGCCCCGGACGGCACGATGCGCACTATCCGCGACGGCGACTTCATCTCATTGGACGGTGCGTCCGGTGAGGTGTTTCTTGGTGAATTGCCGGTTTCGTCCTCGCCGGTTGTCCGCTACCTGCTCGACGGGATTGATGCCGTCCTGCCTTCGCTAAGTGAAGATGATGCTGCGGTTGTCACCTGTGTTGATCGCCTACTTAAGTATGCCGACCAAGTCCGAAAGCTTCGGGTGCGCGCCAACGCCGACACCCCGGAGGACGCCGTGCGGGCGCGGCTGCTCGGAGCGGAGGGTATTGGCCTCTGCCGGACCGAGCATATGTTCCTTGGCGAGCGCCGTGAGTTGATTGAGCACGTAATCCTTGCCGAGACCCCCGCGGAGCGGGAGGTGGCGCTTGCGGCCCTAATGCCATTGCAGCGTCAAGATTTCATCGAGATCTTGACCGCCATGGACGGGTTGCCCGTCACCGTCCGCTTACTCGATCCACCGCTTCACGAGTTCTTGACCGATCGCGCCGAGTTGATGGTTCGCGTCGCCCTGGCGCAGGAGCGGGGGTTAGACCACCGCGCCGATGATCGAATGCTGGCCGCGGTCAATCGACTTCATGAGTCGAATCCGATGCTCGGGTTGCGTGGTGTTCGGTTGGGGTTGGTGGTGCCCGGGCTGTACGCCTTGCAGGTTCGGGCCCTGGCCGAGGCGACAATCACTCGATTGGCGGCCGGCGGCAGTCCCAATGCCGAGATCATGGTGCCGCTGGTTGGTTCAGCACGCGAGCTGACTCTCATTCGCGAGGAAATCGAGCAGGTGCTTGCCGAAGTCAGCGCTGAATCCGGCCGGCCGGTCACGATGCCGATCGGCACGATGATCGAACTTCCCCGTGCAGCACTGACCGCCCATCGCATCGCCGAAGTTGCCGATTTCTTCTCCTTCGGCACCAATGACCTGACCCAGACCACCTGGGGCTTTAGCCGTGATGATGTGGAGGCAGCGTTCTTCGCGGCTTATCTGGAAAAGGGTGTGCTGACGATCTCGCCATTTGAGACCCTGGACGCTGATGGGGTGGGACGTCTGGTCGATATCGCGGTCCGCGAAGGCCGGCAGACGCGCCCAGATCTCAAGCTGGGGATTTGTGGTGAACACGGTGGTGACCCAGAGTCAATTCACTTCTTTCACGAGGCCGGACTCGACTATGTCTCGGCGAGCCCATTTCGGGTTCCGGTGGCCCGCCTGGAGTCAGGCCGGGCGGTTATCGCCGATCTTGCTAGTGATTCTCGCTAGCCAAGAAATTGATGGACTCCCAAGTTGGCGCCCCAGCCCGGAGTTCGCGACCATCGGCGAAGTCAACGTGATCGTCGGACAAATTAGCGGCAAATGCCGCGAAGGTGACTCCCGCATTGGATGTCTTAGGGTCGGTGAGCACTACATCGCGGGATAGAGTCGCTCGAAGGTCACCGCCGGCTGCTAAAGCCTGCGTCAAAGTGGCAAGGCGGTGCAGTGAGGATCTGGTCGAGTTCGCCGGGTCGGCCAGCAGGTGATTAGTGTGCGCGCACTCCGGTGCACCAGATGCAGTTGCGAGTACCACCTGGCCTGGCCCACACTCCCAGGTAGCGGTGCCATCGGCAGCCGACACGGTGTAGGACTGACCGGCGGCATGCGGCACACCGGTCAAGAATGTCTCGGCCTCGGTAAGGGTGGTCAAGGAAAGCAGGTGGCGTGTGATGAAAGCCACGGCCAAACCCTGGCCATCAGCCTGAAACTGCTCGAGCGCATTCACCCCAACCCCAAGGCCACCGGCACCGGCGCCGCAAAGGCCGATCATTCCCGGATAGGACATCACAAGTGCGGTCGGCGCGGATTCGGATTCCACCCGCAGCACCATGAGGCGGCCGGC
>SYJA01000009.1 GCA_005798555.1 Actinomycetota bacterium
GCTACCGGTGAGCGGGACCACCGAAGCAGTGGATTTTCGCATCGCCAACCGGCGAATCACCTCCCTCTCCTTTGACATCGTGATCCAATGTCACCCATCGGATGCCAACAACTGGTCCGCGACGACAATGCGGTTCACGCCATATTCAGGTTGGGGTTACACAGTAGTAGGTGGTGGCAGTTCGACTGCCATCCCAGCTAGTGGGCTGCTGCGCATAGCCTTCCCGGTTGAGGAAACCTTCCAGTACCCGGCGGGCACCGTGCGTGCAACATTTGACTTCCGCGGTCAGTCGGCCAAGGTGGCGATTTATTACGATGGCACGTACATCGAACCCGGCTTTTCCAATCGTTGTGTCTCGCAGAATAACGCTCCGAGCGTTATCAAGGTGCGAAAACGCGCCTGAGGGTTTGTGCCTGACCGGTCACCTAATGCCGGTAATTACTCGTGCGGACCGTGGTGGATGGCCCCCGGTAGGTCAAGGGGTTCGGGTGCAACACCGCGACGCGGGTAGAACCACTCGGTGAGCAGGGCGCCGATCGCGGCACCTATCAGCTGGAAGATGATGAACATCGGTACGGAAGCCGGTGCGATTCCAGAAAACGTATCTGTCAGTGAGCGCCCGACGGTGACTGCCGGATTCGCGAACGATGTTGACGAGGTGAAAAAGTAGGCGGCGCCAATCCACGCGGGCACCATCGCCGCGCCAAGGTTGCCGCGGCCGGTTCGGGTGAGCGCGCCGATCACGATAAGCAAACCCGCGGTGGCAACGATCTCACCGAGCCAGATGTTGCCACCGGTGCGGATATTGGTGGACGCGGTAACAGCGGGCAGGGCGAACATCAGGTTCGCCAGTATCGCGCCGACACATGCACCGATAATCTGCGCGGCGATATAGATGGCGCCTTCGCCGATCGGCATCTCCCGCCGTGCCAGCTCGACCCCGGAGACCACTGGGTTGAGGTGCGCGCCGGAGATGGGGCCGAAGGTCCAGATCAGCACGGCGAGAACCGCGACCGTCGCGGCGGCGTTGATCAGCAAGGTGACGGCGAGGTTGTCCGAAAGCAGGGTGCCCATGATCCCAGAGCCGACCACGGTAGCGACCAGGATCGCGGTGCCGAGGAACTCTGCGCCTGCGCGACGCGCCAACGGGTGCGGCATCAAGGCGATCCAATCAGATTCGCGAGGCGCTTATCTGGTCAAAGCTAATGAGTAGATTTTGAGTCAATTTTTATGGAAGTAAATATAGCGAACTAGGTGGCTCGGGGGCACCTGTTTTGGCCAACTAGGGGCTGCGGGTATGCCGGAGCCACCAGAGTCCGACAACCGGCAAAACCAGCGGCACAAACCAATAGCCACTGCCAAACCCGGACCAGACGGTGGCAACGCCAAAGGCACCGGGCCAGACCAGGCTGGCGGTCCCGATGGTCAAAACGCCGATCAGTTCAATGAGGATGGCTCCGGCAGCCACCCGCCGGGAGGTTCGATCGCCGCGGGCCAAGGCAATGGTCGCGACCACGTAGATGCTGGCGGCCAGCGCCGAGAGCAGGTAGGCAAGTGGTGCTTCACTGAATTTCGTCGTGATTTGGAATACCGACCGGGCGGTGGCCGCGAGGGCGAAAATCGCGTAAATGGCAACAAGGACTCGGCCGAAGCCGCGGCCGGTTGAGGGGATTCGGGGCGACAGCCCCTGCTCAGACACCGGACCCGGCCCAGACCTGCTGCACCCGAAGGACAATAACGGGTAGCACCAGGAATGCAACCGCGATCACGCCCAGGCCGGCCCGGCTTTTGTCGCCACGGGCCCAGATGAACGCCGCCGGCAAGATGGCGGTGCCGGTCAAGAGGTAGCCGACGAACTCGGCGCGGGCGAAATCTTGTTCGCTACCTGCCATTTGCACGATGCCGCCTATGAGGAACCCAATTAGCAGCAACTCAAGGACTACCCCGCCGAGTGCGAGGACAAGGTCCGGGGCCCGGTGGGTGACCAGCAGGATGGCGCTCCAGGTGACAAGACCGAGGGAAATGCCGATGATGGTGGTGGCATACCAACCCGTCATCTGGTGATTCTTGCATGCTGCTGACACCCGGTGGCGTGTACGTGCTTGGCATGAACCTACGGTGTAGTAAGTTACGGTGTAGTAAGTTACTCATTGGTAAGGCTGGCTTGATCGGTGGAATGTATGGGAGGCGGGTGACATGCCTGAGGTAAATGCGGGCGCGGTACTCGCCCAGCACGGCCGCGAACTGGCATACCGCCAAATCGCCGGCGCGAACGCTCCGATCCTGCTGATCCACGGCATCGGGTCCAGTTCCATCACTTGGGGGGATATCCCGGAGCGACTGGCCGCCACCGGGGCCGGCGTCCTAACGGTGGATCTACCCGGCCACGGCCAATCCTCCAAGCAAGCCGGGGACTACAGCCTGGGCGCACTTGCCAGCTCATTGCGCGATCTGCTGGATCACCTTGGTATCGCACGCGTTCATCTGGTCGGGCACTCATTAGGCGGCGGGGTATCGCTGCAGTTCGCCTACCAGTTCCCCGAGCGCGTGCAGAGCATTGCCCTGGTTTCCAGCGGCGGACTCGGGGCCGAAGCTTTCACCGGCCTTCGGGCCGCGGCGCTTCCGGGCTCGGAGTTGGCCATTCGCTTTGCCATTAATGATCGAACGCTAGCGGCCGCGTCCTGGCTGGGACGAGCACTGAAGCGGGTCGGGGTAGCGCCGCATGCACTTAGCCCTGGTGCGCTCGAGACAGCAAGTTGGCTGGCCGATGAACATCACCGAACCGCATTCCTTTCCACCCTGCGCAGTGTCGTAAACGTTAAGGGCCAACGGGTATCAGCCCTGGAAAAACTTCACCTGATTACTGGCAGCAGTGTGCTGATCATCTGGGGCGACGCTGACCCGATGATTCCGATGACCCACGGCGTTACTGCCCATGAGTTGCTGCCTGGAAGCCAGTTAGTTATCTTCCCCGGCGCAAGGCACGAACCACATCTTTATGACCCCCAGCGCTTCACCGACTTGGTTGCCGAGCACAGCCAGCGCAACAAATGATTCGCGTCGATCCTGCCAAAGGTGATCGGAACAGCGCTACGCGTCACTACTCTCAAAACACGTAAAGTAATTGGGGTCGTAGTTGCCTGGACCCGAAGCAGGGCGCAGGGTGCCGCCGATACCGGCAAACTCAGGGCGCGCCCAACCAACACCAAGAATCAACCGATCGCTGGCCGCGGAACTAACCGGGGCACTCACTTCACTTTTCGACATTACGTCTATTCCCTTCCCTTGCGTAAGTGGCGCCGCCGCCGGCACCGAACCCTATCAGAACATCTGCAACACCAAAAGGCACGAGTAAAACGCTAACAGGCCGCCAACCTCGTAAAGCCTTCGCTCCTAACCTGAGGGCTGAAGGCGAAGCCTAAGTCCAGCCGGGAGCCCAACCGTGTCTGTCCCGGCTGTCGTCGTTGAACATTCGCCAGTTGCCCAATTCCGGCATTGCCACGGCAGCTGCTTGGTACGGCCAGTATCAGGGGTTCAGCTCGAGGATCAACTTCCCGGTGTTGTCGCCGGCGAACAGCCTCATGAACACCTCGTGGAAGTCGGTGATCTTGCCGGGCACGATGGTCTCCGGGGCGATGATCTTGCCCTCCTTGACCCATTGGGCCAAGCGCTTGCGGGCAATCGCGTATTCATTAGCGTGATCAAAGACCAAGAAACCCTGCATCGTTGCCCGGCGCACTAGCAAGGCTAGATAGTTTGACGGCCCTGGGGTAACGGATTCGGCGTTGTATTGCGAGATAGCACCGCAAATGACGATGCGCGCATGCATTGCCAACTGGCCAAGTGCAGTATTTAGAATCGCACCGCCGACATTGTCGAAATACACATCAATGCCGGCGGGGCAGTGCTGCTGGAAACTTTCACGCAGATTTGCTCCCTGATAATCGATCGCAGCATCGAAGCCAAGATCATCAACGACCAGATCGCACTTCGTTGGCCCACCGGCCAAGCCGATGGCGCGGCAGCCGTTGATCTTGGCAAGTTGTCCCACGATGGAGCCGACGGCGCCGGCCGCCGCGGAAACCACTACCGTATCGCCGGCGCGCGGGCGCCCATGGTCAAAGAAGCCGAAGTACGCGGTCATGCCGGTCATACCCAGCACTCCGAGGTACATCGATGGGGTGCCGAGTTTCGGATCAATGCGGGTTACCGCGGTGCCGTCCGATACCGCGTACTCCTGAACACCGAAATTTCCCTGCACGAGGTCACCGATTTTAAACTTAGGGTGGTGCGAGGTGATTACCTCGCCGACGGCCCCGGCGCGCATGACCTCACCGATTGCCACCGGGGGCAGGTAGGAGGGGCGGTCATCGAGCCAGCCACGCATGGCCGGATCCAAGGAGATCATCGTGATGCGGACCAGGAACTGGCCGGGGCCGGGCACCGCGATCGAAGCGGCTTCGATGCGCCAGTCTGCTGCCACCGGTAAACCTGCGGGTCGGCGGGCCAGTTGAACGCAGGTGTTCGAGCCAGATTCAGTTTTTCCAGGATTTTCCATAACGAACCTTTGCACACCTTCGGCGATTTGGCCGCAGACCCTCGGCCGGGGGGCCTAGATTGCCTTGCTATGAGTGAATGGCGAAGCGATGAGTGAAGCGAGACCCCGGCCGACCAAGTTGGCGAAAACCCTATTCGGAATCAACGCTCTGGTGGCCTGGTGCGGGGTGCTGCTGTCCTTTTCGCTACATGCCAGCGGCTACTACCCGCCGAATACCACGGATCCAACCCAGCTCGGCAATAACCCGGTCGGCCTTGACGGTTTGGTCGGCCGGGTATTCGACTGGTTCACCTACTTCACGATTTTAAGCAATCTCATCGTGGCAATAGTTCTGACCTTGCTGTTCATTCGCCCCGGGCGCGATAGCAGATTGATGCGGGTACTTCGGCTCGACTCCTTAATTATGATCATCATTACTGGGATCCTCTACAATCTGCTGCTGGGGCAGGGGGTTAAGCATGAGGGTTTGGACTTCTTCTCCAATGGACTCCAGCATGTGACCACGCCGATCCTCACGGTGCTGGTCTGGCTTATTGTCGGGCCCCGCGGTTGGATCAATTTGAAGGTGATCGCCCTGTCGTTGATCATCCCGGTGGCTTGGGCGGCATTTGCGCTGATCCGCGGGGCGGTGATCGGTGCCTATCCGTATCCGTTCTTGGATGTCGCGACTAAGGGCCTAGCGAGCGTGCTGACATTTATCGTGGTGATCGCTGTTGTCGCAGTCATCTTGGCGCTGATCCTGATGGCCATCGACGCTGCCATCTCGGCCGTGGCCCGGCGGCCGAAAAGCAGTTGAATCGGCACCTGAATAGGATGTGCTCGGGTTAATCGGTGAGCATCGGGTAAGGGGGGCCAAGGAGCATGGGTGCCCTGCTCGCCTTGGCCTCGAGCCTCACCTGGGGGGTAGCCGACTTCATGGGTGGCTTGGCCGCAAGGCGGGCCGGACCGGTGCACGTACTGGCGGTGTCCTACCCCGCTGGTGCGGTGGTGGTGACCTGTTTTGCGCTGTTCTTAATCCCCGGCGAGATATCGACCGGGGTACTTGTCTGGGGCACCGTGGCCGGCGGCATCGGCGCACTGGGGATCGGCTTGCTCTACCTCGCCTTGGTGCACGGCCCCATGGGTATCGTCTCGCCGGTCACCGCGGTACTGGCCGGTGCGGTGCCGGTTTTCGTGGGGCTCGCGCGCGGGGAGTCGCTTTCGGCCCTGGCCATTTTCGGAATTCTTTGTGCCGGGGTGGCCGTGGTGCTGGTGAGCCGGGAGACCGGCGAGCAAGCAAAGGTGACAATGTCAACCATTGGATTGGCGGTGGCCAGTGGGGTGGCCATCGGCCTGTACCTGACCGCGATCGGTTCGGCGCCGGCTGACTCCGGGGTGTGGGCCGCCACGCTCGGGCGCTGGGTATCCACGCTGATCTTGCTGACGGTACTAGTGGTTTTCGCTCGACCGTTCGTGCGCCAAGGGTTCCCGTGGCTACTTGTCATCGTCTCGGGCATTTTGGATGCGCTCGCCAATGGGGTGTTCCAGTTGGCCGCGCAGCGCGGCCAACTATCGGTTGTAGCGGTGATCGGCTCGCTCTACCCGGTGGCCACCGTGATCTTGGCCTGGCTCATCATCAAGGAGCGACTCAGTAAGATCCAGCTGGTGGGGGTGGCGCTCGCACTTTTCGCGGCCGCCACTTTGTCACTTAGCTCATGATCTGCTGACTGCGACGAAAGGGAGTCGATGATCACCGCCGAGCGCCTTGGCAATGTGAGCGTGCTCCGCATGGACTACGCGAAAGTAAATGTCATCGATCTTGAGTTCATGACGGCAATCGCCGAGAGCTTTAGCTCGGTACCGCTGACCGATGCAATTGTGCTCACCGGTAACGGCAGAGCGTTTTCAGCTGGAGTGAACCTAAAGAGGCTCATGGAAGAAGGACTTGATTACACCACTGAGTTCTTGGACCTGTTGTCCGGGGCAATTTTGGACGTGTTTCTACACCCCCGACCGGTAATCGCCGCAATTGACGGGCATGCGATTGCGGGCGGCTTCATGCTGGCCGCTGCCTGTGACCTGAGGCTGATGTCGGCAGGGCTCACCGGCATGACCGAACTCAAGGTTGGCGTGCCGATCCCGTCGATCCTGCGCGAAATTGCCCGCCACAGCCTGGGTCATTACACCCAGTCCCTGGTGCTCACCGGCGACCTAATCGACGCCCAACGGGCCTATGAAATTGGTTTTCTCGATGCGGTGATCGAACCGGAGAAATTGCTAGATGCGGCGATCGAGCGCGCCAGTGCATTGGCTGCCGTCCCGGCCGCTACCTATTCGCTAGCTAAGCGAACTTTGAAGTTCGAGGCGGTGCAGCGCATGAATGTTGCAGAACCGGAGTTCGATGCCGAAATCCGCGCGACGTGGCACGACCCGATGATCCGCGCCGGCATCGCGGAGTACCTAGCGTCAATCAGTCGGAAGTAATCAGGTCGGGAAGCGGGCGTGATTTCCAGGCGGTGCGGATCATCGGTATCTGCATTGGCACTCGAAGCCACGCGCCGACCTTGTGGGCCGTGCTGGTGCGCTCTGAGCGCTGCACGCTGAGGGCGTACTCCCAGTTACCCGCCCAAACGGCGACCAGCAAAGTCGCTGAAGCAATAGGGGCCCAGCGTTGCCGGGTTAGAAGCCCGACCCCGCAGACGATCTCGGCAACGCCACTGGCATAGATGATCTCGCGGTGCGCCGGTAGGGCCCTTGGCAGCAACGGCTCAAAGATAGCGGGACGCACCAAGTGAACTAGGCCGCTGGTGAGGAAGGAGCCGGCCAGAATCCTGGTACCAATTGCTAACGGCGTGGTCATGCGGCAAGTGTCTCGCGGTTAGATGTGGGCATGCACACCGACTCTGCTGATGTGGTGATAGTCGGCAGTGGCATGGGCGGTGGCACCTTGGCCTGGGGTCTGGCCCGCCGCGGCATCAGTGTCCTCGTGGTCGAACGCGGTGACTACCTCCCGCGGGAGCCGGCGAACTGGTCACCGGAGGAGGTTTTTTCGGGGCGCCGCTATAAACCACCTGACCTTTGGTGGAACGCGGCTGGCGGGGAGTTTCGTCCCGGGGTGCACTATGTGGTCGGCGGTAACACCAAGGTTTATGGCGCCAGCCTGCCACGCCTTCGGGAGCGCGATTTCGAGCAGACCGTCTTCCCGGCCGGGGTCTCGCGCGCGTGGCCATTTCGGTACGCCGATATCGAGCCGTACTACTCGCAGGCGGAGGCGTTATACCGGGTGCACGGAGCCACCGATGACGACCCGACCCAGTCCTGGCGGAGCCAACCGTTCACCTATCCGGCACTTGCGCATGAGCCGTACGTGCAGGTGGTCATCGATCGGCTCAGGAAGCAGGGCGTGCATCCGTCGAGCACCGCGATGGGAGTTGACCTTGCCCCGGGAGGCTCCTGCATTAGGTGCAGCACCTGCGACGGTTTCCCCTGCCGGCTGGGGGCGAAATCCGATGCGGAGACCTGTGCTCTGGGCCCGGCCTTAGCCGGCGGCCACGTTCGATTACTCACCAATACCCGAATCGATCGAATCGACACCGAAGGCACCGATCGAGTGACTCGGTTGGTCGGGGAGTGCGCGGGTGAGCCGATCGAGATCACCGGTGGCAGCTTTGTACTTGCCGCAGGCGCGGCGAACACCGCCGCGTTGATGCTGCGCAGCTTCGATGATCGCTGGCCTAAAGGGGTTGGCAATTCCAATGACCTTGTCGGCCGCAATTACATGGTGCATAACAACACCCACCTTGCCGCGATTGATCCTCGCCGAAAGAACGATGTCATCTTCCAGAAGACATTCGCTGTCAATGATTTCTATGACGATATGGGCGACGGGTTTCCGGGTGGTTCGATCCAGCTGATCGGAAAAGTACAAGGGTCCATGATGAAGACGCACGCCACCCGTGCGCCCTTGTCAGTGCTGAACAGGTTAGCCCGCCACAGCCTGGAGCTGCTGGTGATGACCGAAGACTTACCGGTGCCGACTAACCAGGTGAGTGTGACCCCCACCGGGCAGATCGTGGTTCGTTGGGAGCGCACCAACTACGATCGGCACGAACTCCTCTTAGCCAAGACCCACAAGTTGCTGCGCGCGGTGGGATACGTCGGTATTTTCGAGCAGCGTTTCACCATCGACATGAACAGCCACATGTGCGGTACCGCGGTTGGGGGCACCGACCGCGATACCAGCGTGGTTGATGGGCTGGGTCGCAGCCACGAAGTAGCGAACCTGTATGTCGCCGATGCCGCGTTCTTCCCCTCATCGGGTGCGCAAAACCCGGCACTTACGATTGCCGCCTTGGCCTTGCGGCTGGCCGCCGAAAACGATTGGGCGTAACTGGCGCCCCGAGCCCAGCGGGCCGGGGGATTGGCCGGCCGGGCTTGGGCGCTGCAGTTTTTAGAGGTGGCGCGCGAAAATGGCGTCGATCTCATCGCGATCAGATGGGCTCAGGGCACGGGCGCGTTGCCGATCCCATTCCCGGTGAATTTGGCGGCGCTTTGCTGCCCCGCGGCCTTGGGGTTCGCGGTCGAACATGGTTGCGAATATCTGGGCAAACGGTCTCACTTTGGGTCACTCCTTGTTAGTAACTTCCCTGCCGGCCTATTTGGGGTTTTCCCGAAAGGCCTTGATCGGTGAGCGGGTCTGCTCCTTGATCAGTTTCATTCTCCCGCACAATTGTTGCGTCCTCGAACAAAACAGGGGTGTTTGTGCGTCAATTAACAAATTGTTCACGGGAAAGCCGGATTTAGCGTGTCACAAGTCACAATCGCTCCCGTCACGGCCTTTAAGGCGTATACCTATGAAGATCAAGGTGGCGGGCTCCGGCTATGAGGTAGCAAATAACTCCTCGGGCCCCGCAAACAGCCGCCGGGCCTCGAACTGGCTTAAGCGTCGTGCTCGGCCATCGAATTAGCGGTCGGTTCGCGTTTTGCTATTGCCTTTTGGCGGGTGCGGTGTTCCTGTTGGGTAGTGGTTCAGCCGCGGGCCGCAACCCCTTAGTCAAGGAGAATGAAATGCCTAGTGTGGAAGTTAGTGCCCCGGTTAGTTCGGTGGCCAGTGCTCGGTTGGCACTTGGTGTTGGTTGGGTGCGCCCGGGTGCGGGTGGTATCGGCGGCACCCTAAACCCCTCCTATGCCACTTCTGGTGGTATCGGCCGGCCAACGTATGCGTGTTTTGAGGGTAATGAAGAGTAGCACCTGTCCCAACCGTTAGGTGGGGTGTTTAAAGCCCGTTACTGGCCTCAGACCGATGTTGGTTTGGGGCCGGTAGCTTGCGGAGAGTGAACCGGCCGCCCCCGCTCGTTGCAGCGCGGTCAAGGGCCATTTGCGAGATGTGCGAAGATCTGCGCCTATGGCTTTACTGGAGGGACTCGTGGGCACGGTGATCACCTACTCCCCAAAGGTGTTCATTCCGCTCACCATGCTCTGTCGCGACCGCTGCGGCTACTGCACCTTCGCCCAATCGCCAGCGCACCTACCGGCGCCGTACCTAAGCCCAGATGACGTCCTCGAGATCGCTCGTCAAGGCGCCGCCGCCGGCTGCCATGAGGCACTCTTCACATTAGGGGAGTTTCCCGAGGCCAGGTACCCGGTGGCGCAGGAGTGGCTCACCGCCAACGGTTACCGCACCACCGTCGATTATTTGGCCGCCATGTGCCAACTGGTTTTGGAGGAGACCGGCCTGTTGCCGCACGCCAACGCCGGTGCGCTCAACGCCGCCGACCTCGCAACCCTTCGTCAGGTGGCACCCAGCCAAGGCATGATGATTGAGTCCCTACGGGCTGACCTATCGGCCCACCGCGGCGCCCCCGACAAGACTCCCGAACGTCGCTTGGCGACTTTGGCGTTTGCCGGTGAGTTGGCGATCCCATTCACGACCGGCATCTTGGTCGGGATCGGGGAGAACCGAGCCGACCGAATCGAGGCGTTGGAGGCGATTGCGGCTGCCCATCAGCGGTACGGGCATATCCAAGAGGTGATAGTCCAGAACTTCGTTCCAAAACCTGGCACCTTGATGCGCGAGCACCCAGCGTGCTCGGAGGCTGATCTAGTTGACGCCATCGCCCTGGCGCGCAGTATTTTGCCAGCTGATGTCCACCTGCAGGCGCCACCGAACTTGGTTGATGACCCAACCGTGTTGATCGAGGCCGGTATCGATGACTTCGGTGGGATCTCCCCGGTAACCGCCGACCATGTCAATCCGGAAAAACCGTGGCCGAGTATCTCCTCGCTGCGCGCGGTGGCGCAGTCGCGTGGGATGTCATTGGTGCCGCGCTTGACGATCTACCCGGAGTTTGCCCTTGATCCAAACCGTTGGCTGGATGAGAATCTGCGGTTTGCGGTACTTGACCGAAGTGATGCACAAGGGTTCGGCCGTGATGATCCGGGGGCCACCTTCCCCGAGCGGCACGAGGCGGCCGCGAATGTCGGGACCGGCGCTGAAGTGGTGCAGATAGGGCGGCGCTCAACCACCTGGTACTCCGGTGCGGATCGGGCGCCGATGGCGCTAATAGGCGCATCAACGCTGCTGGCAGCCGTTGGCGGCCCGATACGTGAAGTATTGGCTGCAGCTGAGCTTGGCCAGGAACTAGATGTAGGCCAAATCACTACCTTGTTCACGGCCCGTGGCGCCGAGGTCGCTGCGGTTGCAGCCTATGCCGACCAACTGCGGGCACAGGTAACTGGCGACGAAGTCACGTTCGTCCACAACCGTAATATCAACTACACGAATGTCTGCACCTTCAAGTGCACTTTTTGCGGCTTCTCAAAGGGCCCGCTGTCCTTGAATCTACGTGGTGCACCGTACCTGCTGACCAATGATCAAATAGCCGACCGCGTGCGCGAGGCGGCTGCACTTGGTGCGACTGAGGTTTGCCTGCAGGGTGGAATCCACCCGGATTTCGACGGCGACTACTACGTCGAGGTTTGTCGGACGGTCAAGGACGCGGTACCTGAGATGCACATCCACGGCTTCACCGCCCTTGAGGTAACCGAGGGTGCGCGCCGGCTGGGTGAGCCACTACGGGAATACCTAGGCCGAATGAAGGAAGCGGGATTGAGCTCCCTGCCGGGTACTGCGGCGGAGATCTTGGATGATGAAATCCGCGCGATCTTGTGCCCGGACAAAGTCACTACCGAACAGTGGCTACAGTGCCATGAGATTGCGCACGAGATCGGCCTTCGGTCTAACGTGACCATCATGTTCGGCAGTGTTGAACAGCCGGTGCACTGGGCCCGACACATCGTGCGCACCCGCGAACTGCAAAAGCGTAC